>CAVKXW010000203.1:0-5656 GCA_963660215.1 Bacteroidaceae bacterium | reverse complement strand
GTATAATGATTACAAGGCCATTGTTACAATAGAGGATGGAATCATCAAAGGTTCTTTGCCTCGTAGAGCCTTGAATCTTGTATATGAGTGGTTGGATTTGCACAAACAAGAGTTGATGGAGAATTGGGAACTATTGCGAGAATTCAAGTCTCCTAATAAGATTAAACCTTTGGAATGATATGGATGAGATTTTGACGATAAAAAGTGCAAGCTATGTTGGCGATTATAGTATAGTCGCTGAGTTTAGCAATGGTGAGACAAGGTTGCTTGATTTTAGCGAACTTGTTGCATCGGGGAAGGGGATGCTCTGTCAGTTGGCAGATAAAGAATATTTCCGTCATTTCACCCTCGACCCATTTACGATAGATTGGAATAATGAAATCGGTTTTGAACCAGAATATCTTTATGAAATGAGTAAGCTTCTTCCGAAATATGCTGTGGATAAAGTGAAGTGTGATATGGTGGCGGAAGAGGTGCATCATTAGTTAATGCTGATTGTAAATATAGAAAAAGGCTGAATGAAAGAGAAACACTCTCTAATCATTCAGCCTTTATTTATGACTTATAAAAATCTCTTGCGAGAAGAGAATTACAAGTTAGGGTTCATCTTAGTCCAATCCTCAACGGCAGGAACGATGCCGAGCTCTACAATCTCGTCGCGCATCTTGCAGAGGTGCTCGTAAGACTGCTTCAAGCTTGCCATTTCCTCCTCAGTGCCAGCAGGCTCTGTGAAGTGAACGCCAGTCTTGTCGATAGTAGTAGGCATAGCCATCATCACGTTCTTGAAACCGCACTTGTCGCACTTAACGAAGCAACCAGCAGGCAATGTGAACTTCTCACCACCCATAGCAGCCTCAATCATCTTAACTGCATTGTAAGCTGGGCTCTGGAATGAAGAACGACCACGGAGCTTGATGATGTTAGAACCACCCTGTACGGTGTGGTGTTTAATCTCCTCCCAACGCTCTGCGGAAAGACCCATCTCAGACAATGGCTTGCCGTCAACCTTAACCTGTGAAGCGAATACAGCCATCTGCTCGCCGTGACCACCGTAAGTGTGAGCGCCTGTAACCTTGTCCTGCTGAACACCGAACTCAAGAGCCAAAGCCTGCTGCAAACGAGTAGAGTCGAGAGCTGCAAGAGATGTCAACTGATTTGGCTTCAAACCAGAGTGAATCAATGCTGTAAGAGCTGTAACGTCAGCTGGGTTGAAGATAACTACTACGTGCTCTACCTCTGGGCAGTACTTCTTGATGTTGTCACCGAACTCAGCGGCGATCTTGCAGTTACCCTTGAGAAGGTCCTCACGAGTCATACCCTCCTTACGAGGAGCACCACCAGAAGAGATAATATACTTAGCACCAGTGAAAGCCTCCTCAGGATTAACAGTGTAAGTTACGTTAACGCCTGGGAATGCGCACTGCTGGATTTCATCGAATACACCATGAACACCTGGCTCATAGATATCGTAAAGACAAATGTTTGGAGTAAGGCCGAGCATCAATGCGCTCTGTACCATGTTAGAACCAATCATACCGCCGGCACCGACGATCAAAAGCTTGTCATTAGTTAAAAATTCCATAACTACAATTTATATTTTAAAGTTGTTATTAATTTCTGTCGTTAGAAACATCGTTTCCTGATTCGCCAGGCTCGGTCGCTCGGTGAAGAGCACCTAGGCCTTTCGCTTTTGGACAAGCTTCAAAGACGGAAAATCGTGTAAAAGTTCCTCTTTTTCGCTTTCCGACCGCAAAATTACGAAAAAGTAATGTAAAACGTGCATTTATTTTCGCTTATTTTTGTTGTTAATTCTTAAAATTATTATCTTTGTAATCTCTAATTAGCAATTGGCACGTTGGCATTGCTCAAAAAGTTGGGCAGTGGGCAATTTTTAGGTGCTGGCAAAGTGAGAAAAAATAAAACAATATGGATATGGCAAATGTTATCAATCAAAGATTGGCAAGTTTGAGGGAAGTGATGAAGCGCGAGCACCTCTCGGCTTTCATATTCCCTAGTACGGATGCTCATCAGAGCGAGTATGTGGCAGACCACTGGCAGGGCAGGGCTTGGATTTCTGGCTTCAATGGCTCGGCAGGAACGGCGGTGGTTACGATGCACTCGGCTGCATTGTGGACCGATTCTCGCTATTTCCTGGCGGCAGAGGAACAACTGCAAGGCACTGAGTATCAACTGATGAAACTGAAAATGCCTGGCACTCCTACCATCGCTGAATGGATAGCGGGCGAGCTGGCTAAGGAGGACGATAATGATGGAGCTAGCACTTCGCATGAGATAGGCTTGGATGGAATGGTCAACTCTTACAATGATACTGTTGCCTTGATGTCTGACCTTCGAAAAGCAGGCGGCATCACGGTTCGTACCAACCTCGACCCCTTGCCGCTTATTTGGAAAGACCGTCCTGCCATCCCCGAAAATCCTGTGGAAATCCAACCGTTGGAATATGCAGGCGAAACCGTCTCTTCCAAAATCTCTCGCATTCGCAAGGCGTTGCGGGCAAGGCACGCCGATGGTATGCTGGTATCTGCGCTCGACGACATCGCATGGACGCTGAACCTTCGTGGCACGGATGTGCATTGCAATCCAGTCTTCGTGAGCTATCTCTTGATTTCCACCGACAAGGTGTCGCTTTTCGTGGATGAAAAGAAAATATCTGACGAGGTGGCTGCATATTTGAAGCAGAATGGCATCTCCCTCTATATATATAATAAGGTGGAAGAGGGATTGAAGAAGTATTCAGAGTATAACATCCTGCTCGATGGCGATGAGACCAACTATTATCTTTGGAAAACGGTGCGTTGCCAGGAGATAGTCTCAGAAAAGTCTCCTATCCCTGCGATGAAAGCGGTGAAGAACGAAGCCGAGATTGCAGGCTATCATCGTGCGATGCTTCGTGATGGTGTGGCAATGGTGAAGTTCTTGAAGTGGCTCAAACCTGCTGTCGAGGCAGGTGGACAGACTGAAATCTCCATCGACCAAAAATTGACTGGTTTGCGTGCCGAGCAAGATTTGTTCCGAGACATCTCCTTCGATACCATCGCAGGATATGGAGCACATGGCGCCATCGTGCATTATGAGGCGACCCCTGAGACGGATATTCCTCTGAAACCAGAGGGCTTGATTCTGATTGACTCTGGTGCGCAATATCAAGATGGCACGACGGATGTTACCCGAACCATCGCCCTCGGACCTATCTCGGAAGAGATGAAGCACGTCTATACACTGGTGCTCAAAGCCCATATCCAGTTGGAGTTAATAAAGTTCCCAGATGGAGCGTCGGGCACTCAGCTAGATGCCGTGGGCAGAGAGTGCATGTGGCGTGAGGGATTTAATTTCCTCCATGGCACAGGTCATGGCGTAGGCTCTTATCTCAATGTACACGAAGGCCCTCATCAGATTCGCATGGAATGGATGCCAGCACCCTTGCGTGCCGGAATGACCTTGACGGATGAGCCTGGCCTTTACTTGGCAGGCAAGTTTGGCGTGCGAATCGAGAACACCATCTTGATAAAGGACTATATGGAGACCGAGTTTGGTAAGTTCCTTCAGATGGAACCTCTCACACTCTGTCCGATAGATACCACGCCTATCGACCTATCCATGCTTTTGCCAGAGGAGTTGGAATGGCTCAATGCTTACCATCAGGAAGTGTACGCCAAGCTTTCCCCTTACCTCGATGAGGAAGAAAAGGAATGGTTGAGAGATGCGACCAAACCTATCGCCTGAAAATGTGAGGTTTGCAAGTTTTGCATTGAAAAAAGTCCGAAAAAGCATCTTGCAAGCCCTTAAAAAAGCTCTAAAACCAACAAAATGACCGATTTAGCGTAAAAAATCGTCTAAAATCTTGGTTATTTGATAAATAAGATGTAATTTTGCACCCGCAAATTATGGCATCGTGCCATTTTGTGTAGAATAAAACATAAGTTTAACATAATAAATTAAAAAACAAAACAAAATGATTATTGTACCAGTTAAGGACGGTGAGAACATCGAGAGAGCTCTCAAGAAGTTTAAGAGAAAGTTTGAAAAGACAGGTGTTGTTAAGGAGCTTCGCGCTCGTCAGCAGTATGACAAGCCATCTGTTTTGAAGCGTCTCAAGATGGAACACGCCATCTACGTACAGCAGCTTCGCGCTAACGAGGAATAATAAAAGCTTATCGTTCCTCTGGGCAGACGAAAAACTTCTCGGAGGAATTAAAAGTAAAAAATCCTCAAAAAATTTGGTAGTTTGAATTAATTTTCGTACTTTCGTTGCCGAATAAAGAAAGGTGCAACGTTATGTTGAATATAGACAAGTTCTTGGAATACTTGAGTTGTGAACTGAATAGGTCGCAATGTACGGTAGACAACTATCGGGCCGACCTGGAACATTTCGAGGCATTCGCTAGAAACTTGTCTGATTCGTTCTCTTGGGAGACGGTGGATGCAGATGTCGTTCGTGACTGGATGGCGCAAATGATGGAAGAGGGCAACAAGGCAACCTCTGTAAGCAGAAGGTTGAGCGCCCTGAAGTCGTTTTACCGATTCGCATTGACAAGACATCTTGTGGAATCCGACCCAGTGCATAGCATTCGAAATCCAAAGGCGGAAAAACCTCTTCCTCAGTTTCTGAAGGAAAGCGAGATGAAAAAGCTGTTGGACGACCTGCCTTGGGGCGATGATTATATTAGTGTACGTGCGCGTGCCATTATAATAACGTTCTATGAGACGGGAATGCGACTCTCCGAACTGATAGGCTTGAACGATAGCGATGTAAACTTCGTGAGCCGAGAGCTGAAGGTGACGGGAAAAGGGAATAAACAACGTATCGTTCCTTTTGGCGACGAGCTAAGTGATACCTTGCAAGGCTTCATGAGATTGCGGGATGTCAGCGTGGAGAAAAAAGACTCTGCGGTCTTTCTCTCGGAAAAGGGAAAGAGGATGACCCCTGGTAATGTCAGGCTGATAGTCAAGGAAAACCTCTCAAAGGTAAGCTCGCTGAAGAAGAAGAGCCCACATGTGCTGAGACATACGTTCGCAACGACGATGCTCAATCATCATGCTGGAATAGAAAGTTTGAAGCGACTGCTAGGACATGCAAGCCTCTCCACCACGGAGATATATACGCATACCACGTTCGAACAGTTGAAACAAGTTTATATTGAAGCCCATCCTAGGGCATAACCTTTTAAAATTGGAGGTCACTATGGAAATTAAGATTCAGTCGATTCACTTCGACGCTACCGAGAAGTTACAGGCGTTTATCGAGAAGAAAGTCGCCAAGTTAGAAAAAACTTATGAAGATATACAGAAAGTAGAGGTGCAATTAAAGGTCGTTAAGCCTGCTACTGCTCTAAACAAGGAAGTTCATCTCGAAGTAGCTGTCCCAGGAACCACATTGTTTGTGGAGAAGACTTGCGACACATTCGAGGAAGGAATAGACCAGGCAGTGGATTCTATGAAGGTGCAATTGACCAAATTTAAAGAAAAAACAAGAAATCGATAAAAAAAGTGGCAAAAAATTTTGTCGGTTCAAAAAATAGTTGTATCTTTGCAGCCGTTTTCCGATAGGTGGAAAACTTAGCCGTAATGCGGCTGTAAAGATTGCCTCTTTAGCTCAGTTGGCCAGAGCACGTGATTTGTAATCTCGGGGTCGTTG
>CAVKXW010000202.1:0-5672 GCA_963660215.1 Bacteroidaceae bacterium | reverse complement strand
ATATTAAAGTTTGAGAGGGTGCGTCATGGACTTATGACACACCCTCTTGTCATAAGTCATGATGATATAAAATATACATTCATGTCAAAAATATAGTTTTTTTATTTCTTTTGCAAAATTACGATAAATAATTAAGAACGCCAAATGAATATAGGGGATAAAAGTAAATATTGCTGAAAAATGTCGAACAAATGCCAAAAAACAATGTTGAATAAGCAAAATGTAAAGTGCAGTGACGGATAATCGGCGTACTTTTGCAGCAGAACTAACAATTAGAATATAAACTAAACAACAACAACATGAACAACAAGCTATTTCTAAAACAGTCTGTGTTGCCTGTTACTTTGTTTTGCTCAGCATTGATGCTTTCTCCAGTATGGGGGGCCAATGAAGTGAATGCTGCGACAAATGTGGTGCAACAAGCTAGAACAGTAAAAGGTACTGTAGTGGACAATGCCGGAGAACCTATTATTGGTGCAAGCATCAAGGTGGTTGGTACTACCAATGGCGCCGTAACCGACCTTGACGGTAACTTTACCTTGACCAACGTTCCTAAGAATGCAACCGTAGAAATCTCTTATATTGGCTATACTACACAGAAGGTGAGTGTTGCCGGAAAGAGTGACCTCAAAGTTACTCTGCAAGAAGACAACAAGGCTTTGGACGAAGTTGTAGTCGTAGGTTATGGTGTGCAGCGCAAGAGCGATGTCACTGGTGCCTTGGCTCACTTGGATTCCAAGGATTTGACTGCTATGCCAGTGAAGGATGCCCTTGAAGGTATGCAGGGTAAGACTGCCGGTGTGGACATCACCAACTCTCAGCGTCCAGGTACCGTGGGTAGCATCACCATCCGTGGTCAGCGTTCCATCGGTGCGCTCAGCACTCCTCTTTATGTAGTGGATGGTATGATTATCCAGAACGGTGGTATCGAGAACATCAACCCTCAGGATATCGAGAGCATCGAGGTGTTGAAGGATGCTTCTGCTACCGCTATCTATGGTGCCCGTGGCGCCAATGGTGTTGTGCTTGTGACAACCAAGAAAGGTAAGACAGGTAAGGTGACCTTGAACTATGCGGGTACCGTTACCTTCTCTACTCTCCACGATGTAACCAAGATGATGAACGCCACACAGTGGTTGGACTATGCACGTCGTGCGGCATATAATTATGGTGCTTATGGCGATGCCAGTGCAGATTTCGCCCCAGATTATGCCAGCGACCAGAAACTCTTTGGTGGTGAGCCAGCCAGCTGGGCTAACATCGAGCAGGCTTGGGTGGATGGTGTTTATCATCCAGAGTTGGTCGGTTCTTACGACTGGGCTTCCCAGGGTAAGCAGACTGGTGTTACACAGGAACATACCATCAGTGCCTCTGGTGGTACGGAAAAGTTTAATGGTTATGGTTCTTTTGGCTATTTGAACCAAAAGGGTGTGCAGCCAGGTCAGAGCTATCAGCGCTTCACCTTGAATACTTCATTCGAGGCTAAGCCTATCGACCCATTGACATTGGGCTTCACCATGAACGCTTCTTACGGCACGCAGAACTATGGTTACAACTATTCTAAGTCTGTGACTGGTGCTGGTGACTACTACAACGCCTTGAATTCCATGATTCCTTGGACGGTTCCTTACGATTCAGAGGGCAACTATATCCGTAACCCATGGGCTTACAATGTGAATATCATCAACCCGATCGATGAGTTGAAGTATAATACCAACAAGCGTACCAACTTCCGTATCAATGGCAGTGCATACGCACAGCTCAACTTTGGTAAGATTTGGAAGCCATTGGATGGTTTGCAGTATCGTATCCAGTTTGGTCCTGAGCTTCAGTACTATCGCTTGGGCATAGCCAATGCAGCAGATGGTATCAACGGTGATGGCAACAACGTGGCTCAGTACAACCCATCTAACAAGGTATCTTGGACACTCGATAACTTGATTTACTATAATAAGACCATAGCTAAGGACCACCGCATCGGTGTAACCCTCTTGCAGAGTGCCTCTAAGTATCACTCTGAGAATGGTAACATCAAGGCTAATGTAGCTAGTGCAGATGAGTTGTGGTGGAACACAAGTTCTTTGAGCAAACCATTGCAGTATACCACAGGCTTGACAGAGACTCAGTTGGCTTCTTATATGGCACGTGTCAACTATACATACGCAGATAAATATATGTTGACGGCTAGTGTGCGTTCCGATGGTGCCTCTCAGTTGGCTGATGGTCATAAGTGGGCTTCGTTCCCATCAGTGGCTCTCGGTTGGCGCATCGATCAGGAGAAGTTCATGCAGAAGGCTGACTGGGTAAGCAACTTGAAGCTTCGTTTCGGTTATGGTATGTCTGGTAACTATGCCGTTTCTGCATACGCCACTCAGGGTGCGGTGCAGTCCAACGTATATACTTGGGGTGCTACCACGGCGGTAGGTTACTTGCCATCTGATGCTTCAGCCAAGACTCCTAACAAGATGGCTAACATCGACCTCGGTTGGGAGAAGACCAAGCAGTGGAACATTGGCTTGGACTTCGGATTCATCAACAACCGAATCAGTGGTACCGTGGATTTCTACCACAACAAGACTACCGACTTGATCCTTGCCACCACCATCCCTTCGCTCACAGGTTATACCAGCACTTACGCCAACGTGGGTGAGACTTCTGGTTGGGGTGTTGACTTGCAGTTGAACGCTATCCCTGTCAAGACCAAGGACTTCACATGGAACACCAGTCTTACATGGACCATCGACCGCAACCGTGTGGATAAGTTGAACAATGGTGTAAAAGAAAATGTAAATGACCGTCTCTTCGTAGGTGAGGAAATCGGTGTTTACTACGATTATGTATATGATGGAATTTGGAAGACCTCTGAGGCTGAGGAAGCTGCCAAGTTTGGTCGCAAGCCTGGTCAGATCAAGGTGAAGGATCTCGATGGCAATGGCAAGATTGATGCCAATGACCGTGAGATTGTAGGCAAGGTACGTCCTCGCTGGTCTGGTGGATGGCACAATACCTTCAGTTACAAGAACTTCGAGTTGTCTTGCTTTATCTATGCTCGTTGGAAGTTTACCGTGAACAAGGGTGCAGAGACTCTTGGTGGTATGTATGCAATGCGTGATGTTGATTACTGGATCAAGGACATCAACGAGGACGCTGAGTACTACTCTCCAGGTTCTAACGGTACTGCAGCTGATGCTTACTCTAGTTCTATGAGTTATCAGGATGGTTCTTACATCAAGATGCGTAACATCTCCTTGGGTTATACTTTCCCTAAGAGCGTTACAAGCAGATTGGGTATGAGCAACCTCAAGGTTTATGTACAGGCTATGAACCCATTCACTATCTACAAGAAGTGTAAGTGGCTTGACACCGACCTCTTGAGCTATGACAACAACTCTACCTCTTATGGTTCTGGTACAACCATCAAGAGTTGGGTAATCGGATTAAACATTGGTTTCTAAATTAGAATTTTCATCATGAAGAAAAATAAGATATTATTCGCTTCTCTTCTCTTGGGAGCGACATTGGGAACAACCATGACATCATGCAGCGACTCGTTCTTGGACGAGAAGCTGATTACAGAGAAGGGTACTGCCTACTTCCAGACAGAGGCTGGTATCAACGACTTGGCTATTGGTACATACCAGAAGTTGAAGTTTAAGTTCAATTATATCTGGGGCTATAATATGTACAATATGGGTATCGACGAGTTTACAGGTGGTGCCAACGATATGGCAGCCTGGAACCACTATGCCACTGACTTGAACTCAGGTGAGACGGCTTCCAACCAGCCACTTTGGGACAATATGTTTGGTACTATTGAACCAGCCAACATCTTGATTCAGAATGTGCCTTTGTATTACGACCAAAGTAATGCTAAATACAACAATCGTTTGGGTGAGGGTTACTTCTTCCGTGCGTACGCTTACTTCGAGTTGGTAAAGCAGTTTGGTGGTGTGCCTTTGAAGTTGGAGCCAAGTAATGGTGTGATAAACTATACTTATACTCGTAACAGCGAGGAAGAGTGCTATGCTCAGATTATCTCTGACTTTGAGAAGGCATACGAGTTGTTGCCAGAGAAGCCTGAGGATAACCAGCTAGGTCGTTTGACCAAGTCGGCTGCAGCTCATTTCTTGGCAAAAGCTCACTTGTTCCGTGCTTCAGAACTCTATAGTGGTTGGAATTCTCAATATAAGGATGCTGACTTGGATGCTGTAATCAAGTATGGAAAGGAAGTTATTGCCGCTCATCCTTTGTGTTCCAATTTCCAGGAACTTTGGGACTATACAGAGCCTGACGGTGCCAATGAGAAGGTGGCTGAGGTTGTCTTGGCAGCTCAGTTCTCGGACAACAGCGACTCTTGGGGACGTTTTGGTAACCAGATGCACCTCTGCTTCCCATCTGTATATCAGAACTTGGCTGGTATGAAGCGTGATATTTCCGGCGACCGTGAGTTCTGCTATGTAAGTGCTACGGAATATACCATGCAGGTGTTCGACCGTGTCAACGACTCTCGTTTCTGGAAGTCATTTATCACAAAGTATGGATGTAACTATACAAATGGTGCTCCGACTTGGGATGCAGCGGCAATGACAGCAAATCCTGAGGAATATACAGCGGATGATGTAGCAGGTGCTCATCGATTCGTAGGTGGTCAGATCGGTTTGAAGTATATCGTCAACAATCCTGGTGATACTCGTTTCACCCCAGGACATGATGCAAATGGTGAGGAAACTAAGTCTGAGGATTTCGTTCTGAAGGATGGTAAGGTTTGCCCAGAGCATACTTTCGTACGCTACTATGCTGGTCAGCCATTCCAGTGGAACATAGCAAATGATGCAAAAACTCACTCTGGTAACTACTATACCATCTACCCACACAACCGTGGTGTAGCTTTGAGTAAGTTCCGTGATGGTGCTCGTAACTCTATTGCATCTCAGTTTGGTACTCGTGATGCCATCATCGCTCGTTCTGCTGATGATGTGTTGATGGTTGCCGAGGCTTATATCCGCAAGAAGGATTATAGCAATGCCATTACTTACCTGAATATGGTTCGTGACCGTGCAGGTTATGCAGAGGGTGAGGATCGCTCAATTAGCCGTGATGGTGGTCAGGCTTACAAGAAGAACAGTGTTTGTACCAACAAGGGTGGTGGCTTCTCTGCTGAGGGCGCCATCTATACCGAGGAGAATACCTACTTCGAGTCTAACAACATCCCTGAGACCACAGCTTCTACCAAGAGCAGCATGCACTTGAACAGTGTTGATGACATCTTGAACTCTGAGGCTGACAAGCCAATCTATGAGGCATTGAACTGCTCATCAGATGCCGACAAGATGATGTGCTTCCTCTTGAACGAGCGTACACGTGAGTTGATTGGTGAGAGCCAGCGTTGGGAAGACTTGGCACGTACCAAGACCTTGGAGGCTCGTTGGAATGCATTCAATGATGGTTCTCAGAAGGGTATCGGTAAGTTTGATCCTGCCAAGCACTACTATCGCCCAATTCCACAGTCATTCCTCGACGGTATCACCAACGAGAATGGTGCTTCTTTGAGCGATTCGGAGAAGGAGGCAATGCAGAATCCTGGTTACTAATCTTCATGTGTAATCAGTAAATATAATTTAATAAAGAGCGATGTTTTCCGCAAAAGGAAGGCATCGCTCTTCTTGGTTTAT
>CAVKXW010000201.1:0-5698 GCA_963660215.1 Bacteroidaceae bacterium | reverse complement strand
GCATCTGGCTCGACCTCATACTCAAGAAGAACCTAGGCATGGTGGTGGATTGGCGCAAAGTGGGCAAGGATGAATACTTGCAAGCCATGGAGCGCAGTCCTATCAACGACCTGGAGCTCCGCTTCCTTCTCAAACCAGCCCTCACCGACCAAGTGGACGACCGTGAAGTCATCTTCAAGGGGATAGAGCTGTCGTACTACTACGAGGGGTATGAAAGGGTGAAATAAAAAAGAAACAAGGGGCACAACTCTTTGCTCCTCACTATCTCATATAATGTATAACAATTTAAAAGCAATAAAACAAGAAACAGACAGTACAACATAACATAGACATAACATATTGAAGTAATCATAATTACGCGTTTACTATTTATTCGGAACATCCTTGAAATTTGGCGATAGATAAGATGTTTGTACCGAAAGATAAAGTTCGTAAACGCCCATGCTATAGCGTGGGCGGAACTTATCTGGTACAAACGGGCCACGCCAAATGCCTAAGGATGTAGATAAGGGAAGCCTGCGCTTCTTTTGTATCTCATCCCCAGGCATTTGTTCCTTTGCAGCCCGTTTCTCTGATAAGATAGTTCAGCGCTCCAAGTTATAGCACATGACTAATGAAGTTGACATCCTCGAAGATGACATCTGGGGTCGTGCGCCTGAGTTGTTATCTATTCTCCTGAAAGATCATACGCTTAGTACTCCTACCGAGCAAGCCAACATCTTTTGGGCGACGGACGACTATGCCCATTTGGGCAAGGGCTACCAATACCACGCCCCTATCACTCCACCCCTCATCACAGGCGAACACGGCAACATCATCATGCCTCGCATCCTGAAGCACAAAGACCTACAGACGGCACGTTCTAAAGACATGGCGGAAGTCTTCACGCCCTCATGGATTTGCAATGCGCAAAACAACCTCATCGACGAGGCTTGGTTTGGCAGGGCAGATGTGTTCAACCATCCCATCGACCTCGAAGACGGCTCGCACTCTTGGCAAACCAACACCGACAAGATTGTCTTTCCCGAAGGCAAGACTTGGAAAGACTATGTGCGTGCCAAGCGACTGGAGATAACCTGCGGCGAGGCTCCTTACATCGTGAGCCGATACGACACCACCACTGGCGAAGCCATTTCGCTAAGAGAACGCATAGGTTTGCTCGACAGAAAACTACGAGTGGTCAGCGAGAACACGACGATTTCCGCCGAATGGCTCACCATGGCACAAGAAGCCTACAAGAGCATCTATGCCTACGAGTGGCAGGGCGACAGCCTGCTTCTCGCCCGAGAAGCCATGCTCATCTCCTTCATCGAGTATTACCGGGCGAAGTTTGGCAAGATGCCTCTGTACAAGTCCATCCGCTACATCGCCTACATCATCTCTTGGAATGTATGGCAGATGGACGGTCTGCGTGGAGTCGTTCCTGACACTTGCCATGAGAACAAGACCGTGTCAACTTCATTGTTTGGTGAGAACGAGGTAACCATCACGCCGTGCATGGGATGCCAGAAAGATGACATCCGATTGCACAACGGCAAGTATTGCCTCGTGAAAGACTGGGGAGCGACCGACCCGACAACGAAGAAGAGAGGGAAACGCATCCGATTCATCGACCTCATCAAACAATCATAGCCCATGAATTTCGAATCCGCTCTCAAGATGAAACTCATCTACGTGTTTCGCATCAACGACGAAGCACACAAGGGTTGTCTCAAGATAGGCGAGGCAACCTGCAAGGACGACACCACCCTCGACCTCAAGCCTGGGTGCCATGCCCTGAACCAAGCAGCCAAGGAACGCATCAACCAATACACCCAGACCGCCGGCATAGCCTACGACCTGCTCTATACCGAGGCGACCCTCTACCTGCACCAAGGCAAACTCTGCTCTTTCAACGACAAGGAAGTACACAAGGTATTGCTGCGCTCAGGCATCAAGCGCAAGCTATTCGACAAGGCAAACCATGCCAACGAATGGTTCTGTTGCGACCTGGAGACCGTGAAGCGAGCCATCAGTGCCGTGAAGCAAGGGCGCACCTCGCTCCTATCCAACGAGATAGCCGACATACACGAGCCTATCGTGTTCCGTCCCGAACAAGCCGATGCCATCACCAAGACCAAGAAACAATTCAAGCGAGGCAACCAAATGCTTTGGAATGCGAAGATGCGTTTCGGCAAAACCTTGTCTGCCCTGCAAGTGGTCAAGGACATGAACTATCAGCGCACGCTCATCCTTACCCATCGCCCTGTAGTGGACGAAGGATGGTTTGAGGATTTCAGCAAGATATTCTACGACCGTACCGACTATGAGTATGGTTCGAAGAACAAGGGCGGTTCGCTGCCGTCCTTGGCGCAGCACGCCCAAAAGTCTTTTACCATCAACAGCAAACAAGAGAAAGGTAAGTTTGTCTATTTCGCCTCGATGCAAGACTTGCGAGGCTCGGAACTCGTGGGCGGCAAGTTCGACAAGAACGACGATGTGTTCTCCACGCCTTGGGACATGCTGATTGTGGACGAGGCGCACGAGGGAACGAAGACCGACCTCGGACAAGCCGTGCTCACAGAACTCATCAAGTCATCGACCAAGGTACTGCGCTTGTCGGGTACGCCTTTCAATCTGCTCGATGACTTCAAGGACGAGGAAATCTATACGTGGGACTATGTGATGGAGCAACGTGCCAAGAGCGAATGGGACCTTCTCCACCAAGGAGACCCGAACCCATACGAGAGTTTGCCGAAGCTCAACATCTACACTTACGACCTCGGTCGATTGCTCCACGACTATGCCGACGAAGACATCGCCTTCAATTTCCATGAGTTCTTCAGGGTTGGCAATGACGGAACGTTCGTGCATCTGCCTGACGTGAAACGCTTCCTCGACTTGCTCTGCCAAAGCGACAAAGACAGCCTGTACCCTTATAGCAACGAGACCTTCCGCAATATCTTCCGACACACCCTCTGGATGGTGCCAGGGGTAAAGGCGGCTCGTGCCTTATCCGAGCTTTTGCGTAACCACCCCATATTTGGCAACTTCCGCATCGTGAACGTGGCAGGAGACGGCGACGAGGAAGAGAACTCCAAGGATGCCTTGAAGGATGTGCTCGATGCCATCGGTGAGGATAGCGACGAGACCTACACCATCACGCTCTCTTGTGGCAGACTGACCACTGGCGTGAGCATCAAGGCATGGACAGGCGTATTCATGCTATCGGGCTCTTACAAGACACAAGCCTCCACCTATATGCAGACCATCTTCCGTGTGCAGACGCCTTACACCCACAACGGCAAGATGAAGACCCAATGCTATGTATTCGACTTTGCTCCCGACCGTACGCTACAAGTGCTTGCCGAGACCGCCAAGGTTTCTGCCAAGGTGGGCAAGCAAACCTCGGAAGACCGCAAGATTATGGGCGACTTTCTCAACTTCTGCCCTGTCATCGCCATAGAAGGTTCGAAGATGCGCCAGTATGATGTCAACAAGATGATGAAGCAGCTCAAGAAAGTGTATGTGGAAAAAGTGGTGCAGAATGGCTTTGAGGACAACCATCTCTATAACGATGAGCTTCTGAAACTCACCGATGTTGAGCTACAGGAGTTTGATGGACTGAAGAAGATTATCGGCAAGACCAAGGCTATGGCGAAAGCCAAGGACATCGACATCAACAACCAAGGTTTGACCGAGGAACAATACGAGGAGAGCGAAAAACTCGAAAAGAAGAAACGCAGCAAGGAAGGTCTCAGCGAGGAAGAGAAGCGTCGCCTCGAAGAACTCAAAAAGAAGAAGGAGAACCGAGAGAGCGCCGTATCCATCCTCCGTGGCATCTCCATCCGTATGCCACTCATGCTTTATGGAGCCAAGATCAAGAACGAAGATGAGGAAATCACTATCGACAATTTTACTTCGCTCATCGATGCTCCGTCATGGGAGGAGTTTATGCCAAAGGGTGTGAGCAAGCAACTCTTCAATAGTTTCAAGAAGTATTACGACGAGGACATCTTCTCTGCCGCAGGCAAACGCATCCGAGCCATGGCAAGAGCTGCCGACAGCCTCAGCATCGAGGAACGTATCGAGCGCATCACCAGCATCTTCAATACTTTCCGCAATCCCGATAAGGAAACCGTGCTCACGCCTTGGCGTGTAGTCAACATGCACTTGGGCGACTGCCTCGGTGGTTACAACTTCATGTCTGCCGACTGGGAAGAGCCTTTGGAGCAGCCTCGATACATCGACCAAGGCGAAGTAACCCACAAGGTATTCCGCCCCGATGCCCATATCCTCGAAATCAACTCCAAGTCGGGTCTCTATCCGCTCTACATGGCTTACAACATCTATCGTGTTCGCAAGGCAGATGAGGAGCGAATGTTTGGCGAGCCATTGACTCGTGAGCAAGAGAATGCCCTTTGGGAGAAAGTGTTGAGAGAAAATATCTTTGTCATCTGCAAGACTCCGATGGCGAAGTTTATCACCCAGCGCACCCTCTGTGGTTTCAAGGACACCAAGGTAAACACTCGCTATTTCGAGGATTTAATCAACCAAATCACCAATAAGAGCCAGCAGTTTGTCGAGCGAGTAAGCAACGGCAAAGGTTACTGGAAAGCAAATGAATTGACATATATGAAATTTGACGCAATCGTAGGAAATCCACCGTACCAAGTGATGGATGGAGGCAATAGTGCCAGTGCGCTACCTATCTACCATAAATTTGTTGAAATAGGAAAGAAACTATCCCCTAACTATTTGTCTCTTATCATACCAGCTAGATGGTACGCAGGAGGCAGAAACCTTGATGATTTCCGAAACATCATGCTCAATGACAAGCATCTTAGGCTCTTGGTTGATTTTCCAAATGGCAAGGACTGCTTTCCATCAGCCTTCATCGCTGGTGGCATTTGCTATTTCCGATGGGATAAGTATCAAGCAGGAAAATGCTTGGTGACCAATGTTTGCAATGGAAAGAGGTTTTCACAAGAACGCTATCTAAACGAATTCGACACATTTATTCGTTCCAACATTTCTGTTGGTATCATTGCTAAAATCGGGAAATTACAAGATAGTTTGGCATCCTTACTTAGTTCTCAACGCCCTTATGGATTAAGAACTTATGAGCGAGGAAAAGAAGAGCCATTTGCCAATGCCATCAAACTATATACAAGCAAAGGCTTGCAATATATTGAAGACAGCCGAGTGACAGCACTCAGAGAGAATATCTACAAATACAAGGTGATGCTCAACAGGGCAGACTCTGGGCATCCTCAAGAAGAGGTAGCCAGTGGCAAGCAAGCCAATGTCATCTGCAAAGGGCAAGTTATGAATCCTGGAGAAGTTTGCACGGAGACTTGGCTGTCCATTGGCTCATTTGACAGTGAAGAAGAAGCAGAGCATTTGAACCGTTACCTATGCACTAAGTTTGTGCGCTTTATGATGTTGCAAGGTTTATCATCCATTATGGTCACAGACACGATGTTCAAGTTTGTCCCTCTTCAAGACTTCACCTCCCAATCCGACATCAATTGGAGCGAGCCAGTAGAGGCCATCGACCAGCAGCTCTATCGCAAGTATACCCTCACTTCCGATGAAATCGCATTCATCGAGAAGACCATCAAGGCGATGTAAGGCTAGAAAAAGCATACTTTCGATTTTACTCTTCACCTTTTCATTGGAATCCCCTTTATTTACTAGGGTTTCAATGGGTGAAGGG
>CAVKXW010000200.1:0-5705 GCA_963660215.1 Bacteroidaceae bacterium | reverse complement strand
TCCTTCACGCCATCGTTGACGATGAGGTCAACGTAACGCTGACGATAACGCAACTCAGGGTCATCAAACTTATCGTAAGCCACGCCGTCCTTGTACTTCACGATGGGGAGTGGTTTCAAACTCTTGGAGAGCAAGCACAATTCCTTGGCGTGAACAGAAATCTCGCCAGTCTGCGTGCGGAATACGAAACCCTTCACACCGATGAAATCGCCGATGTCGAGGAGCTTCTTGAATACAGTATTGTAAAGATCCTTATTCTCGTCTGGACAAATCTCGTCACGAGCGATATAGACCTGGATTCTTCCCTTTGAGTCCTGCAACTCAGCGAAGCTAGCCTTGCCCATCACACGACGGCCCATCATACGTCCGGCGATAACTACCTGGCGTGGCTCGTCCTCGTCCTTGAACTCAGCTTTGATGTCTGTGCTGAATGCGTTGGTTGGAAACTCTGCTGCTGGGTATGGGTCGATGCCCATCTCACGCAATGTCTGAAGACTCTGTCTGCGAACGATTTCCTGTTCGCTTAACTCTAAAATGTTCATACTTTATTTAGATATATCTATTTTTATTATTTTGAGTGCAAAAATACAAAATAAATCTGAACTATGGGCTGATTTTAAGTTTTTTATATATAAATATGTGCAAATAGCAGTGCAAATGCAATGCAAGGCACATCTTCTCATTAGGAGAAAGACATGCCTTGCCAGTGTGTTATAGCTTGATGAATATCCTCTTGTGATACATCCAAATGCCCATGACGGCATGGAGGGCAACGAAGAAGAGGGCGTAGGTTAGGGAGGTGAGGTATTCGTCATGGATAAGACTGCGGAAACCCTCGAAGATTAAGTCCTTGATGCCGTAAGAGCCAAAGACGATGGCAAGGAACTCGCTCATGACATATAGGAAGAGTGGGTTCATGCCAAAGGCTAGGAATAGCTTGGCTACAGGATTGTCACCTTTGTTTTTCTTATCGATCCACTGGATGAGCAAACTCAACATCCATGCGGCGAACCCGCAGGTTACAAATACGTAGCTAGGACTCCAAATGCGCTTGTTGATGCCGAAGCCGATGAGCGAGAGGAAGAAACCTAGCGCTAGCATTATAAGTCCTGCTATTTTCAGAAACTTAATCTTCGAATATACATCTTGCCCATCGATGGAGATGTATTTGCAGCAGAGGAATCCTATCATCGTATGGGCGACAGACGGAATGGTTCCAAGCAACCCTTCAGGGTCAACTGGGCTCTTGTGATAGAGATGGTCTATGCCGAATAGCTTGATATCTACCTGTGCCAAGATGTTGGTCGATGTGTCGTAGGCATAGCCATTGCCGAAGGCGAGGATGCCCATGTAGATGATGAGCAAGCCGATGATGGTGTGGATGAAATAGCGATGGTTGATGGTGATGGCGAGCATGGAGACGATGCCATAGCAGAGGGCGATGCGTTGGAGCACTGCCCAAATCCTGAGATGTGCAAAGTCGAGGCCATTGCCTGCGCAAATCATGTCGAACCAGTTGATTCCTACTCCGATGAGGAAGAGCAGGATGGTTCGTTTGGCTATTTTCTTATAGATGGCAGAGGAAGGCTTGAATCCCGACTTCTTCAGCGAGAGGAAGGTTGACATTCCCATCATGAAGAGGAAGAAAGGGAATACGAGGTCGCATGGAGTCAAACCGTTCCATTGGCTGTGCTCCAATATGCTATAGTTGTATCTGCCGCCATTGTTGACGAGTATCATGAGGGCTACTGTGAGCCCCCGCATGATATCGAGTGATTTTAATCTTGTGTTCATAGCTCTGCATTTATCATATTTATTACTTCTTTGGCCACTTCTATGCAGTTGCCCTCAGGCTTTGACGAGTAGGCGTTGTGTTGCAAAGTCCAAGTTTCTTCCAAGGCGTACCAGTCGATTTGCGGACCTGAAGGCAATGCCATTTGGAAAAGTTCTGCCGCAGTCTTGTTGGCATTCTTGCCTCCGCCTAGAGCCTCGTAATCTACATGTGTGGAGGCTGTCATTTGGTCGTTGAGGGCTTTCATGTAGGTGCTCCAACGCTTGTAATAGAAATCTTTGAGCAATCCTTGCCATTCCTTGTGGGCGTAGTCACGAAGGCCTCCCTTGTCGGCACAGGTGCGGTTGCCCCACGTGGTAATCTGTACCCTGGCATTCCATTCGTACAAATCCTTTTCTTCGGCTGTCTTTCCAAGGTTTCGGGCTTGTTCTGTCCAATGGCCTAGGCGGAACTCAGTGCGAGTGCCAAGCAACTTGTCTTGCAGGAGAATCATCTTCAAGAATCGGTCTGCATCCTTGTCGAAGTCCTTGCGAGCTAAGGCATTGTAGTCGGCGATAGTCTTGAGGTATTGGCGGCGACCTTGGTCGGCGAGAGCTTGGCGGCAGATGTCTACGAGGTCGTACTCGAAGTTGTTGTTGCCACGATACTTGTCTGCCACGCTAGTCATGAGGATGGCTGCCTGGCGAGTGTCCTCTGGGTCGTAATAGTTGTGCATCTTCGACCAACTGGAGGCTTGGAAGTTGTTGAGCCCAGGACGACCACAGAAGATACTCTCGTGAGGACCTTGTTGGTTGTTGCCCATCGGACAGTTGTAGATGCTTTGCGCCAACAAAGTCCAGGCTTTCTCTATGGTCTCGTCGTGTACGCCATATCTGGCGAAACAATATTCTTTAATCCATTCTTCTTTGGTTATCTTTTCTGTTCGCCATGGCAGCTCGCTCATCAATTCAAACATCACAGGATTGTTTTCCGAACCTTCCATAGTGAAGCCCCAACCTTTGAGTGAAGAGTGAAGAGCGAGGAGTGGAGAATTTTCTTGTTTCTTTCCTGTAGCTAAATAGAAGTTATTCAGCAACTGGTCCATTCTGCCGTGTAATCCGACGTTGGCGCCGAAGTTCTCTAACAGACAGAAAAGCCAGTTGTGCTTGCCGTAGCCTCCTTCACGTTTCCAAATGGAAGGAGCTCCGAACATCGGACGACATTCGGAGAAAAGGTCAAGGATGAGCAGGTCGCCAACTTTCAGATCCTTGATCATTTGTGGGCGAGGATTCTCCGTCCAACCTTGTACTACCCAAGTGGCTTGTGGGTTGGCTCGCTTCATGGCATCCATCAGTACTTTGCCAGCCTTTCCGTAATCGATGGAAGCATCGTCATTGCTCTCATGGAAAGGATCCATCGAGTAGTAGTCAGCCTTGCCAAAGAGCTTGGTAAGCTCCTTGTAATATAGGTCGGCGATTTCCGAGAAACGTGGGTCGGTAGGGGATAGGTTGGCTGGGCGTTGGTAACCATTCCATAGTCCGCCATCGGTTACGTTGAGACCTAGCTTTTTCTTGGCATCGTGTGGCATCATGCCACAATAGCCAGGCAATACAGGCTTCATGCCTAGCTCCTTCATCCTGCCAAGTATTTTCTTTTGCAAGGCTTCCTGCTGCTTGTACCAGTTTTGCGGCAACGGACCGCCCCACCCTTCGAGATTGTTCATCTCCCACCAAGCGAGGAAGGCTGGGCCAGCGATAAACTTGCCCACTTCTTCCTCTGAATAGCCGAGTTTCAAGAGCATGTTTCTCCACACGCATTCTTCTCCCACGATGGCGAGCGGCATGTTGATGCCATGCAAGGCCATCCAGTCGATTTCCTTTTGCCAACGGTTCCAATCCCAGAAAGCCATTGAGTAAGAAAATGTGCAATAGTTGAAGTCGTATCTCAGCTTCAGCTCGGTTTCGTGGCGTTCTTTTTGTTTGATGGCTGGTAGGTTGGCTGGCAGGGCAATGCTCATGTTGTTCCATGAAAGATGGATTCCTGCGTGATGCTTCAAATACCAGTTGATGCCCACGGCGATGTTCACCCATGAATTGCCACGGATGATGATGGGAGCGGCTTTACTTGGTTGGCTTTTCCCTTTCTTGGGGGCATTGGGTACTTGGTCGATTTCGAAGAAGTCTTTGTCTGATTTCACCAATACGGTTCTAAACTTGTCTGCTGCTCCAGGCGAGAGTCTATTGATTAGGTCGTCGGCAGGGTTGGCGTATGCCCCTAGGGCAACGACGCAAAAAATGTTTAGCAATAACTTTCTCATAAATTGTCGATGGTTGTTGATTCTTGGCGCAAAGATAGTGGAAAAAACTGATAGTGCCAAGCAAATGGGGGGATAAAAGTATAAAAATACCTTATTTATTTTGTTTTGTCTTTTATTTGCAGTATCTTTGCATTATGATTAATGAATATACAAGCATATATGTCCTGAAGGAGCATATGCTTGATAATTTAGAAAGAGAAAGGACAGAAACATGAGCATAGAAGAAGTAATAAATCGAATAGACAAGACCGATGGACTGTCAAAGACCCTCGGGATGCACTTTGTTTCCACCTCGGAGCCTGATACCATCCAAGCTTGGATGAAGGTGGATGAGCGCAATCGCCAACCTTTCGGATTCTTGAGCGGCGGAGCCAGCTTGGCACTTGCCGAGAATGTCGCGGGCATCGGCTCCTTGGCGCTTTGTCCAGGACAGATCGCCGTGGGCATCAATGTGAGCGGAACGCATGTGCTGGCTGTTAGCGAGGGAGATACGGTGACGGCATACGGCAAGCTCGTACACAAGGGAAGAACCCTCCACACCTGGCAGGTGGATATCAAGAATACGGCGGGAGATACCATTTGTACGGTGCAGGTGACCAACTATGTCTTTACCCCAAAGAAAGATGCGGCGGGCAAGGCTTCTAATACAGAGATGTGATCCCACGAAATGACTGCATTTGCGTATTATCGTCTGCCATATCTTCATCATGCCACCTATTTGGCACAGCGTAATGGGGAGCCTGAAGTGCTCTCCTCGGTGGAAGAACTGAATGGCAAGGAAGGGTTCGTGATAGCTCCTTTCTCGCCGTCCAGCGAATGTCCTGTGTTGCTCATCCATCCCGATGAGAAAAGGCTGGTTGCTGTAACGGGGATTGCCGAGAGAGAAAAAGAGCCTGCCGATGTCTCTGAAAATACGTCCCGACGCAGTGATTGTTACGTCGGGACGCAGCCAAACTTACGTCGGGACGTAACAAACTCTACGTCGGGACGTAATTTTGGAGGCATCTTGGGACAAGAAACTTATGCGCGCGACTTCGAATCTTTTCATGAACAACTGGAGCTTGGGACCTTCCGCAAAATAGTGCTTGCCAGAATAGCCGTGGATGAAACATGGGTGGAAAATTTGAAAGATGCGAATCCAGAATCTCCTGTGTTTCAGAAACTTTTTCTTAAAGCTTGCACCATGTATCCACGTCTCTTCGTGGCTTTGGTCTACACCCCTCAGTCGGGCATGTGGCTGATGGCTACCCCTGAGATCTTGCTCAAGGGCGATGGCTGCGACTTTTCTACGATGTCGCTGGCAGGCACACAAAGGGCAGAACCTTCCCGAACGGTTGCTGATTATCCAGTGGATGGCGTGGAATGGTCGGAGAAGAACCGAGATGAACAACTGTATGTGACCGATTATATCGAGCAATGTATCAAGGGCTTTTCCGACGATTATTCGCTCAAAGGACCTTACACCACGATGGCGGCAAACCTCTACCATCTGCGTACCGACATCCGTTTCCGCTTGCGAGATACCGAGCGATTGGGCGATGTGCTCGAAAAGCTTTATCCTACTCCTGCCGTCTGTGGCATCCCGAAGGATGAGGCTCGTCAGTTTATCCTGGAGCA
>CAVKXW010000199.1:0-5710 GCA_963660215.1 Bacteroidaceae bacterium | reverse complement strand
AAAGGTACGAACTTTCGGAGAACGTCGCAAGGTATAAACGCGGAGCCGCTTACGTCTGGATGGTGAAGAGAGGTGAAGAGTGGTGAAGAGGTAATGTATACTCTTCACAAGGTTAATGTAATGAAAGCCAGAGGATTAGACACTTTCTGTGAAGAGTGAAGAGTAAAACGCAAATCCCTTTGCGCTGGAGCCTGAAATTACGTCCCGACGCAATCTTTGCTGCGTCGGGATGTAGTTTCCGATGCGTCGGGATGTAGCAAAGACTACGTCGGGACGTATTTTATCACCCCTCACGATGCACTTTCCACTGGCTGTTCTTATACGGACAGTCGACTGCAAGGCTCTTGACAGTCGGCTGTTTGTGCTTTGAACCATAATAAAACAATTCAAGTTTCGGAAGTTATAGGCTTATTGGGCTTTCCCTTCGGGCGCCGATTTTCAATTCAGCCCGCCATATATGCAGCCTCCATACGAATTCCCTGTGCTATGTTGTGATTCATGATTTGCGCAACTCTATAGAGGAGGTTGGCGACTTCTTCCGTTCTTCGAACTTTTTTATCTAATAAATTAAGGCATTTCCAAAAATTTTGATTACCTTTGCCATCAGAAAGTATGAAAAGGAAAAATAAGACATAGGTCATTATGGCAGATAAGGAAATGGAATGGAAGACGCTCTCTCAAAAGTACTTGATGAAGCGTCCATGGCTGACGGCTCGTATGGATAAGGTGGAATTGCCTACCGGGGCTGTCATCGACGAGTATTATGTATTGGAATACCCCGACTGGGTGAACACCATCGCTATCACGAAGGAAGGCAAGTTCGTGTTCGTGCGTCAGTACCGCTATGCCTTGGGCAAGACGGTGAACGAGCTTTGCGCTGGTGTCATCGAGGAGGGCGAGGATCCGATGGATGCCGCCAAGCGAGAGCTGATGGAGGAGACGGGATTCGGCGGTGGCAACTGGAAGAAGTGGATGGAAATCTCCGCCAACCCTAGCACGCATACCAACATCACCCACTGTTTCCTGGCCACGGATGTGGAGCATCTTGAAGCGCAACACCTAGACAAGGGCGAGGATGTAGAGGTGAGAATCTTCACCCGCGAGGAAGTGCTAGGGATGTTGAAAAGAGGAGAGATTTGGCAGAGCCTAATGGCTGCGCCACTCTGGAAATATTTCTACGAAACGATAGGAGGACATATTCAGGTTGTGGGGGATTAGCCCAGTCGATTAATTTGATTAAATAGAATACGATATGAATGATATTTTGACCTTAAGTCGTGAGCGTTTCTCTGCTCGCAAGTTTACCTCCGAGGCTGTGAGCCAGGAGGATTTGGAGTATATCATGGAGTGTGTGCGCCTGGCGCCATCGGCTTGCAACAAGCAGCCTTGGAAGTGGCTCGTGGTAAAGAGCGATGCAGCCAAGCTGCAGTTGCAGGAGGCATACGACCGCCCATGGTTCAAGACCGCCCCGATGTATATCGTCGGCATGAAGAACGTGGAGGAGAACTGGGTGCGCAAGTATGACGAAAAACCTCATGGAGACATCGATGTGGCTATTGCCACGGAGCACCTCTGTCTGGCAGCATCCGAGCGGGGACTGGGAACCTGCTGGGTATGCGCCTTCGACCCATCTATCGTCAACCAGTACTTCCATCGTGAGGGCTATGAGCCTGTGGTCATCGTGCCAGTGGGGCATATTGCCGAGGATTGTCCGCGAGGTGAGAAGAAGCGCAAGTCGATGGAGGAAATCGTAGAGGAAGTGTAAGGGTGCTTACGAACATTTTTTAGAATATAATACCAAAAACAATAATGAAACAAGATTTAACAAAGAAAAGAAAGATTGGAATGAAGGCATGGTTGTTGAGCGCCACCTTGATGGCTTCGCTTGGTGCAAGTGCCGAGACCATCGATGTGCAGAAATTCAAGTATGCTGGTCCTTATCCAGTGGCGATGCCTTGGATGGCGGATAGCGTGGACGTGAAAGGAGAGTCTTTTTCGATGGACAAGTTGCTCGATTCGCCGCTCTCGTTTGCCTCGCTGAATACTGGCAAGGAGGTGACTTCGCTCAACGTCGATGGAAAGAATGCCTTGCACCTGGCATCCTTCACCATCCGGAACGATAGTCGCACCAAGGCAACCATCGCAGTGGAAGGACTGAAGCAATATCGCCTCTTTGTGGATGGTGAGCAAGTAAAGATGAATGGCGACAAGGTTGAAACCACCCTGCTGCCTTCCACCCATACCGTGGTCATCAAATATCTCACCACCGACAAAAGTACCCATCAAGATGCAGCTCGGAAAACTCCCAAGGTGAGCGTGACTACAGCCGAGGGGAAGAGTCTGGACGTGGACGAACCATCTGCCAACACCAAGCGCACCTATAATATATATGATGTGATTTGTGCGCCTGTATATCCTAGCGTGCAGCTCTCGCCCGACGGCAAGTATGTCATTGTGCGCAAGACTTGGGTTGACCGACAAGGGAAGGCGCATGGTGTGAACGAGGTGCGCAACTACCAGACCTCACGTGTTCTGGCCACTCTTAACGAGGCTGTGAAGTGGATGCCTCGCTCGGGCAAGATGTATTTCACCCAGAAATCGGCTGAGGGCAAACTGCAGCTGCTCACCATCAATCCACAGACGATGGCGAGAGAGGTGCTGGCTGCGGAGATTCCTGCGGGATACTTCCAGTTTACTCCAGATGAGAAAAGTTTGATATTCAGTCTTACTACCGAGGGAAGGGAGAAAGACAAGGAGGTGTATGACATCAAGGAACCCGACGATAGACAACCTGGATGGCGCACTCGCACCAACCTGGCCAAGTTCGACCTCGCCAGTGGCATCCTGCAGCCCATCACCTTCGGCTATCACAACATCTATCTGATGGACATCTCTGCCGACTCCCGATACCTGCTCGTGGGCAAAAACGAGGAGCGACTCACCAAGCGACCAACCACCCTCACTTCCATTTATCGCATCGACCTTAACCACTTATCTTCTGTCTCTCAAGCACAGAGCGTACAGGTGGAGACCTTGGTGGACAAGGGCGAGTTTGTGAATGGTGCCCAGTTCTCACCCGATGGCAAGAGCATTCTTCTCTCTGGTTCACCAGAGGCATTCGATGGTATCGGTAAGAATGTGGACAAGGGACAGACACCAAGCATGATAGATACCCAGCTCTATCTCATGTCGCTTGCCGACAAGAAAGTTCGTCCGCTGACCAAGGACTTCGACCCTAACATACAGAGCGTGGAGTGGAGCAAGGCAGATGGTAACATCTACTTTACTGCCGAGGACAAGGACTGTGTGCACCTCTTCCAGCTAAACCCGAAGACAGGCAAGTTTACCCTCTTGAAAACCCCTGAGGAATATATTAAGAGCTTCTCGCTGGCAAGCGCAGCCAACGAGTTGGCGTTCTCGGGGCAGAGTGCGTCCAATGCAGACCGACTCTACAAGATGAATACCAAGGCGCTGAAGAGTCAACTCATAGACGATCTCAGCGCTCGTGAGCTCAAGGATGTGGAACTGGGCGAATGCAAGGCATGGAACTACGTGAATTCTCGTGGCGACACCCTCTGTTGCCGGTACTATCTGCCTCCTCATTTCGATGCCCAGAAGCAGTATCCGATGGTGGTGAACTATTATGGTGGATGCAGCCCTACAAGTCGCACTTTCCAAAGTCGTTATCCACACCATGTTTATGCGGCGATGGGATATGTAGTGTTGGTGGTGAACCCTAGTGGTGCCACTGGCTTCGGACAGAAATTTTCTGCTCGTCACGTAGACACCGCAGGCGAGGGAGTAGCCGAGGACATCATTGGTGCTACCAAGACCTTCTGTAGTGAACATGATTTTGTAAACAACAAGAAGATAGGTTGCATAGGCGCTAGCTATGGTGGTTTCATGACACAGTATCTGCAAACCAAGACCGACCTCTTTGCTGCTGCCATCTCTCATGCTGGCATCAGCGACCACACTAGTTATTGGGGTGAGGGCTATTGGGGGTACAGCTACAGTGAAGTATCAATGGCGAATGAGTATCCTTGGACCAATAAGCATCTCTATGTTGATCAAAGTCCGCTCTATAATGCAGACAAGATTCATACACCGCTTCTCTTCGTGCATGGCACAGCCGACAATAATGTGCCAGTGGGAGAGAGTATCCAGCTATATACGGCATTGAAACTTCTCGGCCGCCCAACGGCAATGGTGTTGGTCGATGGGCAAGACCACCACATCATCGAGTACCAGCACCGTCTGAAGTGGCAGAATACCATCTTCGCCTGGTTTGCCAAGTGGCTACAAGACGATAGCAGTTGGTGGAACGAGATGTATGGCAACGAAAATATGTAACTAAGGTAATAAAACACAGCGTCCCGATGTAGACTCTATTCTACATTGGGACGCTGTGTTTTATTTCTTGCAACTTACCGTGATGGTGAGCGAGACAAGGGCAAAGGCGATCCCCACAATACACACACCCACCCAGCCGAGTACTCCCCATGCCAAGCCGGCAAAGAAGGTTCCCAGCGAACCGCCTATGAAATAGGTGGTCATAAACACGGTGTTGGCGCGATTGGATGCCTCGGGTATCTCCTGAATGCAGCCACTCTGATTGCTGAGCTGCTGGCATTGCAAGCCGATGTCGACCAAAATAATGGCTATGATGAGTCCTGTATAGCTATCGCCCATGAAGATGGCGCATGCCCATGCTCCCATTTGCATCAAGGCTCCGTACAGGCTAAAGTTGCGAATACCCCAGCGAGTTACAAACTTGCCTAATCCGCTTGCCACTATGGCACCAGCGATGCCACAAGCTCCTAAAGCTCCAACCGATTCACTGCCAGCGTTGAAAGGTGGCTGGGCAAGATGGAAAGCCAGGCATGACCAAATGGCCATCATGCTACCAAAGCCAAAGGCTGCACGCGTGGCATAGAGGCGGATGGTGGGGTGGTAGATGAAAATTTCAACCACTGTGACCATCAGCCCACGATAGGAACCTATAAAATTACGTTTCATCTCTGGCAGGATGATGAGCGTCATTAACATACATGCAATCATGAGAAATGCTGAAATCATGAACATCTCGCGCCAACCTAGCCAGTCGCCAATGTAGCCACTGACCATGCGAGAGGCTAATATGCCTGTAAGTAATCCTGATAGTACAAACCCCATGTTTCGATTCTTGTTCTTGGGAATGGAAAATTGACTAGCGATAGGAATGAAATATTGTGGGATGACCGAACAAGAGCCAAGAACCAAAGAGGCTCCCCAGACAAGCTGGATATTTTGGGCGAAAGCTATGGCTACTGATGCAATGGCGGCTAATGACATGTTGATGATGATAATGCGGCGGCGAGAGTAGAGGTCGCCCATTGGTATCAAAAACAACAGACCTAGCGCATATCCTATTTGTGTTATTACGGTGATGAGATTGGCACGTTGCTCATTGATGCCTAAATCTTGGCGAATTAGTTCGAGCAATGGTTGGTTATAGTAGCAGTTGGCTACCGTAAAGCCAGCAATGATGGCCATCATCAACAATACATGGCGAGGAATGCCTCTATTTTCTTTTAGTTCTACCATCTTTTAATATAAGCTTAAGTTGTTGATTATTGTTTGTTATTGAATATTGAGGGCAAAGTTACAAAAAACTTCTAACTTAACCAAGATTTTATCGTTGTTTCTTGATTTCACATGCGCGTAACTT
>CAVKXW010000198.1:0-5742 GCA_963660215.1 Bacteroidaceae bacterium | reverse complement strand
TAGTCTGCGAACCTGTCTCCTCGTTGTCGAAGAGGGCAAGGACTTTTGTGGTGTCAGGAAGGAATCCTTTGTCGGAAGGGAAGACCATGGAACCTATCATCGCTTCCACGCCTGCCCAGCACATCGATAAGTCGTCGAGTCTTCCTGAGGAGATGAACTCATTGTGCGCTCCGAAGGTGCAAGCTGGTGTGGCATCGGCTAGGTAAAGGTCGAAGTCGAGGATGTCCTCCTGCTTGATTTCCTTCTTTCCATGAATCTCGCTATCTGTATAAACTTGATTCTTGTTGAGTTCTTCGAGAATCACATTCATCAAGAGATTTCCTTTTTCCAGTTCATCGTTGATGATGCCAAGGATAGGCAACACATCTTTCTGACGGCTCAACTTCACGCCATCGTTCACCTGGCGGTTGAAGTGGATGGCGAGGTTGCTTATCTGGAGCAATGGTCGCTTGATGTGGAGAAGCAAGGTTTGTGGGTGCATCGCATCCTCGCCCTTTACGATGACTCTACCTGCGAGTGTCAAAGGACGGTCGAACCAAGTAGACATGATAGGTCCGCCATATACCTCGGTATTGAGTTTCACGATACCACCTTCGCAATCCATCTCTGCGTTTGGCTTGATACGGAAGGTAGGGGAGTCGCAGTGGGCGCAAATCATGTGGAAACCTGCATCCGCCAATGGCTTCTTGCCGATTTGGAAAGCATAGATGCTGGAGTCGTTCTTGGTGACATAGAACTTGTCGCCTGCCTCCACTTTGCCTAGTGGCTCTTGTGGATTGATACGGCGGAACCCATTCTGCTCCAGTTCCGCTGCGATGTTCTTGACAGCCCAGAAATTTACTGGCGAAGCGTCAAGAAAGGATAATAGTCTATTGATCATATCTTGTTTGTTTTTGTTATTGTCATTATATATATAATAAGGTGTAGCCTGCTTCTAGGGGGCTATCCTTATTTCGGAATCTTGGGTTCGAAGGTGCGGAACAGTAGGTAGTCTCCGTCTCCGTCTAATGTGAACTCGTTGCCTACCGCCTCGTTCAGACTGCCTTGCCATAGTTCTTCATAAGCGTATGAATCCCATTTCAGTCCTGTACTTTTTAGCTGATGGCATCCGTGGTTGTAGATGCTGACTTGTTGGCGAGGGAAACTCTCGAAAGTCTGTGCGCCAGATACTGGGGTGAAATAACCATGGTCGGTTATCATCGTAACATCCAGTTGGTACTTCTTCATGTACCTTATTAATAAGGAGATGTTTCCGAGCGTATGGTCCTCTCGCTTGCCCGTGCTGCCGAGGTAGGCTATGCGGCGAAATCCCTTGTCGATGCAGAAGCGGGTAGCCTTGGTCTGGTCGTTGTCCTCTTGCTCAGACTCATGGTGCAGGATGTCGGCGTATCTTCGCTTGAAATCTTCTGGCAGAGAGTCGCCGTCGCCCACAATGGCATCGGGAGTGCCGCCGTGCAGGATGTGGTGCATTCCTGCTCCGTCGCAACAAACCAAGTACTTGGCATGGTCGAGGATGGACAAGGGGATGGGGTGCGAAGGATAGTCGCCATCGCAGAGTATCACGGCATCAAAGGTGGATGAGGCTGTGATGAGGGGATATATAGATGTTTGTTCTTTTTCCATTGTTATCTTGTTGTCGAGTGCAACTTTCGTATTGTCGATTGTTGTTATTCTTATGCAAAAGTAATATTTTTCTTCGGAATACCGCTTGCATCCCTTCTTTTTTTAGTTAATTTAGGGGAATATAGTACAAGATTTCTCATTTTAAACAACTTTGTTTTAAACAACCTTGTTTAAAATGGATATTTTTATTATCTTTGTAGCCGTAAACTAATAAGAAGTAAGATTATGGCAAATCATATAGAAGCTCCTTTTGTTTTCGGTGTGAGAGTGGAAGGTGATACTTTTACCGACCGACGAGAAGAGACGGAACGCCTGAAGGCTAATTTTACATACGGTGTGAATACCATCTTGATTTCACCACGTCGTATGGGAAAGACATCGTTGGTGGATAAGGTGTGTTCACTTGTTGAGAGCGATGACATCAAGATAGCTCGTATTGATGCTTTCGGTTGTCGTTCGGAGAATGATTTTATCAATGCTTTTGCTACGGCTGTCGTTCGGGCTACCTCTAACAAATGGGAAGAATGGATGACCAGCAACAATACAACCGAAGAAGTTTTGAAGTTGCCCGAAACGATAGCCCAGGCTAAGGGATGCCGCCTCGTGGTATGTATTGATGAGTTTCAGCAGATAGGGGATTTTCCAGATTCTTTATCATTTCAGAAGCGACTACGTGGCGTATGGCAGTTGCAGAGTCATGTGTCTTATTGTTTGTATGGCAGCAAGAAACACATGATGGAGCAGATGTTCCAAAATCAGAGTTATCCTTTCTACCGTTTTGGCGATCTCTTCTATTTGAATAAGATAAGCGAGGAAGATTGGGTGGAGTATATCTGTCAGCGTTTTGAGACAACAGGTAAGCATATACCAGAAGGTTTGGCTCGTGAAATATGCCGTGTTACAGACAGGTATTCCTCTTATGTGCAGCAGTTGGCTTGGTTCGTATGGTTGAGAACGGCTGATGCGGCAACGGCATTGGAGGCTGACTTGCAATATGGTATCGACCGATTGCTGGATGCCTGTGAGCCCTTGTTTATCCAACAGACAGAGGAACTCTCGGCTTATCAGATGAACTTCCTCCATGCCATAGTGAATGGAATTCATACGGGTTTCACCCAGTCTGCCGTCTTAAACACCTATCGTTTGGGCACAGCCGCCAATATCACTCGTTTGAAGAAGGCTTTGATAGAGAAAGACTTGATTACCATATCAGCTCCTAAGCATTTGGAGATGAGCGACCCGATCCTGGCGTTGTGGCTGAAGAGAAGAGTGTGGAAGGAATAGTTTTCTTCTGGAAAGAAAATTATAATACTTTTATAATTGAATGATAATTAACGAAAAAGAAAGATAATGGAAATAGTAATAGGATTAATCATAGGTATCGCCGTGGGCTTTTTCATCGGCAAGTTGATGACGGCAAAGACGGCAGGTGAGGAGAAGGCACAGCTTGTCGCCAAGGCGCAAGTGCTGGAGAATGAAAAGCAGAGCATCAAGGACAATCAAGAGATTATCTTGAGGAATGAACGTGGACACCATGCTTCTGAGATACAAGCACTGAAAGATGGACACGAAAAGCAAGTGGCGGAGCTGAAGGAGCAGATGACGAACGAACGCCAGTATGCCGCCAAACTTCGTGAGGAGAGCGATGCGCAATGGGCACAGAAACTAGAGAGCCTAAAGCAAGAAATGCAGCGAATGACCATCGAACAGCAGAAAGCCGCCGCCGAGCAACTTGCCGCCAAACAGTCTGCCCTGCAAGAGAACAACCGCTTGCAGATGGATGAACTCTTGAAACCTATCAAGGAGCAGTTCGCTGACTTCAAGAAGTCGGTGGAGGAGAGCCGTACCAGCAACGAGGTGAGCAAGAAGGAACTGCAAAGCACCTTCGAGGCGACAATGAAACTCTTCCAACAGGAACAGCAGCAAGCTGTCGCCAACCTCAAGGAGCAAACCTTGAAGATAGGTTCCGATGCCGCCAACCTCACCAAGGCGTTGAAGGGCGACAGCAAGATGCAAGGCGACTGGGGAGAGATGGTGTTGGAGACCATCTTGGAGAACAGTGGTCTGCGAAAGGATGAGGAGTTCTTTATCCAGGAGAACACCAAGGATGAGAACGGCAAGAACTTCCGTCCCGATGTCATCGTGCGATTCCCAGAAGGCAGAAGCGTAGTCATCGACTCCAAGGTTTCGCTCACCGCCTATACCGATGCCATTGCCGCAGACAATGACCTCGACCGAGAGCGACTCTTGAAAAATCATGCTCAGAGCGTTCGCAAGCATATCGACGAACTCGCAGAGAAGGATTACAGTAAGTTGGTGGATGATGCCATCGGCTTTGTCTTGATGTTCATCCCTAACGAGACGAGCTACATCGCCGCGATGAAGCAGCAGCCCGACCTCAGTCGCTATGCTTATCAGAAGAAGATTATCATCATCTCGCCAAGCAATCTCCTCATGGCACTCCAGCTCGCTTATAATCTTTGGCAGTACGACCGTCAGAACAAGAACGTGGAGAAGATAGTAAAGACAGCCGCCGACCTATATGACAAGGTGGCGGTGTTCGAGGATACCTTCACTGGTATCGGCGACTTGATTACTCGCCTCTCTGGTACATTCGACAAGGCGAAGAAGCAACTCTATGATGGACAAGGCAATGTGATGAGAAGGGTGGAGAGCCTGAAATCGCTCGGTGTTACGCCGAAGAAACAGATTAAGAGTTTGGAGGAATAGTGTTTTTTGTTGTTACATTTACTTTATGAATACGTCATTAATACGCATAGAGCTTTGTTTTTCGTTCAAAATACGTTAGTATTTGTTCAAGAATGGAAAATAATCCTCTAAAAGAGAGGGCATATCGGAAAATATTCGTACTTTTGCCGTGTCCTTTCAGTATGCTGATAGGTACCATTCGTATCATAAGGAAAAGAAGATAATAACATAAAACAATATCAAAAAATATATTTATTATGAAACTGAACGACATTCTTTCAGACAACTTTAACGCTGCCGAGTGGGAGGCTAAGGGATACCAGCTTCCTAAGTATGACATCGCAGCTGTAGCCAAGAAGACTCACGACGAGCCTACTTGGGTTCACTTCGGAGCTGGAAACATCTTCCGTGCTTTCCCTGCCGCCGTACTCAACGATGCCCTCAACACGGGCAAGTACGACCGTGGTGTCATCGTGGCAGAGAGCTTCGACTACGAAATCATCGACAAGGCTTATCGCCCTTACCATAATCTCTCTCTTCTCGTCAGCCTTCAGAGCAACGGCACCATCGAGAAGAAGGTCATCGCCTCCATCACCGAGAGCCTCAAGGCCGACAAGCAGTTTGGCGACGACTGGGCTCGCTTGGTGGAAATCTTCCAGGCTCCTTCGCTCCAGATGGTTACTTTCACTATCACCGAGAAAGGATATTCCTTCAATGACGCCGACTTGTCTCGTGGTCTCGACGCTGTATTTGCCATGGGTAAGCTCACCGCTCTCCTCTATGAGAGATACAAGGCAGGCAAGTTGCCTGTTACCTTGCAGAGTACCGACAACTGCTCTCACAACGGCGACCATGTGAAGGCTGGTGTCTTCGCCTATGCCGAGCGTTGGGTGAAGGACGGTATCGTGGAGGCTGGCTTCCTCGACTATGTGAAGGACAACAGCAAGGTAACTTATCCTTGGTCAATGATTGACAAGATTACTCCTCGCCCTCATGAGAAGGTACAGGAGATGATTGCCAAGGATGGCTTCGAGGACAACCAGACCATCATCACCGAGAAGCATACCTTCACCGCTCCTTTCGTCAACTCCGAGGAAGTGCAGTACTTGGTTTGCGAGGATACCTATACCAACGGTCGCCCACCATTGGAACTTGGCGGTGCGCTCTATACCACTCGCAAGACGGTAGATGAGGTGGAGACCATGAAGGTGACTACCTGTCTGAATCCTCTCCACACGGCGATGTCTATCTATGGTTGCATGCTCGGATATACCTTGATTTCCGCCGAGATGGCAGACGAAGACCTCCGTGCTTTCATCCAGAAGATAGGTTATATCGAAGCAATGCCTGTAGTAACAGACCCAGGAGTGCTGAACCCATACGAGTTTATCGGCACGGTCATCAACAAGC
>CAVKXW010000197.1:2500-5763 GCA_963660215.1 Bacteroidaceae bacterium | reverse complement strand
GTTTGAAAAGTGAGTAGCGCCAACTCGCAACGGGACCGGAAAGATACGAGCCGCCTTGCGTGATCGAATCGCCGATGAAAACGATGTCGCGCGCGTCCGATGCCAGCGGGAACGCGCACGCCGTGATCAACGCCGCGAACAAGGAGAGAAAACGTTTTTGCATGAAGCAAATAATGAACGACTTTCGCTTGGGAAGTAAATCTCTATTTCTCGCGTTCCCGCGGGAAGGTTTTCTTTAAGCCATAAGCTTTAAGCCAAGTTGGAAACGAAGAAGCCCTCGTTCCTTGAGTTAGGAACGAGGGCTTCGTATAGACCGGCGACGACCTACTCTCGCACGGCAGCGGGGCCGCACTACCATCGGCGGTTGAGGGCTTAACGAGCGTGTTCGGGATGGGAACGTGTGTATCGCCTCACCTGTGATCACCGGAGGGGGACCTCGCGCTGTCGGTGTGAAAGGTGATCACATGTTTTTTTGCCGGATATGACAGCGGTCATAGGATAAAGGTTTTATGCGTAGCGGACTTCGCAATAACGAAGCTCATGGGTGTGCATTTGAAAGGAAATAGCAGATTTGCAAGCAATAAAACTATCGGATAATTAGTACCGCTAAGCTGAACGCATTACTGCGCTTACACATGCGGCCTATCGACCGGGTGGTCTACCCGGATCCTTAGAGAGAGCTTATCTTGGGAGGAGCTTGGCGCTTAGATGCTTTCAGCGCTTATCTCTTCCGCACTTAGCTACCCGGCGCTGCCGTTGACACGACAACCGGAACACCAGAGGTGCGTCATTCACGGTCCTCTCGTACTAATGAATGAACCCCTCAACTCTCCTACGCCCACAGCGGATAGAGGACCAAACTGTCTCACGACGTTTTGAACCCAGCTCGCGTACCACTTTAATCGGCGAACAGCCGAACCCTTGGGACCTTCTACAGCCCCAGGATGTGATGAGCCGACATCGAGGTGCCAAACTCCATCGTCGCTATGAACGCTTGGATGGAATCAGCCTGTTATCCCTAAGGTACCTTTTGTCCTTTAAGCGATGAGCATCCCACGATGCGTCACCGGATCACTTGGGCCTACTTTCGTATCTGCTCGACTTGTAGGTCTTGCAGTTAAGCCACCTTCTATCCATACACTCGACTGCCGATTGCCGACCGGCATGAGGTGACCTTCGCGATCCTCCGTTACTCTTTGGGAGGAGACCGCCCCAGTCAAACTAACCCCCTATCACTGTCCCGATTCCGGCTTACGGATGATCGGTTAGATGCCTAATGAGCAAATACCGGTATTTCACATTGCGACTCGCTCTTACCCTGAAGTAAGAGTTCAAAGTCTCCCGGCTATTCTACGAATTGAAAATCAAGCACCAATAACAGGTTATAGTAAAGGTCTATAGGGTCTTTCCGTCCTGCTGCGGGAACGCGGCATCTTCACCGCGACTACAATTTCACTGAGCATCTTCTCGAGACAATGTCCAACTCGTTACGTGATTCGTGCAGGTCAGAACTTACCTGACAAGGAATTTCGCTACCTTAGGACCGTTATAGTTACGGCCGACATTCACGGGGGCTTAGACCAGAAGCTCTCACCTCCAGCGTTCACCTTTCCGCATTGGTCACACGTCACTCCCTATACGTCGTCTTACGACTTAGCAGAGAGCTGTGTTTTTGCTAAACAGTCGGTTGGACCTCTTCACTGCGGCCTCTTGCGAGGCACCCCTTATACCGAAGATACAGGGCCAATTTGTCGAGTTCCTTAAGAAGATTTAACTCACGCGCCTTAGAATACTCATCTCGGATACCTGTGTCGGTTTGCGGTACGGGCTTATTTCGGAGGCTTTTCTCGGAAGTTGATCCCCGCGCGCGCCTTCGGCCGTAGCCTCAGGCTGCCAAGTCATTAAGGTCTGCGCAGCTCTCACCTTCGTCCTCTCCGATCGGGGCCGGAATATTAACCGGCTGTGCATCGACTACTCCTTACGGCCTCGCCTTAGCTCCCGCCTAACCCAGGGCAGACGAACTTTACCCTGGAAACCTTATCCTTACGGCGATACGGATTTTAACCGTATTTATCGTTACTCATGTCTGGATACTCACTTCTGAGCGCTCCACCAAGACTCGCCGTCTTGACTTCGCCGCACTCAGAACGCTCTTCTACCGATCCTTTCGGATCCCGCGACTTCGGCTCAATGCTTGAGTCCCGATCATCTTAGGCGCAATTTCACTCGATAGGTCAGCTGTTACGCACTGTTTAAATGGTGGCTGCCTCTAAGCCAACATCCCTATTGTCTGTGTAAAACCACATCCTTGAATCCACTTAGCATTGTATTTGGGGCCTTAATCGGCGGTCTGGACTGTTTTCCTCTCGACTATGAAGCTTAGCCCCCACAGTCTGACTGCCTTGCTGCACCACATGGTATTCGGAGTTTGATAAGGGTTGGCAGACGGGTGTGTCCCCTAGCCTTTTCAGTGCTCTACCCCCACGTGTCAGCGCAAGACGCTATACCTAAATATATTTCGAAGAGAACCAGCTATTACGGGGTTTGATTAGCCTTTCACTCCTACCCTCAACTCATCCGGAAACTTCTCAAGGTTTATCGGTTCGGTCCTCCGCCGGATGTTACTCCGGTTTCAACCTGGTCAAGGGTAGATCACCTCCGCTTCGGGTATTATGCATGCAACTATTCGCCCTTTTCAGACTCGCTTTCGCTGCGCCTCCGGATCGTAAACCCTTAAGCTCGCCGCATACATAAACTCCCAGACTCATTATACAAAAGGTACGCCGTCACTCCATATAGGAGCTCCGACCGCTTGTAAGCATCAAGTTTCAGGTTCTTTTTCACTCCCCTAACAGGGGTTCTTTTCACCTTTCCCTCGCGGTACTATTCACTATCGGTCGACATCGTGTATTTAGCCTTATGCCGTGGTCGGCATAGCTTCACACCGGGTTTCACGTGTCCGGTGCTACTCAGGATACTCATAGAGCTCGTCGGGTTTTCGGTTACGGGACTCTCACCCTCTTTGGCGTGTCTCTCAAACACTTCTCCTAACCGTTCAAGTCTCACAGCTGAGTCCTACAACCCCGAAACGATAAATCGCTTCGGTTTGGGCTCCTCCGCTTTCGCTCGCCACTACTTACGGAATCGATTCTCTTTCTTTTCCTCCGCTTACTGAGATGTTTCACTTCAGCGGGTTCACTTCCGCTCTCCTATAGATTCAGAGAGGGATGACCTTCGCAGGTCGGGTTTCCCCATTCGGAAAT
>CAVKXW010000196.1:0-5883 GCA_963660215.1 Bacteroidaceae bacterium | reverse complement strand
TATATACATTGTAGTATTCTATCAGCATCTCGTAAGCCTTGTGCATCGAGCTGGTCGCCTTCATGTAGCTGTCGTGCAGGCAGTCGAAGTCGATGTACACGATAGGTCGTTCCTTGCCGTTCTGCTTGTCGTCTATCCAGCGGATGACAGGGCAGAGATAGTGGAAGGCTACCTTGTCGATGAGGCGATGCTCGCCGTGGAAGCGGATGGCTTGTGGATAATGCTCATGGAAGAGGTCGAAGGTGTGTACCACTGGGTCCTTGTCGCCGAAGAGGCCATACACTCGACTCTGCTCCTCAGGAGTGATGTCTTGGAAACAATGCTCCGTGATGTCACGATACTCCTTGATGAGTCCCTTGGTAACCATCAGCTCGTTCACCCCATCCTTGCGAGGGTTCTGAAACTCCTGCTTGCCTGTCATGCTGCTCATCGTGTTGCCCATCTCGAAGGCTGGGTTCACGAGGATGCGGTCGTAGCCCTTGAGCATCTCCGTGTACATGCCGCCCATCGAGGTACCGATGATGAGGTCTGGCTTCTCTGCCTCCACCCATTTCTTCAACATCTCCACAGCCTCCTCTGGGTGTACTGGGATGTCCTCTGCCAGGAGCTGTGCGTTTGGCATCAGCTCCTGCAACATCTTCACGGTACCGCTCTGCCCTGAGGAGAGGAAACCGTGAACATACATAATCTTCTTGCCCGACATCAGGTCGGGGAATTGCTTGATATATGGATTCTCCATTGTCTTTTAATTTTAACCACTGCAAAAGTACAGCAATTTGCAGACAAAACAAAAGAAATATAGAAACTTTTTGGGAATTTTCAAGAATAAACGCCTAAAATCTTAGATAACTACATGTTATTCTACGAATAATCAGAAAATAAGCCGTTAAAGGTACTACTTTTTACAGATTTATTTCCCCTTCTCGATTTTTCTTTGTACTTTTGCCACATTATTCAGAAATTCTATAATTTTACACTCGTCATGGAACAGTCAATAGAGAATCTCTACAAACTAGACGGTAGGGTGCCCGTCGGTAAAGCACTCCCTTTTGGTCTTCAACATGTATTGGCGATGTTCGTCAGCAACATTGCGCCAATCATGATTCTCGCAGGAGCCATCGGGTTGGATAGTTCGGTAAGTGCGGTGCTCATCCAAAACTGTATGGTCATCGCCGGTATCGGTACGCTCGTCCAACTTTATCCTGTATGGCGCATCGGCTCTCGCCTGCCTATCGTGATGGGCATCTCCTTCACCTTCCTCTCGCTTGCCATCGGCATCGCTGGCGCTCACGGCATGGGCACGTTGATAGGTGCCGTCATCATCGGTGGTCTTGTGGAGGGTACGCTTGGACTTTTTGCCAAGTACTGGATTAAACTCATCCCTCCTGTTGTCGCTGCCACTGTGGTAACAGCCATCGGCTTCTCGCTTCTTCCTGTCGGCGCCAACTCGTTTGCTGGCGGTCAAGGTGCTGCCGACTTCGGTAGCATGAACAACTGGATTGTGGGCTCCGTTACCTTGCTCGCTTGTCTTCTTTGTCAGATTTTTGCGAAGGGCTTCCTTCGTTCTCTTTCCGTGCTCGTAGGTCTTATCGTGGGTTATATTTTGGCTCTCTTCATGGGTATGATAGATTTCAGTGGACTTTCCAACCTCTCTATCGTCGCCCTGCCTCATTTCTTGCCTTTTACTCCAGAATTCAATATCGGTGCCATCCTCTCGGTGGTAGCTGTATACCTCGTGTCGGCTACCGAGACTATCGGCGATACCTCCGCGCTCTGCAACAGTGCCTTGAAGCGTGAGCCTAACACCAAGGAGATGGGTGCCGCCGTTTGCTGCGATGGTTTCGTTAGCACCGTTTCGGGTCTCTTCGGCTGTACGCCTATCACTTCGTTCAGTCAGAACGTGGGCTTGGCAGCCATGTCGGGCGTGGTAAACCGTTTTACTATTGCCATGGGTGCTATCATCATGATCATCGGCGGTGTGTTCCCTGCCATCGGCTATGTGCTCACCACCATTCCTCAGGCAGTGCTCGGCGGATGTACTATCATGATGTTTGGTAGCATCCTCTTCGCTGGTTTCGGCATGATGGCTCGCACGGGCTTCTCTCAGCGCAACATGGTCATCGTGAGCCTCTCGCTCAGCGTGGGACTCGGATTCACCCAGGCTACGGGCATGTTCAATATCTTCCCGGAGATTGTGCGCACCGTCTTCGCCGACAACTGTGTGGCAGTGGTGTTCCTGCTTGCCGTGGTGCTGAACCTCGTGTTGCCTAAGAAGTTGGAACAAATGTAAGGAAATAAACAAATCATATAAAATTCAAGTCATAATGGATTTACTCAAAGAAAGAATTATGAAGGAAGGCAGATGCTTTCCTGGTGGAATTTTGAAAGTGGATAGTTTCGTAAACCATCAGATGGACCCTATCTTGATGATGGACTTGGCGAAGGAATTTGTGCGCCTTTTCAAGGACATCAAGTACAACAAGATAGTTACCATCGAGGCTTCTGGTATCGCCCCAGCCATCATGGTGGGTTACTTGACCAATCTCCCTGTGGTTTTTGTCAAGAAAAAGCAGCCTAAGACCATGGAGGGCATGATTACGTCGGTGGTTCACTCCTTCACCAAGGACCGTGACTACACCGTATGCGTAAGCAACAGCTATCTTACTCCTGACGACCACGTTATCTTCATCGACGACTTCCTCGCCAATGGTAACGCTTCCAAGGGCGTGATGGACCTTTGCCAACAGGCAGGTGCCAAGATAGAGGCGATGGGCTTCATCATCGAGAAGGCATTCCAGCACGGAGGCGACTTCCTCCGCAAGGAAGGCATGCGCTATGAGGCACTTGCCACCGTGGAGAGTCTTGATGACTGCAAGATTGTTTTGAAGTAGTACTTCCCTGCAAGATGAAGTACTACTTACTTTGTTGTTGAAGTACTACTTCATCTTGCTGGGAAGTACTACTTCTTTTTATTTCAAGATTTCTGCAGCGTAGGTTCCCATCGCCTTGTAACCAGTAGGGTTAGGGTGAAGCCAGTCGCTGCTGGAATATTCTCGTTTCATCTTTCTGTCATCGGTAGGGTCTTGCAGCAGCTTGGCGAAGTCAAGGATACCATCCACTTGCTTGGCTTGGCTTCGTATCCAGTCGTTCACGTAACATCGTGCCGCCTCGTGGAAGTGGGTGTAGTAGCCTGCGCCCTTGAATGGGGTGATGGTGCCTAGGTATACCTTCATCTTTCTAGCCTTTGCCTTCTTCACCATGCCCTGTATGCTCTCGATGATTTGTCGTGCCACCGTCTCACTGTTGCCGCTCTTGGCAGCTCCGATGTCGTTGATGCCCTCGAAGATGATGACCTTCTTCACGCCGCTTTGTCCCAGAATGTCTCGGTCGAAACGTTCCTTGGCAAGGGCACCGAAGCCACCTGGCACGGTTACTCGGTTGTTGCCGATGCCCAGGTTCAGCACACCTTGGTTGGTTACCTTGTGCTTCAGTTGCATCATCTCCGACATCACGTCTGGCCATCGGTTCTGTGCATTGTCGGTGGAGCATTTGCCATCGGTTATCGAGTTGCCCATGATGGCGATGCTGCTCATGTTGGTCTTCATCGTATAGACATCGATGCCGCTGATGTTGTACCAGTGGTTCTCCTTGAACGCCTTGGCGAAGCTAGAGTGGGCGTTGGTCACGCCCTTCATGATGTAAGAGGTGGTGCGGGAACCCATGTGGACGGTCGGCACATCTGGGGCTGAAGTGTAGTTGATGGTGATGGCGACTCGCTCCAGGTTCTTGAGCGGGAACTTGAGGGCATCGCTCACGATTTGCTTGCCTGCAGGGATGGTAGCTTTGTAACTGTCGCCAAACTTGAAGTATAATGCGCTCTTTGCATCGATGTCGAAGGAGTCTTTGGCATGTGCGATGTAAACCGAGCGAATCACCACGGGTTGCATGGAGTAGATGTTGCTCAGCTTGAGCCTGATGACATCGCCACCGATGCTGACCTTCACCACTTGGCGCACGGAGCGTTCGGTCATATTGTTGTTATAGGGCATAAACGACTTGACGACGGTTTGCGGAGCCGTGGCCCAAGTTCCAACCCAAGTCTGTGCCGTGGCCTGCAAGGTGATGGCGCAGCAGATGCAAATCAAAGCAATAAAACTTTTCATCTTCTAGAATCCTTTAACTTTCTTTTTCTAGGTACAAAATTAGATAAAATTTCCGAATTATAAGCCAGTAGACTGAAAAACTTGAATGATTTCCCTCGAATTGAGCGAAAATAGCCTTGTTTTTACCTTTGCGATGTGCCATCCCTTATACCTATTTGGATAATTCTCGAAAATAACTCCCAAAAAGTTTGGCGTTTCAAAATAATCAACGTAATTTTGCAACGGTATTCATTAAAAGAACGGAAGTTATGGCAACATCTGGAGAAAATTACATAAGATTCGATTGGGCTATCAAGCGCTTGTTACGCAACAAGGCTAACCATGCCGTGTTGGAAGGTTTCCTAACTTCATTGATTGGCAAGAAAATCAAGATTCATAGATTCTTAGAGAGTGAGAGTAACCAGGACTTCGAGTTGGGCAAGTATAAAACAACCCAAAGGACACCTTGAAACTCTCTTTTAGGCAACAAGAGAAATTCTTTGGCACATCAGAGAAAGAAATAGAGAAAAGAAAGGAAGCTGGCGATGTTTTCCCAGAATATTATGTCTTGCGTGTCAATGACTTTGACGATGTGGCAACAACTCCGCTTGACGAGTGGATAGAATTCTTGAAGACTGGTCGTATCAGTGCCAAGGCTCAGGCTGCAGGTCTGCCAGAGGCACGAATGTGTCTGCGTGTCGACTCGCTTTCAGAAAGTGAGCGGCGTGCTTATTATCGCCATATGGAATCTGTGGAGCACATGAAAAGTCTTTTTGATACAAGCCGTGACGAAGGCTATCAAGAGGGACGATCAGAAGGTAGAAACGAAGGACTTGAAGAAGGAAGAGCAGAAGGAAGAGCAGAGGGAAGAGCTGAAGGCAAAAACGAAGAGAAAATCGAAAATGCCAAGCGTTTCCTGGCTATGGGGCTCACCCCAGAGCAAGTAGCGAAAGGTACCCAACTTAGCTTAGACGAAGTCAAGAAACTTAGTACTTAAAATAAACAAGGTGCATCCTTGGCTGCAGATGATGAGGCATTAAAGCAAAAAACCCGGGGTCATCACCAGCATCGAATAATCTGGGAGAGGGCCTTACCGGGACTGCGCTGCAAAGATACTACAAAAAATGGAATATACCAAAGATTTTTTCGAAAAAGTGTTCTCTGTCGATAGAATGAAGAAGTATTTCTTGCTCTATCCTAAAAATGAGAGCCAAGCTATTAAGCATTATCAATGTAACATAATGCTTTCGGAAGCAATGTTCCATGCCTTTCTGTCTTTGAGGTAGAGTTACGTAATTCTGTGGTTCGTGAACTAGTCGCATTTGCAAAAAGAGAAGATTGGTATGTCGTGTTTTCCACAACTCCAGGCTTGATGGAATTGAACAAGTATATAAGCACTGCAAAAAAGCAAATCGCCAGTAGAGGGGAAGAGATTACCACTGCAAAGATTACCGCTGAATTGACTTGGGGCTTTTGGACTTCGCTTTTCAATCGAAACTATGAGCGTATTTTGTGGAAGGATTTAAGGCGGGCTTTCCCTTTTGTAAAGAAAGCAAATAGACAAAGGAAAGTGGTTGCGAGTTTTCTAAACAAGTTCCGCCGATTGAGAAATCGAATTGATCATAACGAAGCAATTTGTTGGAAACTGGATGAAGTGGAAATGATACATGACGAAATGTTGAATGTTATGGGATGGATGAATAAAGACGTTCCTTTATGGCTTTCTGAATTTGATAGATTT
>CAVKXW010000195.1:0-5923 GCA_963660215.1 Bacteroidaceae bacterium | reverse complement strand
ATGATTTTTGGTTAGCCTTGTCTCATGCAAACCCCGAAGATTTGAACTGCGCCGGCATATTGCTTTGGCTTATATGATAATGATGTGTCTGTAAAAGTAACATACGGCGGATTGCCAATGATGACATCAAAGCCACCATTGCCATGCATAATCTGATAATACTCTGCCAACCAATGGAATGGTTGGTGAGACTTGAGCCACTTCTTGTAGGAGACTCCTCCATCTGAAACCATGGATGAATACAACTTATGATTCAGCAAGTCATTCAGCTCTTTCAACTTCTCTTTCAGCAGCATTTTCGATTCCTTATATCCGCTGGCTTCTTCCTGCGAAGTAAGCTGAAGATGCTTGAATTGCTCATAGGCACGAGCCACCACATCCATCTTCAACTCAATCTCCTCCTCAAACTCCTGCTTGGCAAACATGTCGCCTTCCACAAGGTCTTTTTCTAGTTCTTCCTTGGTGGCATAGCCCACTAATGTATTGCCGCAACGAATATTGAAGTCGATGTCTGGCAATGGGTCGAGCCCCAGGTTGTCGAGTCTTGGGTTTACTTCCACTACCGCCACCATCTTCAGAAACAGGCGCAACTTGGCTATCTCCACAGCCTCTTCCATGATGTCGACGCCATAGAGATTACGAAGAATGATGCTCTTATAGATGAAGTACTGGATATTGCTGCGATACTTCTTGTTGATTTCCTCCAGTTCTGCCACGAAGAGATTCTTGTTCTGCTGATGGAACTCCTCCATGCGAGAGATGCAAACCTCATAGAGCGGTTCGAGGATGTTCATCGCCGCAAAGAGGAAAGCACCGCTTCCACAGGTAGGGTCGAGGATGGAGACATGCTGCATCGCATGGTAGAAATGCTCCACCAAGAGATGGTCCTTGCTGCGTAAAAGCAAGTCGTAGGTGAACTGGCGAATATCCAGGTTGTAAGTGATGAAGTCGTTGATTTCGTGTATCTCGCCCGAAGCTATCTTGCTGAGCAATTCATCGCAACGCTGGAAACGCTCAATGGTCTCTCGCCATATCTCCGTAGGCAGATTGAATGGCTCGGGTGTTCGCTCGTTCCAATGGCTACGGCGCTCCAACAGTTGAGGCTTGCTGGTGTCCACGCCCTCAGCTATCTCACTCGGTATCTGTGAGAGCCAGTTGGTGGAATAACCATGCTTCACGGCATCGTAGATGTATCGGTCGCCGCTCACTTGCAGGGTTTGCCAGATATAGCCGTCGCTCTTGAAGCCCTTTGCCGAGGAAGTCTTTCTCACGGCATCGAAGAGGAACGGCAGGATGCAGTTCTTGCCGATATATTCCGTGATGTCTTCCTTGGTGTAGTAGGCTCCCATCTGGGCACGGTCGTTGATGTATTGTTCGAAGATATAGCCCAGCACATCGGGATTGATGTCCTTGCCCGAAGCCGTGATGCGTGTGTCGAGATGCCATCGCCATTTGTCGAAGAAATCGAAGAGGTGGAGGAATGCCTCGTCATCAATGTCGATGTCCTTGAACATCTTTTCGATGTCGTGGAAGTCGAACATGCCGCCATTGAGGTAAGGTATTCTGCCGTATTTCTGGATGAAGGCCTCGTCACGCTGATGCCCATTCAGTCCCTCATGGAAGAGATGTATCAGAAAACCCTTGTAGAAGGACTGGAAGAACGCATTCTCCCCACGTTCTTTCTGCACTTCTTCGAGCTTGTGGCGCAGGTAGTTCTCGTTCATGTCGAGGAATCCCTTCTTCTGGATGAAGTAGCAGAACATCAAGCGGTTGAGCATCACCGAGGCATACCATTGCTTCTCCTTGTTCTGCTTGTCATCGGCGATGTCGTCGTTGATGCCATGGATGAACTTCACAAACTGGGTATGCTCCTTCTTGAACCCAGCATAGAAGTCCTTGGTTATTTTCTCTGAGTTGACCAGGAAGGCACCTTGGATGCGTTGCTTCACATCCATGATGGTGGTGCTTTCGTCAAGATCGAAGCTCAGGTCGTCAATCTTCGTGTAGAGAAACTCTGCTTGGTCGATGCTGGTGTACTCGATGGTGACGATGTCTCGTTTCTCCACCTTGTTGACGGGGGCTACCCATTGGTGGTGGAAGCCTAGTCTCTCCATATAGATACAGATATAGTCGTGCGCTTGTTGGCGCAGTTTGATGTCTATCTTCTTGCAGGTTGAGGCTGTCGGAATCTTGTCTACCAAGCATGTGAGAATCTGGAAACCATCACGTTCGGCGATGCTCTCCATCTCATAGTCCACATCATCTACATGTGGAATCAGGATGTCGGTGCAACCTTTCGGATTGTTCCATCCCATCTCCGTGACGAACAGTTCCTGGAAGTTGGCTTCTTGTATATATTGGTTAAACTCTTTTCTATTCATAATTATGTATATTTTAGTCCCATGGAGCAGATAATCTTAGGCTCCTTGTTGGTGGAGTTGTCTTCGTCGATGATGCAAAGCTGGTTGTTCTTGCGCAATTCGAGCACGTATTCCACGAGGTCTGCATTGGCGTTGGACTTCTGTCGCATCATTCTGCCGAGATTGAACTTGGCGGTTTCCTGGAGTGGATAATTGTAGATGTCGTTGATGGCAAACTTCAACTCTTCCTTGTTCTCCTCGGAGAAGAAAATGTCCAAAGGTCGGTCGTAATAGCGTTCCAACAGTTGCAGTATCTTGTAGCGAGTGCTGAATCTGCTGCCGAGAATGCCGCCCACGTGACTGCTTTCGTCGCCGATGTTGTCTACGGCTTTCTTGACGAGGTCGTAGTGGTTGTCGGCAGGCTCTACGTTCGGCTCGTCCATGCTGCATTCCATCGCCTGGAGTATTCGCTTCTGCGATTGGCTCACGATTTCGCCCTTGCCGTTATACCAAGAGAGGATGTCGAAGCCGTTGCGGGTCTGGGCATAGGTGATGACACCATCGTGCAGTCGGTCGTCGGTAGCCTTGGAGGCGTTGATCATGTTGCTCAGATGCGGAATGATGCGCTTCAGCTCAGGGTTGGCGTCGGTGGCGTTCTTCCAAATCTGATAGGCTTGGGAGGCGAGGTCCACATCGTTGTCGTCCACATCGTCGAGCGAGCCGCTCTTCTCGTTGTACATGTCTCTCAGGTTCTGTTCGTTGCCCTCGAAGAACACCTCGTCGCTTCCCACCACGTTGGCTGCCTCGTTGATACGGTCGTTGAGTCGCTTGCGCAGCTTGATGACTTCCTCTACGCCATCGGCAGGGAAGAAGGAGTAGCAGTCTATGTGGTCGCTCTGCTGTCCGATACGATCCACACGACCAGCGCGTTGGATGAGGCGGATAATAGCCCAAGGCAAGTCGTAGTTGATGATGATGTGGGCATCTTGCAGGTTCTGGCCCTCGCTCAGTACATCGGTGGCGATGAGGATGCGGCTCTGCTCTTCCTGTGGATAGTCTTTCTCGTTGCTGATAGGAGAGAAGTGCTCCACGATGCTCGTGGTGTTTTTGCTTCCTCCTGTGGCGATGTCAATGCCGGTGATGCCTCGCTTGCGCAACTGATGGGTGAGATACTTGGCGGTGTCGGAATATTGGGTGAAGAGCACAATCTTGTCTGTTGGATAGGTCGTGGTGACAAGTTTGTCGAGTTCGTTCAACTTCTGGTCTTCTTTCGACTTCCAGACTCCGCAGAGCTCAATCATCTTGATGATATTCTCGCAGTCCTTCTTGAGGTATTGCTTGAGGGTCTTTTTGAAGTACTTGCTGCTGAGCCAACTCACATTGTTCTTTTGCAACAGGAGCTCGTAGTGCTTCTTGGCTTTCTCCTCGTAGTACTTCATCTCCGTCGGAATCTTGAGTATATCCTTTCCGTCTTCTGCATCCTCTTCGTCACCGCCAAACATACCTGTGTAGTCCTCGTCTTCCAAGAAGTCGTCGGGTAGGGCATTCTCGTCTCCGATAGGCAAGTTGAGCTTGTTGTCAATGGCATAGAGGAAGATGGCATTGCGCAGGATATGGCGCTTCAAGGTGAGCAGGAAGGCAAAGCCGCTGCTGTCCATTCGCTTGAAGAAGGTGCTCTTGCAGAATCCCATCATGCGCTGTCCTGCCTTCGATAGGTTCTCTACGAGGCGCTTCTCTGCCAGCGAGGCTTCCTGTGCCTTGGCTTCGTTCAGATACTTGATGAGACCATAGCGTGGCAAGACGAGCTCTTCCATCAGTGCCACCATATCCTCGGAATAGAGTCGGCTGTATTGGTCGCCCTTCACGGTCTTGAACTTGATGGCTTTCGGGATGCGGTCGGGGAAATACGACTTCGAGCCGTCTGGGAACTGAAGGTATTTCCGTCCATTGCTCTCGTCGGTCTTGGCAAAGTTGTCCTTGATGAAGGTGCGGGTGCGGCGAACCAGGAACAGTTTCATTAGCTCGCTCCAGTCGTCGGTCTGGTCGCTTTGCTCGAATGCCTTGATGCTTCGGATATGGATGTCGCTATGCTTGCGCTGAAACTCTCGCTCGCCTCCCAAGCTTTGGATATACGCCTCTGGTCGAATGCCGAGGTCTTGGTCTTCGCTGAGGAAGAGCTTGAGCTGTGAGGCTAGGTCAGAGAAATCCTTGTTGTAGGGCGTAGCCGTCAGCAACAAGGTGGCGCAGTCCAGCTTGTGTATTAAGTCTTGGATGTTGTGGTATCGCTTGCCGTTGCTGTTGCGCAGGTTGTGACTCTCGTCCACGATGATGAGACGATAGTTCCATGTGTTTTCCACGTCGATGGGTTTCTGCATGGACACGATGTCTGCCTTCAAGTCGTATTTCTGCTTATATTTCGCCCACATGTCTTGCAGGTTGGCAGGACAGATGATGAGCGTGCTGCTGGCGTAGGTCATCTCGTAAATCTTGGCGATGGCACAGGCGGTGATGGTCTTTCCCAGTCCCACCACATCGCCAATCATGGCACCGTGGCGCTTGTCGTTGTTGAGATGCTTGGCTGCTATCTTGACGGCATTCTGCTGAAAGTCGAAGAGGGTGTTGCGAAACTCGGGTGGAAGGGTGAACTCCTTGATGCCCGAACGTGCCTCCTGGCTGAGGTGATAAGCTGTCTTCAGATATATATAATAAGGTGGAATCTCCTCTTCGCCAGCCCAACTGTTGTCAATGGCGTCTGTCAACTCCTTGGTGATGTCGATGCAAAACTTGTCGTTCCATCTCTTCTCAAACCAGTCGGATAGCTTCTCTGCGCTGTCACTGTCACCAAACTCTGCGTTCAGCTCTCCTTGTCGGGTCAAACCAGAGTAGGTGAGGTTGCTGCTGCCCATGATGGCTTGGATAGGATTGAAGTTGTCGTCGGGGCGATAGGCGAGATAGAGCTTGGCATGGAGGGGCTCACGAAGGTAGAGCTTGACGCAAACACGTTCGTCTTTCATCTGTGTGGAAAGGCGGCGCAGGGTACATTCGTCGTTCTTGGTAGGGAGACCGAGGAGCAATTGCTTCTTGAAGTCTCGGGCAATCGATTGCTTACATTTTAGTACATATTCTGCATCAGGCAAGAATTTCTTTCCAGAGTAGAGCTGGCGAATGAGGTCTTCGTCAGGGCGGTGCATGCCTATCAGCAGTCGGCAAGTGCGAAACTTTCGGTCATTGTTTTCATACACGTAGTCACCTTCCAGTTGGTCAACCTCATTGACAATAAGGTTCCAACCGCGCAGGTTGAAGTAACCCACGCAGAAATCAACGCGCTTTACGCCTACGTTGGTGATAATGCCTTGGAGTCCATCGGTGAACTTGGTCTCCAGGTTGTCATATATACGAGCCATGGGATTGTCGAGTTTAGAAGGTACAACAATCCCAAGCAGTTTCGATTACAAGATTTGTTTGCATTTGGTAGGAGCTTTAAATCTGTTAATGAAATCTGTGAACTAATAAAGATGTCTTTCGAGGGTACAAAAAGAGCGTACCCTCAGCCTTGTAGCATT
>CAVKXW010000194.1:2960-5940 GCA_963660215.1 Bacteroidaceae bacterium | reverse complement strand
CACTCTCACTGTACTTGTGATGATACCCTGCAGCAAAGGCATCCTGTCCCTTGCTACTGATGCGATGCATAGGATATTCCTTGCCATCCTCCACCGCCACTACTCGCCAATGGCTGTCGGCATTGAAGACATTGGCTATCAATATGTTCTTGTCTTTTTGGAGATTCCAGTCCTCGGCATACGACTCGCCATTGAAGTCGGTCTGGGCACGGAAGATGGTCATCTGCTTCGACTTGTCCCAGAACGTTCCCTTGTAATAGCAGTCGGTGAGACTCGTGCCCACGAAACTATACACGTAATATCCATTAGGCGTGCCGCAGATGTTGATGTTCGACTGCCAGATATTGCCACAGGCGGCAGCATGGCAATGCTCCATCACAGGCTCGCCGTTATGGTTTATCTCGTGGTTGATGGCAAAGTGGGTATGACCGCAGAACAGTTCATAGCCCCCTTGAAATTCCTTTAGGAGAGCTAGGAGCTGGGTGAGGCGAGAGGAGAAATAATGTCCCTTCTCGCTCTCTATCGCCAACGGATTCGCTTTCTTGTAAGGTGCATTTCCGAAGGTGAAAGGAATGTGATAGCAGAGTATCACCTTCTTGTCTTTCGGCGTGAGGGTGAGGTCTTGTTTCAGCCAGCGCACTTGGCTCTCGTGCAGCTCGCCAGGCGAATAATAAGCCTTGCCCTTGGTGAAGAAGCAGTTGTTGATGCACACGTAGTGCTCGTCGCCACGGTCGAAGGAGTAGTCGGTAGGGCCGAAACTCTCCTCCCACTTGCGCTTGTATAGTGCCTTGCCGTCTTGGTCGTGGTTGCCGATGACGGAGAAAAGGCGCATGTCCGAGGAGCCCAGTGCCTCCCGTATCTGTCGCTCCAGCTTGGCGTTATATCCGCCATAATACTGCACGTCATCGCCCATGCTGAGTCCATACACCGGCGTGCCCTTCTTCATTTCAGCGATGGTTTGCTTGATGTCCACCATCGTCTGGGTGGTGAATCGCTCCACATCGCTCTTCTTAATGGGGTTGTCGTCGGGAGTCATATAGTAAGGGCTGAAGGCATTGGTTATCTGAGGGTCGCCGATGACAATCATCTTATAATGGGTTTCCTTGCCACCCAGCAATCGGGTGAGGGTAAAGTCATATTTCTTCTTGTTATTGGCGACAGCCTGATAGAAGCAAGCCGTGCGGTCGGTCTCGCTGTGGGTAGGCACCTCGCAGTCGGCAGGCACGGAGTAGTAGATGAAGCGAGCCAGCGAGTCTCGTTTCATCTTATATCGCCCCAAGGAATCGGTCTTCACACAGGTATAGCCATCGCTCACGATGACGCCGCCCACACCCTTGCCGTCCGTATCCAGCAGTACGCCAGAGATATTGAAATCTTGTTTAGTGACAGGCTTTGCTTTCTTCACGGTATCCTGCTTTTGCGGCTGATACTTGAGATTGACTATTTGGTTGCCGATATGTGGTGCAATGGTCAGTTGATCATTTCGGCGCATAGTCATTCCGATTGCCACGAGCACGCAGCAAACGAGCAATAAGATAGCTATGTATAATAGTTTCTTCTTCATATATCTTGCAAAATTACACATTTATAATGGGATTACGGCAGATATTCGTTTAAAAATATCTAAATATTACCCTAGGGTAACTTACCTTTGGGTAATATTTAGTAACTTTGTGCCAAATAATAAAGGAATATGACAGAACATCTATCCCCATTTCAATTTGGTACGCTAGCAACCAACGAGAATTTCATCGACCGAAAGGAAGACAGGGCTTTGCTGAAGCAATTGCTGTCCTCCCATATCAACGTGATGCTCATTTCACCACGTCGATGGGGCAAGTCGTCGCTTGTCAAGAAGGCGATGGGCGAGTTGGCAGATGAGGACAAGAACGTGAGAATCTGCTACATCGATGCCTTTAGCATAGGTTCGGAGGCTGAATTCTATCGCACTTTTGCTAGTCAAGTCATCGCTTGCGCTTCCTCCAAGATGGAGCGATGGATAGAGGATGCCAAGAAGTTCTTGACGGGAGTGATTCCACAGGTCGTGCTCAATGACCAAGTTACAGACTTCATGGCTTTCGACCTAAAGTTTGTGCCACAAGAGCGAGACAAGATGACCATCCTGCAACTGCCTGAGATGCTGGCAAAGGAAAAAGGCATCAAGATCATCGTCTGCATAGACGAGTTTCAGCAACTAGCCAATCTCCCAGAATACAAGGATATGGAAGGAAAAATGCGCTCCGTATGGCAGCAGCAACAACTTACCTCTTACTGTCTCTACGGCAGCAAGCGAAACATGATGCTCAATATCTTCAACAATGCCAATAGCCCATTCTATCGCTTCGGGCAGGTGATTTTCATGCCGAAGATAGCCAAGAAACATTGGATTCCCTTCATTCAATCATCTTTTGAGAAAACAGGAAAGTCTATTTCTCAGGAATTGGCGGATCGCATTTGCAATACTGTATCATGCCATTCGTGGTATCTCCAGCAGCTATGTTACTTCATCTGGAGCTTTACTGCTAAGGAGGTGACGGAGGATGTATTCAATCTAGGACTCAAGCAGGTGCTCAACATCAATACACCGATGTTTCAGAACGATACGGAGAATCTGAGTTCCACGCAAATAGAGATGCTCAAGGCCATCGCTGATGGAGAGCAGCATTTCTCCTCGCAAGCCGTAAAGCAAATCTATAATCTCGGTAATCCCAATACGATAGTCAAGAACAAGAAGACACTGCAAAACAAGGACATCATCGAAAAGCAAAAGGATGACTTCGTGTTTGTAGACCCAATATATCGACTTTGGTTCAAGGGGGAGTATTGCTAGAAACGGCTCTTTGTGGTGAATTCTTTCTTCCTCTATATGGGGAGAAAGCTGACTTCAAACGTTGAGCAAAGTTAGAAACTGATAGATACAAATTAAGACAATAGAACGAATAATATAAAACAAGACTAAGATAATGGCAAACGATAATAA
>CAVKXW010000194.1:0-2865 GCA_963660215.1 Bacteroidaceae bacterium | reverse complement strand
ACTGCGAAGATGCGATAGAGGCTTCACGTATCCTCGGCATCACCCTGACCCGACGAAACAACGGCGGTTCCACAGGCTCTACCGAGATGGCTGGCTTCCCTCACCACGCTCTCGACACCTACCTGCCTAAGCTTATCAGGGCAGGCAAGCGTGTGGCTGTATGCGATCAATTGGAAGACCCTAAGAAGAAGCGTGCGGAGATTAAGGGCAAGAAAGGCCTAAGCCAGATGGACAAGATGGTGAAGCGTGGCATTACCGAACTCGTTACCCCTGGTGTGGCGATGGGCGATAATGTGTTGAACTACAAGGAGAACAACTTCCTTGCCGCCGTCCACTTTGGCAAGACCGCTTGCGGCGTGAGCTTCCTCGACATCTCTACAGGTGAATTCCTCACAGGCGAGGGTTCTTATGATTATGTAGAGAAATTGATGGGCAACTTTCAGCCTAAGGAGGTGCTCTACGACCGTGCCATGAAGCAGAAGTTTGAGCAAAACTTCGGCAACAAATACTGTACCTTCGAGCTAGACGACTGGGTTTTCACCGAACAGACCGCTCGCCAAAAGCTCCTCGGTCACTTCAAGACCAAGTCATTGAAGGGCTTTGGCGTGGAGCACCTGAAGAACGGCATTATCGCCAGCGGTGCCATCATGCAATACCTAGAGATAACCCAGCACACCCAAATCAACCATATCACAGCCCTCTCTCGCATCGAGGAGGATAAGTTTGTGCGCATGGATCGTTTTACCATTCGAAGCTTGGAGCTTGTCGCCCCGATGCAAGAGGACGGTTCGTCGCTCCTCAATGTCATCGACCGTACGGTTACGGCGATGGGTGGACGAATGCTCAGAAGATGGCTCGTGTTCCCGCTGAAGGACGTGAAACCAATCAACGAGCGTCTTGACATCGTGGAATATTTCTTCAAGGAGCCAGAGTTTCGCCAGCTTCTCGACGACCAGCTCCATCGCATCGGTGACCTGGAGCGTATCATATCCAAGGTAGCCGTAGGCAGGGTTTCGCCTCGTGAGGTGGTGCAACTGAAGAATGCCCTCGAAGCCATCCAACCTATCAAGGTGGCTTGCCAGCACGCCAAGAACGATGCCCTGAAGCGAGTGGGCGAGCAACTCAATCTCTGCGAGACCTTGCGAGACCGCATAGCCAAGGAGATTCAGCCAGACCCACCACAGCTCGTCAACAAGGGCGATGTCATCGCCGATGGCTATAACGCCGAACTCGACGACCTGCGCTCCATCAGCCGCCACGGCAAGGACTATCTGCTCAAGATACAGGAGCGAGAGATAGAGAAGACTGGTATCTCTAGCCTCAAAGTGGGCTACAACAATGTATTTGGCTATTACCTGGAGGTAAGAAACACCTTCAAGGACAAGGTGCCAGAGGAGTGGATTCGCAAGCAGACACTTGCCCAGGCAGAGCGATACATCACCCAGGAGCTAAAGGAATACGAGGAGAAAATTCTCGGTGCCGATGAGAAGATTCTGATATTGGAGACCCAGCTCTTCAATGAGTTGATGGTAGCGATGCAGGAGTATATCCCTCAGATACAGATTAATGCCAACCTCATCGCCCGTATGGACTGTCTTCTCTCCTTTGCCAAGGCTTCGGATGAGAACCGCTATGTACGCCCAGTCATCGACGATTCCGAGGTGCTCGACATCAAGCAAGGTCGCCATCCTGTCATTGAGACCCAGTTGCCACTGGGCGAGCGATATGTGCCAAACGATGTGTTGCTCGACACCGAGAAGCAGCAAATCATGATGATCACCGGTCCTAATATGGCAGGAAAATCGGCTCTCTTGCGACAGACTGCCCTCATCGTGTTGTTGGCACAGGTGGGATGCTTCGTGCCAGCAGAGAGCGCACGAGTGGGCTTGGTGGACAAGATATTCACTCGTGTGGGTGCTAGCGATAATATCTCGCTCGGTGAGTCTACCTTCATGGTGGAGATGACCGAGGCGGCTAACATATTAAACAATGTGTCGCCACGTTCGCTGGTGCTCTTCGATGAGTTGGGGCGCGGTACTTCCACCTATGATGGTATTTCCATCGCCTGGGCTATCGTGGAATATCTGCACGAGCACAAGAAAGCACAGGCTCGCACCCTCTTCGCCACTCACTATCACGAGCTGAACGAGATGGAGAAGAACTTCCCTCGCATCAAGAACTTCAACGTGAGCGTGAAGGAAGTGGATGGCAAGGTTATCTTCCTGCGCAAGCTAGAACCAGGTGGAAGCGAGCACTCCTTCGGTATCCATGTGGCAGAGATAGCTGGTATGCCTCGCAGCATTGTGAAGCGTGCGAACGTTATCCTAAAGCAACTGGAGGATGACAATGCTGGTGTAGGAGGCGCTGGCAAGCCAAACGTGCAGCACCTCGACGAACCAAAGGACGGAGTACAGCTCAGTTTCTTCCAGCTCGACGACCCTGTGCTAAGCCAGATACGAGATGAAATCCTCGGACTCGACATCAATAACCTCACGCCTGTCGAGGCTCTCAATAAGCTCAATGAGATAAAGAAGATATTGTTGGGAAGATAGACAGATATGGATGCAAGAATAAATAGACTTGCATCCATTTGTCGTTATATGCTTGATATATTGTCAATGCAACTAGCTAAAGTCTTCATTCCAAACAATGGAATGTACGTTCCGTAGTACGGAACGCACGTTCCGAACTTGCGAACGGCCGTTCCGTTGTTTGGAACGAAGATTTCGTCTAGGATAAATGAACATCTCAATAGGTTTGGGAGACAACTTATATAGGGATAGTCATCTATAAGAGTGGGTAATAAAAAACAATCCCTTCTAGGTAAAGAACAAGTTTCTTCCTAGAAGGGATTGCTTATATTTA
>CAVKXW010000193.1:0-5944 GCA_963660215.1 Bacteroidaceae bacterium | reverse complement strand
GTATGATGCAATGGAAGCGAATTCTATGTTTCCGATGAGCCTTGCGGAAAGAGAACATCATGGTCGTAAAAGATATTTAGAAAAGAAATTGGGGAGGATATAATATGGAGTGGAAAGAAGTTAATCTTGGAAAAATTGCAACTTTCAAGACTGGAAAATTGAATTCTAATGCAGCTATAAGGAATGGGAAATATCCATTTTTCACATGTTCGCCAGAAACATTAAAAATAAACAGCTATGCATTTGACCAAGAAGCGATATTACTTGCTGGAAATAATGCAGAAGGAAATTTTAGCGTAAAATTTTTCAAAGGAAAATTCAACGCCTACCAAAGGACTTATGTTGTTTCTCCTTCGAGCGAAAATGTTGATATAAAATACTTATATTATGCATTATGCTTGTGCTTAAAACAATTAAAAATCATGTCTCAAGGAACTTCAACAAAATTTTTAACTGTGACGATTCTTAATTCGTTTTCCATAAAATTACCAGCATTTTCCGACCAACGCCGCATTGCCTCCCTCCTCTCCTCCCTCGACCGCAAGATAGAGACGAACAACAAAATCAATGCACAGTTGGAGGAGATGGCGCAGGCTATCTTCAAAAGTTGGTTCGTGGACTTCGAGCCATTCAAGGATGGTAAGTTCGTGGAGAGCGAAATGGGAATGATTCCTGAGGGATGGAAAGTGGGAACGTTAAGTGAAATTTGTGACATTGTTGGAGGAAGTACTCCTTCAAAAGCCAAAGCTGAATATTATACACAACAAGGAATAGCATGGCTTACCCCAAAAGACTTGTCTAACCATCCTAGTGTCTTTACATCGAGAGGTGAAACTGACATTACAGAGCAAGGATATAAAAGCACATCAACCAAGTTGATGCCCAAAGGAACTGTATTATTTACATCAAGAGCCCCGATAGGCTACATCTCCATAGCAAGCAACGAGATTTGCACTAATCAGGGATTCAAGTCTGCGGTGCCTAAGGAAGCAGGGACATGCTTTTTATATTGCTTATTGAAATATTTGACTCCTGAAATAGAAAACAAATCAACAGGGTCAACATTCAAAGAAGCTTCGGGGACATTAATGAAATCTCTGCAAATTATCATTCCACAGGATAGTGTCCTCGAAGAGTTTGAAACCACAGTTTCCACACTTTTCAAAAGGATAGAATCTTTGGAACAAGAGACCTCACACCTCTCCCATCTCCGCGACACCCTTCTCCCTCGCTTGATGTCGGGCGAAATCGAGATTCCCGAATAAAGAAGCAAGCGAGCTAACTAGCAAGCAAAGAAAAAAACGACAAAAAAAACGAACAATATGGCAGACGCAAAGAAATTCACCGAAGACGCTTACGAGCAAGCCCTCATCGCCCTGTTCCGAGACGAGTTGGATTACGACTACGAGCTGGGCTACGACGTGGAGCGAGACTACAAGGAGCCATTCCACCGTGCCGACTTGGAGCAGATGATGCGACGGCTCAACCCAGAGCTGTCTGCCGATGCCGTGGCAGAAGGCATCCGACTGATTACCACCATCAGCGAAGGCTCCCTGCTGCAAGACAACGAGAAGTTTACCCAGTGGCTGCAAAACGGCCTGGAGATAAAATACTTGTCGCCAAAGGGCGAAGAAAAGACCGACATCTTGCGCCTCATCGACTACGGCCACCCCGAAAGGAACCTCTTCAAGGTGGTGAACCAGTGGCGTGTGGAGGAATACAAGAACAGGCGTTGCGACATGGTGGTGATGGTGAACGGTCTGCCCCTCGTGGTGGTGGAGCTGAAAAGCGCCATCGCCGAAGACGCTACCGTCGAGGACGCCTACAAGCAGATACGCAACTATCAGCAGAGCATCCCTAGCCTCTTCACCTACAACGCCTTCAACGTAATCAGCGACATGAGCGAGACAAGGGCAGGAACCATCACCTCCGACCTAGACCGCTACATGGAATGGAAAACCGCCGACGGCGAATACGAGAGCACGCTGGTGGCAGACTACCATACATTCTTCTGCGGAATGTTTCAGAAGGAGCGGCTGCTCGACATCCTGCACAACTACGTCTGCTTCGACAAGAAAGAAGGAAAGACAGCCAAGATACTCGCCGCCTACCACCAGTACTTCGCCGTGGGCAAAGCCATGGAGCGCACCAAGACCGCCGTGGACGGCAACGGCAAGATAGGTGTGTTCTGGCACACGCAAGGCTCAGGAAAAAGCCTCTCGATGGTGTTCTATTCCCACCAACTGATACAGAAGATGCCCGAGGTAACCATCGTGGTGGTGACCGACCGCAAAGACCTCGACGACCAACTCTACGGCCAGTTCAGCCGCTGCAAGGACTTTCTACGACAGACACCAGTCAAGGCAGAGAGCCGAGAGAACCTGGGCGACCTGCTGCGGGGCAGGAAGAGCGGAGGCGTGATTTTCACGACCATACAAAAGTTTGAGGAGGGCGACTCCGCCCTCTCCACCCGACGCAACATCATCGTGATGACCGACGAGGCGCACCGCTCGCAATACGGCGACGAACACTGGGACGTACTGAGCCAGAAGATGAAGAAGGGATTCAGTCTGAAGATGCGTGAGGCACTGCCAGGCGCATCGTTCATCGGATTTACAGGCACGCCTATCAGCGACCGAGACCGAGACACGGAGGAGGTGTTTGGCAACTACATCGACATCTACGACATGAGCCAGGCGGTGGATGACGGAGCCACACGCCCCGTCTATTACGAGAGCCGAGTGGTGAACCTGAAGCTGAACGAGGACACGCTGCGACTGCTCAACGACGAGTTCGACCGCCTCGCCGACGAGGGAGCCACCGACGAGCAAATCAAGAAGGCGAAGCAAGAGCACAGCCGTCTGGAGGTGCTCCTGGGCGACGACCACACCATCGACGCCCTGGTGCGCGACATCATCGAGCACTACGAGCAGAACCGAGCCAACGTGTTGACAGGCAAGGCGATGATCGTGGCTCTGACCCGAGAGATAGCCATCAAGATGTACCGCAAGATACTGGAGCTGCACCCCGAATGGACGGAGAAAGTGAAGGTGGTGATGAGCGGCACGAACCAAGACCCTGAGGACTGGCAGAAAATCATCGGCAACGACCAGCACAAGAAGGAGCTGGCACGCAAGTTCAAGGACAACAACGACCCGATGAAGATAGCCATCGTCAGAGACATGTGGCTCACAGGCTTCGACGTGCCTTCGCTCGCCACCATGTATGTGTACAAGCCGATGAGCGGACACAACCTGATGCAAGCCATCGCCCGAGTGAACCGAGTGTTCCAGACGGACGAGGGCGAGACGAAGGAGGGCGGTCTCATCGTGGACTACGTGGGGATAGCCCAGGCACTGAAGGCAGCCATGCAGCAGTACACCAACCGTGACCGCCGCCGCTTCGGCGACCCCGACATAGCCAAGACAGCCCTGCTGAAATGGAAGGAAGAGATGGAGATTTGCCAAGACCTCTTGCACGGCTACGACTACACGGGCTTCTTCAAGAGCGACAACGCCAAGCGAGCCGCAGCCATCATGGGCGGCGTAAACTTCCTCTCCTCGCCAGCCAAGTTGCTGCCCAAGAAGAACTTTATGGAGCATTCCTGCACCCTGCACAACGCCACCACCCTCTGCCGCTCGCTGCTCAGCGAGAGGGCAAAGACCGAGGAGTGCTACATGGATGCCGTGAGGATGGTGATGGTGAAGCTCTCGCAGAAGGGCAAGCTGACCCGCCACGACATCAACGAGCGCATCGCCAACCTGATGCGGCAGAGCGTGCAGACCGAGGGAGTGCTCAACCTCTTCGGCGACCGACAGGTGGAGTTCTCGCTCTTCGACGAAGCCTTTCTCCAGGAAATCAAGAACATGAAGGAGCGCAACCTCGCCGTGGAGCTGCTCACCAAGCTGATGAAGGAGCGAATCCGCCAGCAGCAGAAGACCAACGTGACGCAGAGCGACCTCTTCAGCGACATGCTGAACCGCAGCCTCTCCAACTATCTGAAAGGCCTGCTCACCAACGAAGAGGTGATAGAGGAACTTTTGAAGATGGCAGAACAGATGAAGAAGGCAGAGAAGGAGGGCGGCGACCTAGGGCTCACCCCCGAGGAAAAGGCATTCTATGATGCCCTCTCCACCCCAGAGGGCGTGCGCCAGGCCTACAGCGACGAGGAATTCAAGCAGATGACCAAGGAGCTGACCGAGGTGCTGCGCAAGAACCGCACCATCGACTGGAACCGCAAGGAGTCGGCACGAGCCAAGATGCGAGTGATGGTGAAGCGACTCCTGAAGAAATACAAGTATCCACCCCAGCACGCAGAGAACGCCCTGGAGACAGTTATGCGCCAATGCGACCACTGGGCGGACGACGACGAGAATGTAGAACCATAAAATAAGACACAAGAAACAGACAGGAAAAGACATTTTTTTGACCATAAAATACTAGACGCTGACAGACTGACACTTCTACAGTATTCAGAACCTGCAAATTCGAGAAATATTCGGTAAGAAGACGGTGACAGCAAGGCGTCCACTCCATCTACGGCGTGGGCAGTACTTGTTTGTACCTTACCGAAGGCTCTTGCAGGTGCCCGAATACTGGCGCAGCAAGGATGCCCACTGCCGCTTATTATAGAACAATTTTAAAACCAATAAGGTAATGGGGATAAACATAAAGGACCACTTGGAGCTGCTAGACGATTTAGCACAACGCTTTGGCTGTTGCATCATTTTCCTTGCGAAAGAGGAAGAAGAGACCAATGACGCAGAGGTAATGGACGCTTTACAGATTGTGCTACAAAATCTCTTGCGAAAAATCTATACATCGCTGATTTCACTCAAGGAAGAAATCGTATGGTCTTTGCTAGACGACGAACACCTGACGCTGAAAAAAATATACATCGACCTTAAGCCAGCACTTCATACATATAAGGAATATCCACTAGACGCTGACAGACACCAAAAAATCACGGACGTGGTCTTATTGTTCGAAGAAGGGTGCTTTGGTTTCAGACAGAATTTCCTCAACGAGAACTATTACGAAGAGCTGTTTGTCAGAAACCTAGAACTCTACCGAACCGAGAACGAGCAACGACTGGAAACCATCTATCTACAAGACTGCACAGACATAGCCTTGAAATACAGTGACGAAAACGAGTTGAAAAACGCCATGGTAGAAGAAAGACGAAAACTTCTTTTCGACTCCCGATACGGCAAAGAATACCATGACCAAGGCAGAAGCAACAAACTCCTGATAAGCCACATCATCGACCAACACGAAACAGACCTAAAAGACATCAATATATTCTTCGACAGATACTTAGCCTACCTCATCGCAAAAGAACACAGCAAAAAAGAGGAGAAGAAGGTGTTCAACATCACTTTATTCAAAGAAAATGTAGATGTAGACAGAGTGATTCGAAAACTCCACGACTTCATCGGCCAAAAGATAATAAACGCCCAGATACACTGGTTTATCGTTTACAAAGTATTTATAACGAAGAACTGGCTGATAAACAAGACCCAAAAGCAATTCGTAGACCAAATGAACTCCATCTTCGGTGCTACACTCAAATGCTCGAAAGCCGATTTTCATGAAGTGAAAAGCTATTTCAAGAACAAGGATTTCTCAGAATGGACTCTAGAAGACTATGATGCGCCATCATGCTGCAACAAATACAGAGAGATAGCCGACAAGCTAGACCATGAGTTTCAAGATGCTAGATACGCCAAGCCAGGCACTACGATAAACACCCCAAAAATCGTAAAGTTCAGATAAGTATCCCCCAAGCATATCCCCCAAAAATACAAAGTACATCCCCCACATCCACCAAACGGATTCGTGGGGGATTTTTTATGCCCCGAAGTTTGGAAATCCATATAATTTTGCAACCGTCAAAGGACAAGACAACCCGAAATGGTTTCGGAATCTTACCCCCTTTGTATTT
>CAVKXW010000192.1:0-6046 GCA_963660215.1 Bacteroidaceae bacterium | reverse complement strand
GCTTATCCTCCTAACGTGGTGCTCCGCTCTACCATGGTGATGAATGGCAGGGGCGAGTTTGTCGTTACCGCCGTGGGCGATGCTACAGAGATAGGTAAGGTGGCGCAGAAGAGCACCGAGCAGACCGCCGTGCAGACTCCGCTCTATGTGCAGCTCGATAAATTAGCAAAGATGATTTCCAAGGTTGGCTCGGTTGTTTCCGTGGCAGCCTTCGTCATCTTCCTCGTGCATGATATTCTTACCAACCCTGCATGGGGTGGCAAGGACTATTTTTACCTTGCGGAAATCGTGTTGAACTACTTCATGATGGCAGTGACGCTCATCGTGATGGCTGTGCCTGAGGGCTTGCCAATGGCTGTTACCCTCTCACTGGCACTCAACATGCGAAGAATGCTGAAGTCTAACAACTTGGTGCGCAAGCTCCATGCCTGTGAGACGATGGGAGCCGTGACCGTGATTTGCACCGACAAGACAGGTACGCTTACCCAGAACAAGATGCAGGTGGATTCGCTTCTCTTGAAGAACGGCGACGAGGCTCTACTCGATGCAGCCATTGCCCTCAACTCCACCGCCGAGCTCAACGAGGGCAAGGCTATCGGAAATCCTACCGAGTCGGCTCTCTTGCTTTGGCTCCACGACCAACAGAAGGATTATGCACCCCTTCGCAAGCAGTTGAAGGTCATCAAGCAGTTGCCTTTCTCTACCGAGCGTAAGTTCATGGCTACACTCGCCGATGTGAATGGTGAACAATACCTCTTCGTGAAGGGTGCTCCTGAAATAGTAATGAAGAAGTGCATCTTCGAGGAGCGAGAGCAGAAACTAGTGATGGAGGAATTGGAGGATTGGCAGCACAAGGCGATGCGAACCCTCGCTTTCGCCTATAAGAAGATGGATGTTGGTGTAAATAATACATTCGAGCAAGTGCTAGCCGAATCTGAGTTCACTCTCCAGGCAATCGCAGCCATCAACGACCCTATCCGTCCTGATGTGCCAGCTGCCGTGCAGGAATGCCGACAGGCAGGTATCGAGGTGAAGGTGGTGACGGGCGATACCGCAGCCACAGCCATGGAGATAGGCAAGCAGATAGGTGTGTTTGAGGATGAGCCGGAGACTATCGGTGCTGATGGCGAGATGACTTCGCTCGACGAGCAGATGATTACGGGTGAACAATGGGAAGCCCTCTCTGACGAGGAGGCTTACGAGCGTGCCAAGGACATCCGTGTGATGAGCCGTGCCCGTCCTACAGACAAGCAGCGACTGGTTCACATGCTCCAGAAGCGTGGCGAGGTGGTTGCCGTTACGGGTGACGGTACCAATGATGCGCCAGCCCTCCACTATGCACATGTAGGTCTGTCGCTCGGCTCGGGTACATCGGTTGCCAAGGAGGCTTCGGACATGACCTTGCTCGACGACTCCTTCAAGTCCATCGCCAATGCCGTGATGTGGGGGCGTTCGCTCTATCGCAACATCCAGCGCTTCCTCTTCTTCCAGTTGGTGGTCAACGTGGCAGCCTTGCTGTTGGTGTTGGGCGGTTCGGTATTGGGTACAGACATGCCGCTCACCGTGACCCAGATACTCTGGATTAACTTGATAATGGATACATTCGCAGCCCTTGCCTTGGCTTTGCTCCCTCCATCTCACGAGGTGATGAAGGACAAGCCACGCAAGGCTTCCGACTTCATCATCACCCATCCGATGGCACGTGGCATCCTCTTCTGTGGCATCGTGTTCTTCATCATGATGTTTGCCTTCCTCGTCTATTGCGAGCGCAGGGGCAAGGGTGGGGTGGATACTCACGAGCTCACTTGGTTCTTCACCACCTTCGTGATGATGCAGTTCTGGAACCTCTTCAATGCGAAGGCATTGGGCAGCAATCATTCCGCCTTCCGTCATTTCTTGCACGACAAGGGAATGATTCTCGTGCTCGCCATCATCCTCTTCGGTCAGTGGGTTATCGTGACATTTGGCGGAGAGATGTTCCGTACGGTGCCTTTGTCGCTCACGGAGTGGGCTGTTATCATCGCCTCCACCTCGGTAGTGCTCTGGGTAGGAGAGTTGTGGCGAGGCGTCAAGCGGTTGCATCGCAAGTAAATCGCAAGCAAGCGAACGCGTTTCTCGCAAAGACTCGCAAGTAAGAAGATTACATTTTATATAGATGAAGACAATATATTATAATATTGAAGATAACAGCAAGGTTGCTGCTGCATCCGATGGAGTGCAGTCGCAGCCTTGTGTTGCTACCATCGGATTCTTCGATGGGGTGCATCGTGGGCACCAGTTCTTGATAAGCCACTTGGTAGAGACGGCTCGACAGAACGGATTGGCTTCCACGGTGATTACTTTCGATGAGCATCCTCGCAAGGTACTCCAGAGCGATTATCAGCCTGAGATGCTCTGCACACTCGACAGCAAGCTCCTCTTGCTCTCCAAGACGGAGGTGGACAATGCCGTGGTGCTGCACTTCGACCGAGCGATGGCAGCACTCTCGGCTAGGGAGTTTATGCAGCAGGTGCTCCACGACCATCTCAACGTGAAAAAGCTCTTCATCGGCTACGACCATCATTTCGGTCATAATCGAGCAGAGAGCTTCGATGACTATGTGCGCTATGGCAAGGAGATGGGTATCGAGGTGATCCGTAACGAAGCCTTCCAGATAGATGGCATCAACATCTCCTCTTCCGTGATTCGCTCCTTCCTAAAGGAGGGCGAGGTGGAGATGGCAAACCAGTGCCTCGGCTTTCCTTATACCATCATCGGAAAGGTGGTGAATGGTTATCATGAGGGCAGAAAGCTCGGTTTCCCTACCGCCAACCTCGACATCTCCCACTTCGGACAACTCATCCCTGCCCCTGGAGTCTATGCCGTGAAGGTGCGTTTGGAGAACACCGTGGTATGGAAGAAGGGAATGATGAATGTGGGCACCCGACCGACTTTTAACGGCAAACAGCTTACGCTAGAGACGCACATCTTCGACTTTGATGGTGACATCTATGATCAGTTGCTCCTCGTCTGCTTTGTGAAGCGAATCAGAGGGGAACAGAGGTTTGAGAGCCCAGAGGAGTTGACGGTGCAGTTGAAGGAGGATGAACAAGTAGTAATAGAATTATTTAATGAAGAGAAAGAAAATGGCAAAGATTAGTTTGAAGAAAGGAATAACAGATGTAGTTCTCTACATTATTATATTTGTGGTAATGCAAATCGTAGTAACCTATGCTGGCGCAGGTATTTGGGCGGCTGTGAAAGGCGAGGGGTATATGAATGTGGTGAATGCGATTGCCACAGGTGGCAATCCTGTACTCCTGGCATTGACTACCGTGTTCAGCAACGTCATCACGCTCGTCGTCTTCTTGAAGGCGAAGTGGACACCGCTCACTCGCAACTATTTGCTCTCGAAGCCTTGGACGGCTCTTCTCTGGGTAGCTCTCTTTACGTTGGGTGCCATCATCCCATTGGATTTTACTTATGAATCTCTCGGTATTGATATGGACGAGAACACCGCTAAGGTGTTCGAAGGCTTGATGAAGGAGCCTTGGGGCTACGTGGCTGTTGGCATTCTCGCCCCATTGGCAGAGGAAATCGTGTTCCGTGGAGCTATCCTTCGCACCTTGCTCGATATGATGAGCAAGAAGAACCATTGGGTAGCCATCATGATTTCGGCAGCCATCTTCGGTGTGGCTCATGGCAATGCCGCCCAGTTTGTCAATGCCCTCTTGATGGGCTTGCTCCTCGGCTGGATGTATTATCGCACCAAGAGCCTCGTGCCAGGCATCCTAATGCACTGGGTCAACAACACGATGGCTTACATCCTGAGCAATATCGCCCCACAGAGCGATGGTAAGCTCATCGACCTCTTCCATGGCGATGAGAAGACCCTGTATTACGCCGTGGGCTTCTCGCTCTGCATCCTGATACCAAGTTTCATCCAGATGGTGTTGAGGCTCCAGAAGCCAAAGAAATAAAACAGTTTGGGCTGCCAGTACATCCTGGCAGCCCTATTACGTTAGTATGTTATGAAAAATTTGAGAGAATTGAAACTTCACAGTTTCGTAATTGTTTTACTAAACATGATTTTATAGAGAAAGCATAGAAATAATCTACTTCAGTATGGTAGGATTAGCCTCGGTGTTCACTTGGTCAATGCTTGAATGTTGCATTGAGTCTGCCGATATAGAGTCGCTCATGGCTGCGGACAACCCTTTGCTACTCTTATAATATCCTACGCTTTCAACTTCTTCGGATTCATTTTGGAATGGCACTTGGGCGGCATTGCCCAATGTCAAGACAATGGCTACTATTGCTGCGGCCTTGAAGAGAGGCTTCAAGCGCTCGGTGAGCGACACCACCTTCGCCTTGTTAGGCTCCTTGGCGTATTCATCCTCTATCATCGCCATCATCTTCTGGTCGAAGTCATCGCCCAACTTCTCTTGCTTAGCCTCGCCCATCTCGTAAGAGAAGAGTGCTTGGTAAGGCTTTAGCTCGGCAGGCAACTCGTCCTGGCTGAAGAATGCGCGGAGTATCTCCTCCTCTTCGAGAGAAGTCTCGCCCTTCCAGTAGCGGTCCAATAGTTGGTTGATGTACTTATAATCCATATCTGTCGAATTGTTGAAATCTTTGTTTTACTGTTTGTCGAGCCCTGAAGATGTTCACCTTCACTTGTTCCTCGGTTATATTGAGGATGCTTGCTATTTCCTTGTAGGCCTTTCCCTCGATGTCTCGAAGTTGCAAGCAGGTGCGCTGTCTCTCAGGCAACTCGTTGATGATGTTCCTCACGATGTGCAGCTTGTCTTTCTGTATCATCTGTTCGGAAGGAGTGGATGCGGTGTCGAGTCGCTCTATCTTTTGCTCTTCCAGCGAATCATTCTGATTGTCCATCTTCTTGATGCGGTCGAGCGAGAGGTTGCGGGCGATGGTGAGGCTGTAGGCTTCGATGCTTTCTAGCTCCTGCCATCTGTCGCGGGCGTTCCAGACTTTTATCAGTGTATCTTGCACGATGTCCTCGGCTTCCTCTCGGTTGAGAGTAATGCGAAGAGCCAGTCTGAAGAGCTTGTTCTTCAGTGGCAAAACATCGTTTCGGAAACTGATTTCTTTCATCCCTCTATAATCAATGACGAGTGACTTGCAAGGAAGTTACAAGCCAACAGTAAAAAACTTATTATTTAACATTCTCTAACAGTTTGAAGTGAAGAGCTTGTTCTTCACTTTATCACTGTGCCATGTTTTCCATCGATGGCTGTGGCGAGAGTGATAATCACCTCTTTCACGCCAGCGTCGATGGCAGCCAGGGCATTCTCTAGCTTCGGAATCATGCCGCCAGCCACAGTGCCGTCTGCCTTGTATCTCTCAAAATCGGCATGGGTAATCACTGGGATGACGCTTTCGTCATCGTCAGGATTGCTCAGCACGCCTTTCTTCTCAAAACTATATATCAATGTTACGTCGTAGTAAGGTGCGAGAGCCTTGGCGGTCTCGCTGGCGATGGTGTCGGCGTTGGTGTTGAGGATGTTTCCCTTGCCGTCGTGGGTCAATGGAGCCATCACGGGGGTGATTCCTTCCTCTATTAATGTCTGGAGCATTTTTCCATTCGCACGCTCCACGTCGCCTACGAATCCGAAGTCTACGCCGTCCTTGACAGGACGCTTGTGGCTATGGATTACATCCATGTCGGCACCCGTCAAGCCGAGGGCGTTCACACCGTTGGTCTGGAGCTTTGCCACGAGGTTCTTGTTGACCAAGCCACCATAAACCATCGTTACCACTTCAAGCATGTCGGCATCGGTGATACGACGACCGTTCACCATCTTGCTCTCTATGCCGAGAGCTGCCGCTACCTTGGTGGCACGGCGACCGCCGCCATGTACCAAGACTTTCTTGCCAGGGATGGCTGCGAAATCTTTCAGGAGCTGTGCCAGCTTGACGCTGTCCTCTACGATGGCACCGCCCACCTTTACTACTGTTACCTTTTCCATTATTATATTATAATGTTGAATGTTTAGTGTTAAATGTTAAGTTGGGCTTGCGCCTCAATAACGATTGAATGCTTCATTTT
>CAVKXW010000191.1:0-6064 GCA_963660215.1 Bacteroidaceae bacterium | reverse complement strand
CTCTCTTATCTCCCCATCTGCTTCCTCATCTTTACTTTGCTTTATCAATTTGTTTGACACCTTCAACAAAACGTCCAACAACTCTTCCATTCTTTGTCCTTTCATTGAAGCCGATGCATCTAATACATAAACGATGTGTCCAGGATGGTTACGATCCCATGATAAACTATATGCCATAATCCATTTATATTTAAAGTTTTACGATACGAATTTCTATAATATCATTGATTAAAACTCGTCCCAAAGCGTTATTTATATAAACACCATTTTCAGGTACATATCCAGCTTTGGTTTGAATTGAGCCATTTGACAAATCTCGCAACACCCATCCCTTAGCTCGGGTTGTATCAATAGAGAACTGCTCTGGTTCAAAAACAAACTTAATAGGGTCTAGCTTTATTTTATGATAAAGACCACTGTCCTCTTTAGAACCATATATATTGACACCTTCGAGTATCGCCACTGTAGCTTCCTCATCAGTCGCTAGATTCTTCAACATGACAAAACCTTTCACTTCTGCATGAACCACCGTTGCTTGTGTCTGTTGAACGGCAGCCTTTGCCTTATCCAATCCACTTTGTAATTTTCGGATATGTTGCTCGTCTTTTGCCAATTTATCATTAGCGGCATCAAGTTCTGCCTTCATATTCTCAAGGCGAGTCTTTTGCTCTTGTAGTTCAGAATCCTTTTGAGCAAGGCTATTCTTCAAATTCTCTAGATTAATACCATCCCTTTCTGAAGCTATTTTGAAAGCATACGCCTCCTTGGCTATTTTCAATCTTTCCTCCTCTTGCTTTTGCAAAGCATCGGGTATCACCTCTGGCAGTAAGATTCTCATCCAACCACATTTCTTACAAAATATGTCGCTGCTTGACATTTTATCGGAACAAACAGGACAAGTTTTATTATTTGTTTCCATATTTTATCACTTTTATATTTTTACATTATTATCTACTTGAGGAAAGTCTCCGGGCAAAATGGCTAGAGCAAAGTTTCTGTCCCCCAGTTGTTCTTGCGTCTTTTTATCAAGACGTTCTGCACGCTTGTACTTCAAAATGTCAACCAGGCGATCCACCATACGTGCATTACCAAAGCTTTTTTCACGAGGCAGCGAAGCAAAATAACGAATAGCAGGTTCATGGCAAGCATTAGCATCCATTACTATTTGTGTGTACGGTTTGCTTACCTTCGATAGCAAAATTTGCCATAGTTCTTCATTAGTATAATCTTCAAAATCCACAATGGTAAAGCGGCTTAAAGAACCTTGATTTACTGCTAGCATTTCATTCATATCATCTTGATAACCTGCAAGAATAATACACATACGATTCTTGAAATCCTCATTTGTCATATTGCCCACAAGGTCAGCGAGAGCACGCTGACTATTCCTAAGTTGGTAAGCTTCATCTATAAACAGCACCTTTCCTATGCTATTTTCAAATAACTCCTTTATTCTGGAAGAAGACATTTGCAACAATTCATTAGCAGTCAACTCACACAAGACGCTTCTGTCTGTTGATGAGAGTATGCCCATATTTTGCAACAAATCCCCCATAATACGAGCTATTGTGGTTTTTCCAGTCCCTGGATTTCCACTAAAAACAAAATTGAGACTTGGTTGTTCCACCTTATAGTCAGGAGTCGCCTGTAAAAGTCGGCGGTCGGCACGAGCCTTCAGATAAAGCGACCTCACCATATTTTTTACGTTGCTTTGCCCTATGAGTTCGTTAAGTTCACGAAGCATGTATTCTTCATCCATCATCGAAGAATCCACCAAGATACGCAATCTGTCTGGTAGATGTTTTACATCCATCGGTTCACCAATTCCCATTTTGCGATAATTTCCCACAATGAGGTTTACTATATTCTCCACCTCACCTACATTACCAAACTTCTTGTTGCGATAGGCATATTTAAATTGCAAGATACCCAACAAAGCCTTTTTGAAAACTTCCGTCATGGGATATGGCATCATCTTCAAGGCTATATCGAAGAGTACGTTAGGCTTGTAATCTTGGAAATAGAAGAAACCTAATTCATTGAAGCGACGACGGAATCCTGTATTTCCCTTGTTTAGCAACTGATTGATTTCATCAGTATAACCTGCAAGGATTACTAGCGAATCTTCGCTGTCCTCCATAAACTGTATCAGCACTTCGATAGCCTCCGTTCCATAATCCACGTCACCATGATCATTGCTACCAGCTATCAGCCCATAGGCTTCGTCGATAAACAACACACCACCCTTCGCTCTCTCACACAAGGCACGAGTTTTAGGGCGAGTAGAACCAACATACTCTCCTATCATATCACTCACATCTGCCTTCACAAAATGCCCCTTTGACAACAATCCGTCTTCACGAAGTATATCACCGAAAAGGCGAGCCACAGTTGTTTTACCTGTACCTGGGCTACCCATCAGTGCCATGTGTGGGCGGAAGCGTCCGCCGCCTTCTCCCAGACGATGCGCTCTCAAAGCCTCACGATAATGTGCAAACTGCTGCTTCACATTATCAATACCCTGCATGGAGTTGAGACGGTCGATAGCCTTTACGGTATCCATGTTCTCTATGATTTGATCTAGTTGCTTATCAGATAGATGGTTGGAGTCAAAGTCTTTCATCATTTTCAAAACACGTTGGGTAACCTTCCCATGACTATCTGTTTCCTTAATCGTAGCCCCCTGCCATAGTCTCAACACGATGTGTTGCCACGGTACTCGTGAAAAAACATGAGGCAAATCTCCCAACAATCTACGACGGTTGAGCATATTGGCGATTTCATCTTTTTCAGGGGCAGCAAGAAAGAATACCGTATTATTCTCATGGTCTGAATAAGAGCCTTCAGCTTTCAATTCCGGAGCTATCTCTGCCTGTATCAATTCCTTGAAAGGAGAGCGCATCAAGAACTTATTACTACCCTCTTCCAAAGCTTGGGTAAAAGCCTTGGCTGAATCGAAATTATAGAGAGCAATAAGCTTCAAGCCGATATGACTTTGTGTATACTTGGTTTGCAAAACAGACAAGTAATTCTCATATACTTTTTGTTCAGTATCATCATACTCCAAAGTGTTAGGATTGACAAATACGATTGCCACCTTCTTGCTTACATTTTTCTCTACCATATTATATACGCTACCAAAGAAACCCTCGCTTTGTGGCACAGCATAGATATGTTGCAAACCTGTGTTAGCTAGATGAATCGCATCATGGTGCGATTGATGGTTCTGAGAAGACATACCAGATGGAGAACTTGTACTTGGAGGAGGGAGTACACAACGTGTTAGCGACATCGGACCTTTATTCTTGAAGAAATCCCTTCTTCCTCCAGATGGAGCACTTGACTGAACAGTGTTGCTTACAGGTTGGTTACCTTTTTTGTCGCTATCTACTGTAAAGTCAAAGAACTCTACGAGCTGGTCTTCTTCATAACTAAAAGCCTTGTCGTCATAAAAGACGGTCAAATAGCCTTGTTGACGCAAATAGAGATAAAGGACTTCCCATAAAGAATGGCTCATCAAATCGGATGTGACATAAACCTCCGGCTCTTGATTGATTCCATAAATAGCGGTAAACAATCCTCTCCTATCTATATCTAGTGCATCTATGCGCTGTGTTATCATCGTAATAAAGATTAAAGATGCACCTCTTTATCATCGGCTAGCATTCAGAGCTTGGGTCAGTTTTTCCGCAGCTCCTCTTTTTCGAAGTTCATTGGCATTCTTTAGCTGGCTAATTTGACCATCGCCACCACATTTCGGCTCTCCTATAGGTCCTAATTTGTGTCCACTTTTCTCTATCTCTCGTTTGATTTGCTCCATACGAGTTTGAAATGCCCAAGTAGCCTCAACACGATTGTCATTGCGATGGAAGATAATTTTGTTGCCAAGACTACCATCCTCATGTTCCTCTGGCAGGATGACTATAGACAGCTCCTCACCTGTTATTGCCTTTTTCAAAACAGCGAATGTACCTTCCCTTGCATCCTCTTCCTCAAACTCGCTTCCCATATAACCAGGATCGTCTGTCAGTTCCCAACCTTGAGACAGCATGGCATTCAAGATGTCATTACTTACAGCCACACGACTTTCACTGAGTATGCCTCGCTCCACAGCTTCTCTTCGCAAGCGTTCCGATTGTTGTTCCAACTCCTCGATGCGTTTATGTGCTTCCTCTAGCTCAGGGATACTCAATTTTCTACCATCTATACGCTGCTGCAAAGCTTTTGTCTCCTCTAAAACTTTCCCATAAGCCCCATGCGTCCAATAGTCTATTTTCAAATTCTCCTGTTCTGTTGCACCTTCATAGATGGAGTCTATCTTCAGGTTCATACTATCTTGCATGAGCTGAAGAAGCGCATGCACAGCAGTAGATGTAAGATTTTGTTGAGCTTCCCATTTCAATTGCTCTCGCCGTGCCTCATTCTCCATGACGATGGCTTGATCGATAAGCGCATTTGCGTCACTTACCGTTATATCTTTAGCCTTTGCCGTGCGCAATCTGTTTTCCTTTAACGCAACCTCATCTTGCAGTATAGCAGGAGCAAATCGTTTGATTTCAGAACGCTCACGTATGGTTTCCAGCAGGGCCAGTGCCTGACCTGCTGCTGCCAATTTGTAATTTTCGCTATTGTTGCTTTCGTCCAAGAGTTTGGTCACATCACTATGCAAAGCGTCAAGCTGCTGTTGCTGCTGCTTCAGTTGTTGAGTATGACGCTTATCCAACTCTACCAATCGTTGGTTTTCTGAACGAGACAAGTCGTCTATCTGTGCTCCCAGATTGCGTTGGGCTTGCTCTATGCGATCAGCTAGTTGGCTGTTGGCATAATCCATACGGCGAGAAAGCTCGGCTTGCAAATTATTGACACGCATCATAGAATCACTGACTGCCGTATCTATGGCATGGTCTTGCGCTTTCTTTATCTCATTCTGCAAGTTTCGGTTACTCCTTCTGATAGCTCTCTCCAAACCATCATTAAGTTCTTTGAGTGAAGTTCCTTTTATGTCTCTGCTCATAATCGTTATGTTTTAATGATTAGTGAATTAGTTATATAGTTTTCTCGGCACACCTATTTTAGTATATTGCAGGCTATTTTCCGCCACCAATTCCAGTTTTCTTGTTCCCATGTTCATTACTTCCAAATATTCATCTAGCCGATGGGTAATACAGATGATGCGTTGGTTGGAAGAACCTCTTATTCCACGATTGTCATCAAGCACTTGCTGATATTCTCCATCTATAAGAATGTCACACAACTGAATCAGTTCTTGATAGACGGAAGACTGTAGAAGCTGTTCCAACATATAACCTGTATAGATAATAATTGTTAGTTCTGGACGATGTTCTTTCACTAACTTTAGCAAAGCCGCCAGTTTAGCAGCTTGCAGAAAAGGCTCACCGCCACTGATGGTTATACCATCTATACTCTTATTGAGGATGATGTCAGAAGCAATGTCACTAACTGCAAGCAGCATTCCTCCATCTAGATTACGGCTTTCGGGGGTGACACAACCGTTGCAATGTTTTTTGCATCCCTGTGTCCAAATCACATACCGTTTGCCTGGTCCAAGCACATGTGTTCCATATCGGCAAATATCAAACACCAGAAGCATAGCATTCTCTTCCATCTCCTACTCAGTTTTATTCACTAGGCGAACTTGAAGTTTTCAAGTCTTCTATCGGCAATGTATCTCTTGCCTTTACAAGTTCACCTAACAATTTATCATATTCATCCAACAGACGAACAACCTCTGCATCCAACTTTCCTAGTCGAGATATAGCCCCTTCTATATTGTCAACGATGATACGATTTTGTTTCCGATGTTCTTCAAATTGAGGCAAAAGTTCAATATGCTTCTTTCTCAATTCCTCCACCTTATTATATACTTGCTCAAACATCTTCGATGTTTCTATTGTACTCAATGCTTTCATTGACTCATCCGCCAAGATAGAAAGCATAACAATAGCTTTCATCTGATTAGGATGTTTGCTTACAGCAACAAGTTCTTGGGTTATATCGTTCTCAAAGTCTGATAAAGACATCTGAGATAGGGCTTGTTCTAGGG
>CAVKXW010000190.1:0-6094 GCA_963660215.1 Bacteroidaceae bacterium | reverse complement strand
GTCTAAATGCACCTTTCAAAACATATAGTGGTATATCTACCACTATGAACAGAGTAGGGTTACAAAACAAACTTAGGTCGACTACATTACATGTACTCTACTGCTTAGCGAACCATTCAGCATGGTTCTCGCGCATATCTTTCTCGGTTTCCCATGTGGCTTCCTCTTCACCATGGTTACTCCAAAGAACCTTCACCATGGGTATTGTTTTCGTTCTCAGCTGCTTGACCTTACGATCCAAAATCTTCACCGGAACCTCGACGTAAGAGACATCTGGTTGGATTTCTACATCATCTGTTGAAATGACTTCGGACTCTGTTCGTGCACTCTTCCTCAGCATCGATACATGGAAAACGTTGTGCACTCCCAAGGTGTCGGGTAACTTCAGCTCATATGCAACCTTACCAACTCTGCGTACGATCTCGAAAGGTCCAATGTAACGCGGTGCTAGCTTCCCTTTAACTCCGAAACGAGAGATACCTTTCTTCGGTGAAACCTTTAGCAACACAAACTCTCCAACCTCGAACTCTAACGGCTTTCTGCGTTGATCTGCATAGCTCTTCTGTCGACTCTGTGCTGTTAGAAGTCGTTGTTTGATGATGGCAATCTTCTCGTACTGGTCTAGGATCATATCGGGTCCACCCACTGGTGCTTCCTGGTTGTCAACCCAATAGATGGGTGATCGACAAGGCTTTCCGTACAACGCTTCAAAGGGTGCCATTCCGATACTCGCTTGATAACTGTTGTTGTATGCGAACTCTGCCATGTAGAGGTGTTTGCTCCATCCATCTCCAAGATCAAGAACGCAGGCACGTAGCATATCCTCGAGAATCTGTATGAGACGCTCCGACTGACCATCTGTCTGCGGATGAAAAGCGGTGCTGAAGTTCAGTTCTGTGCCTAGAGCTTCCTGTAGACTTTGCCAAAAGCGAGCGTTGAAGCGCGTATCACGATCAGAAACGATCACCGAAGGGACTCCATGCAATCTGACTACGTTCCTCATGTAAAGCTCGGCTAGCTGGTTCCTGGTGCAAGTCGTCTTGAACGGGATGAAGTGCGCAGTCTTCGTGAGACGATCTACAACTACCCAGACTCCATCAGATCCATCCTGTGCTCTCGGTAAGCCGGTTAAGAAGTCCATTCCTATACTATCCCACTTCCACCGAGGTATTGGAAGTGGTTGGAGCAGACCTGCGGGTCTCTCCCGTACTGCCTTTACTTTCTGACACGTCAAACAGTTGGCCACGAAGTTCTTCACATCTAACTTCATACCTCTCCACCAAAGCTGCCGTCTTAGGTTTTGATACATCTTGTTTCCACCTGGGTGCATGGCGAACCTCGACTGATGAAACTCTGACAAGATCTCCTGTATAAGCTCTGGGATGTGTGGCACTGCTAAGCGACCCTCGTTGTAAAGAATTCCACTGGCGTCCATCGACCACTCTGCAACATGCTTGCCCTTTAACAATCTATCTCGGATGTCAACGAAACGTGTATCTGCCAACTGATTCTCCTTGATCCTCTGCACGTAGTCTGGTTCCATCACTAAGTTGTACAACACTGGGTGACCCTGAACTTCGCCAAAACGAACCTGATAAGCTGTAAGAACTCTGTCCTTTTCCCACTCATCTATCTGCATAGCCATTATAGAAGCATCATGATCAGGATTGGGAACTGCCTCTCTTTTCCTACTTAGTGCATCTGCAACCACGTTTGCTTTACCCGGATGGTACTCGACTTGGAAGTCGTAGTCTTGCATGTATTCTACCCATCTTCTCTGACGCAGGTTGAGATCTTTCTGTGTAGCTAGGTATTTCAAACTCTTGTGATCTGAAAACAGTCTAAAACTGGCACCGTACAGATAACAACGCCAAATCTTAAGCGCAAACACTACTGCAGCTAACTCTAGATCGTGTGTAGGGTAGTTTCGTTCGTGTTGTTTCAGCTGTCGTGAGGCATAAGCGACAACTCGGTTCTGTTGCATCAAGACTGCTCCAAGACCTTGATGAGAAGCATCGGTGTAGACGTCATATACTTGATCCTGATCCGGAATGATAAGGATAGGTGCAGACGTCAAACGACTCTTTAACTCCTGGAAAACTGACTCACAGCTGTTGTCCCAAACGAAAGGTACATCCTTCTTTGTCAGATTGGTGAGGGGAGCGGCGAGCTTGCTGAAGTCCTGTACAAAACGTCGATAATATCCCGCTAAGCCCAAGAAGCTTCGGATCTCTGGAACATTCTTCGGTCGTTCCCACTTAAGAATCGCTTCAACCTTGGATGGATCAACTGATATACCGTCTCCTGAGATGATATGCCCGAGAAACTTAACCTCTGTCATCCAAAACTCACATTTTTCTTTCTTGGCGTACAACTGATGTTCACGAAGAGTCTGTAAAACTATACTGAGATGCTGTGCATGATCTTCACGAGTTCGGGAGTAGATGAGGATGTCGTCGATGAATACGATGACGAACTTATCAAGAAAAGGTCGGAAGACTCTATTCATCATATCCATGAAGGCTGCTGGCGCGTTTGTCAAACCGAAAGGCATTACTAAGAACTCGTAACTGCCATACCTTGTTCGGAACGCCGTCTTCGGGATATCCTCCTCTCTAACCCGAAGCTGATGATAACCGGATCTCAAATCAATCTTGGAGAAGAAACAAGCTCCACCCAACTGGTCGAACAAGTCATCTATACGTGGTAACGGATACTTATTTTTGATGGTCACACTGTTGAGCTTTCTGTAGTCCACACAGAGACGTAGCGAACCGTCGGCTTTCTTCACAAAAAGGACTGACGAACCCCAAGGTGAGTTACTGTCTCGGATAAAGCCCAGCGATTTCAACTCATCCAGCTGCTTGCTCAACTCTTTCATCTCTAGAGGTGCCATACGATACGGAGCAGAAGCAAAAGGAGCTGTTCCAGGAACTAAGTCGATACGAAACTCTATTTCTCGATGAGGTGGTAAACCTGGAAGAGCTTTTGGAAAAACATCTGGAAAACTATCGACAACAGGTATAGGTTGGGTACTCTTTTCAGAACTGGATCCTTCCACCGCACACAAGGATAAGAAGCAAAGAATACCCTGTCTACTCTTCGACACTAACCTCAGAGCAGATCTATCAACATCTGAAACTAAGCTTAACTGATAGGACACTACATGTCCGAAATCAGTTGTAAAGATAACGCGACGATTACGACAATCAAGCATAATCCCATATCGGGAAAGCCAGTCATATCCCAGAATAACATCATAAGCAAACATAGGCATTACTACAAGTGATGCCTCCAAACAAACATCCCCAACATAAACATAGGCTTGACACCCATCACTAACGGTAGTCGTGCCCAACGGGGATTTCACACATAAGGGAGAGTCAAGATTTTGCAGTTTTAAACCAAGTGAACGAGCATAATGTTGGGCTATAAAAGAGTGTGTAGCCCCGGTGTCAAACAAAACATGTGCATATGTACCAAAGATAGGAATTATACCATCTAATGTAGTCGGTGTATGATCTATCTCCATGCTGTCAGCTCCAAGAGCGTGTACCTGTGGTGCCTTACCACGATTTTGAGCTGTATTCCCTCGCTGATAGCCCGTACTCTGACCCTGTGGTGGCGGTCTCTGATAACTCGGCACTGGGAACTGCTGTAGCGGTGTAGCATGTGGAGCATAAGGCGCAGTGTACTGGCTCGTGCGCTGAGGCTGATAGGGAGCCGGAAGCTGAGGGCGCTGTGACTGCGAAGACTGGGAAGTAAACTGTTGTCTCTGTGGAAGACCATTCTGATTCCGCTGATGATGATGTCTATGAGCATTGTCTCTTGACTGTCTCTTCGGGCAGACATTTCTTTTGTGGCCTTCATCACCACACTCGAAGCAGGTAATCACATTCACCCGACCCTGTCGCTGTCCAGAAGACTGATGAGAACCCGATCCCTGAGACTGCTGGTTCTTCTGGTAAGGAGTCTGCGGCTTGTGCTGAGGCTTGTTGCGGATTGGTCCAGACTTGTTTCTGTTACGAGCTTCAAGGAACTCCTTGTCGCCCTCTTCCACTGTCAACGCCTTAGCAACTATCTGCTGGTAGCTATCCCTGATCTGGAACGGTTGTACACCCCTCTTCACATAGAGGCTAAGCCCTTCCTCAAAGCGGAGACACTTAGTAGCTTCATCCAAAACCTGATTCTTCGCATACCGGGCCAACTCAGTGAACTTGGCTTCATATTCCCGCACTGACATAGACCCTTGCTTCAAACGGACGAACTCCCTAGCTTTTCTGTCGCGGAACTGAGCTGAAAAGAAACGCTCGTGAAAACGCTCCTCGAAAACTGTCCAAGAAGACCTCTGCTCCTCTGTCAAACCATCCTCGATACTAGCCCACCAGGTAGAGGCTAGACCCACCAGCTTGTTGGAAGCAAACTCAACCCAGAACTCTGCGGGTGTGGCGGTCAACTTTAGCTGCTTGCGAATGGCATCAAACCAGTAGTCGGCATCCATCTCTGTGCCCGTGCCGTCGAAAGTGGGTACGTGAGGCTTAAAGAAAAGAGTTAGGGCTGCCTGTTTAGGATGTATCATAGGCTGGGTAGGTACTGCTCCAGAGGTAGGGTTTTCGGTGGTAGGCGTTTGCTGAGGAGTCTGAGAAGAACTCCCCGCTCTCTGGGTCTCATTAGGAACAACATTGGCTACAGGAGCTGGGTTAGGTGTTCCAAAAGGTAAGACGGTGAGGAGAGCCTGTATCGCCGCCGTGAGATTCTGCATTGCCATTAGCTGATCATTCGGTGGAGAAACCGCTGCATTCTGTCTCCCTTGAGGCTGCGTGTTCCCGGGGTTCTCTTCGTCGTTGCCTCTCTGCTGCCTCTGACTACGCGTGCCGGGACGAGCCATTTTGCTGAATAAGATTGAAGGAAGAGGAAATCCTATAAGCTTCTAAGAGTAAGGAAAACTATGCTTGGGTATTTTGAAAACGTTTTGATGAAAACCCTTTTGAAAACCTGGGCTCTGATACCATTATTTGTCACGGCCCAAAATTTAGACACGTGACACGGCAGCCAAATCATAATATCAACCCGAGATTTAAGGAAAAACATTTATTACGAAAAACGGGTCAACATTATAATTTAGCTAAGCCTAATTATTTATAAAGTAGCATCATAACCACATAATAAAATAAAGTAGAAAATAAATACTTTTTAATGCGGAAATCAAACACAAAATCGGTTTTCAAAAGAAATTACCAACCATAAAATATTCCCAAGCATAAAATTTAAATAACGTGAAATAAAGTCCAAACTTAATGTCTCATTACATCAGAACGAGAAACAGAAAGAAGAAGATGGAGAAAACGGATAGCATCATCTTCGGTAGAAACGGATAGCTCAATGATTTTCGGAACTGCTACCTCCCGCACCTGGAAGTAGTCATTTCGAAATCACAAAGAAAAGGGACGTGAGCGCTGGCTCAGTAGGACAGAAACAAAGGTGGGTTAACAGATAACATTTAAAAGTATGGCATAATATTCGTTTCCAAAAATAATCAACAATTTAAAAAAAATACATGACATAATAATCATAAAAAAAATAATCAACAATTTCGTGAAAACATTTTTAATACAAGTTTTATTCTGCTGAGGACTTAGCGTAGCTGCAATATACGTGCCCCAATATTAAAATAATAAATCATTAAAACAACCATCATATTATGAGTGAGGACTTGTCGTAGCTATAATATACGTGCCTCGAATTTGAATTATCCTAGATCATCTCGTTACGGTCTAAATAGGCCGAACGGCCCTGCGCAGGTTTAGGGACCTTCCCCCATGGCGTCAACTCTGGGACGCACGCATCATTTACAATGATCGTGAACTAGAGCTCAATTATGTTCACCGGATTATTCAAAAGATGGTATTTACCAAGTTATATTATGCCATTAATCAAAACACGCTTTAAAATACACATTTAATACAAAACACTTTGCATGCGTTTATTTCATCCAAAAACAGTATAATAATTTCATAAACTGAAAACAGCATGCCATCGATAAAACAGGGGAATTTAAAACACTTGACTACTCCCAGAAAAGGCTTGAACGTCC
>CAVKXW010000189.1:0-6119 GCA_963660215.1 Bacteroidaceae bacterium | reverse complement strand
TAGCGTTTTTTTAATGGATAGGAGTAAAATGAACTGAAAGAATAAACTTGTTTTGTAAAAGAATTTTTTATTTGTGTGTTTTCCCTAAAATTCTACATTTTTCTCTGTTTTTCGGGAAAAATTTACCCTTTGGTATAAAAATAGGCGTTGCTCGATAAATCTGAGCAACACCTTATTTGTAATATTATTTCCTTTATTTCTTTAGCCATTTATCTAGCCAGCCGAAGAAGGTGCGCTGCCAGAGGATACCATTCTGTGGCTTCAATACCCAGTGGTTCTCGTCAGGGAAGATGAGAAGCTCGGCTGGGATGCCACGCATGCGGGCTGCATTGAAGGCACCCATGCCCTGGTTGGCATTGATGCGATAATCCTTCTCGCCGTGGATGCAGAGGATAGGGGTATCCCACTTGTCTACGAACTTGTGAGGACTGTTCTCGTAGGTCTTCTTGGCGTTGGCTGTCTGGTCCTTGTTCCAGTAAGCATCGTCATACTCCCAGTTGGAGAACCAAGCCTCCTCGGTGTCGGTGTACATGCTCTCCAGGTTGAAGGCTCCGTCGTGAGAGAGGAATGCCTTGAAGCGCTTGTTGTGATGACCTGCGAGATAGTAAACAGAGAAACCACCGAAGCTGGCACCTACGCAACCCAAGCGGTCTTTGTCAACGTAAGGCAAGTTCTCGGCTGCATCGTCGATGGCAGAGAGGTAGTCGTTCATGCACTGACCCGTCCAGTCGCCAGAAATCTCCTCGTTCCATTCGCTTCCGAAGCCAGGGAGACCACGGCGGTTAGGCAATACTACGACATAACCGTTGGCTGCCATAATCTGAATATTCCAGCGATAGCTCCAGAACTGGCTCACTGGGCTCTGAGGACCGCCCTCGCAGAAGAGGAGGGTAGGGTACTTCTTGTTGGCATCGAAGTTGGATGGCAACATAATCCATACCAACATCTGTTTGCCATCAGAAGTCTTCACCCAGCGCTGCTCGCACTTGCCCATATTGAGCTGTCCGAGGATGTGGTCGTTCTCGTGAGAGAGCTGCTCCACCTTGGTGCTCTTGGCATCCTTGCCAGGGGTAACCATGTAGATGTCGGTAGGGTGGCTCATGCTCGCCTTGGTGGCGAGAATCTTGTTGCCGTTGTTAGCCAAGGAGATGCTTCCGTAGTCTGCCCACTCGTCGGTAATCTGCTTTACCTCACCCTTCAGGTTGGTCTGGTAGAGATTGAGTGTACCGTGCCATACGCCGATGAAAGTGAAGCTCTTGTTGTCCTTGTTCCAAGTGAAGCCCTCCACGTTAGAGTCGAACTTCTCGGTTACATAGCTCTTCTTGCCAGTGGCTAGCTCATAGACGCAGAGACGATTGCGGTCGCTCTCATATCCATCACGAGCCATGCTCTGCCAAGCGATGTACTTGCCGTCGGCGGAGAACTGAGGATTGGTATCATAGCCAGGGTTGTTCTTCAAGTTCTCAGGGGCGTTCACAGCCTGGTGGCGCATGCTCTTGGTTGCGTCTATCTTTGGCTCCACGTAGCCAGCCTCCTTGCAGAGGTTCTTGGTCTCGCGCGTACCTATATTATATAGGTAGATGTCGGAGTCGGTGGAGATGGCATACTGCACACCCTCCTTCTTGCGACAAGTGTAGGCGATACTCTTGGAGTCTGGGCTCCAAGCCAACTGCTCGATGCCGCCAAATGGAGCCATAGGGCACTCGAATGGTTCGCCCTTCAAGATGTCCTCGCCCTCGTTGATGGTGCCGTCCTCAGCTACGTCAGCTACGAATGGGTGCAGGATGCTCTCCACGTAGTGATCCCAGTGGCGATAGTTCATGTCGGTTACGAGGCGACCTGTGGCAAGAGGCAGGTCGGAAGGGTTCTTCTGGATGGTACCGTTGTAAGGCAACTCCTTGATGAGAATCACCTTCTTGCCGTCAGGAGAGAACTTGAAGCCCTCGATGCCCTGTGCGTCCTTGGTGAGCTGCTTGCGGTCGGTGCCGTCTGCGTTCATGCTCCAGAGCTGACCACCACGAATGAAGGCAATCTTCTGTCCGCCTTGAATCCACGCAGCGTCGCTCTCGCTCTTGGAGTCGGTAGTGAGAGCCTTCTGGTTCTTGCCGTTGGCATCCATCACGAAGAGCATCTGGTGGCTCTTGTTCTCCTTTACGCTGTAATAGCCCACTTGGTACACGATTTGCTTGCCGTTAGGCGAAGCCTCCGCTGCACCGATTCGTCCCATTGCCCAGAGAGCCTCAGGGGTCATCAGGTGGTTCTCCACCTTGATGTCGTTCTTCTGAATCATAGTCTGTGCGTCAGCTGCCGATGCGCTCATGGTGAGGGCAGCCGCAGCCAAAATCATTGCTTTAATCATAATATGTATTGAATTATTAATAATTTCTCTGCAAAGTTACTGCAAAATGAGGACAATACAAAATAAATAGGGCGATAAAACGAGATTTATTGAATAACAGGGTCTTATTTGCTTCCTTTTTTGTATATTTGTAGTCGAAATCTTGCGTGAAAGCAAACGAACGGAACGTATGATGTAATACGAACAAGTAACAAAATAGTAACAAACTAACAACAATAATGATGAAGAAACTAATCTTGTCGGCACTCTTGCTTCTGGCTCTGGGTGCGAAAGCCCAACCGATAGACAGGCATCAGGTGGTGGAGAGAAACAATCCACATGTAATGGCGATGGACTCGCTCAGTTCGCTGAGCGTGGGCAACGGTGGTTTTGCCGTAACGGTGGATGGAACAGGACTGCAATCTTTTCCGCAAAGCTATTCCAAGGGCGTGCCACTCTGCACGATGAGCGACTGGGGATGGCATAGCTTCGTCAATCCAGAGCATTACAAGGAGGAAGAGGCTTGGAAAAGCTATGACTTCGGAAGAGGGCATCAAGAGATTTACGCCACCCAAATCAAAGAGGATAAGCGCAAGAAGGCTGCTGGCGACTGGTATCGTGTGAATCCGCATCGACTCAACTTGGGAGCTGTGGGATTGTCGCTAGGTTCTGACCCTCGGCAGATTAAGAACGTGAACCAACAGTTGGATATGTGGAACGGTATCATCAAGAGCACTTTTACTTACAAGGGCAAAGCTTACGAGGTGCAGACGACATGCGACCCGATGAGGGATATGCTGGCGGCACAAGTGAGGTCTACAGGAGCTATCGCCATAGATGTGCGATTCGCCTATCCTACAGGTGGACACTGCGATGATGCGGCAGACTGGACAAAGGATGCGCTGCATTCCACTACGCTTGTGGCACATTCGGCGCAATGGGCAACTTTGAAGCGAACCGTTGATGCCACAGTATATTACGTGCTGCTGCATTGGGAGGGAAAGGCTCGATTGAAACAGGTGGGCAAGAACCATTATCAGTTGATGGCGAAGGGCAAGGAACTTGCCTTTACCTGCGAATATACAGAAGAGCAAGCATCGAATGATAAGACCTTTGCACAAGTAGCCGAGGCTTCCAAGTCTTATTGGAGCCATTATTGGCAAAAGGGAGCGATGGTAGACTTTGGGACTTGCAAAGACCCTCGTGCCAAGGAACTAGAGCGCAGGGTGGTGCTTAGCCAATATCTCTTGGCGATACAGGATGCTGGCGACACACCGCCACAGGAGACCGGCTTGACCTATAACTCATGGTTTGGCAAGTTCCATCTGGAAATGATACTTTGGCATCAGTTGCAGTTCGCCACTTGGGGACATCCCGAGCTGCTCGACCGTTCGCTCTCCTGGTATCTCAAGGCAGAGGAGAATGCTCGCAAGATAGCGGATCGACAAGGATTCAAGGGTGTGAGATGGATGAAGATGACCGACCCCGATGCGGGCGAGGCACCATCGAGCACGGGGAGCTTCTTGATTTGGCAGCAGCCACATCTCATCTATCTCGCCGAGATGCTCTATCGTGCCACCCCGTCGCCTACGGTCTTGCAAAAGTATGGCAGACTGGTGGAGGAAACCGCCGAGTTTATGGGCGATTTTGCTGAATACGACAAGGCTAACGACCGATACATCCTCCGTGGTTGCATCGCCGCACAAGAGACCTTGCCTGCTGCCACCACGGTGAATCCGCCTTTCGAACTGAGCTATTGGCACTTTGCCCTGCAAGTGGCCCAGCTATGGCGGGAGCGACAGGGACAGGCTCGCAATGCCCATTGGGACGACATCATCCAGAAGATTTCACCCTTGGCAGATAAGGACAGCCTCTATCTGGCAGCCGAGACCGAGCCAGATACCTATCAGAAAGAGCGTATGTATAGCGACCATCCTGCCGTGATGGGAGCCGTGGGCGTGTTGCCATACAATGCGCATCAGGTGGACATGGAAAAGATGAAGAAGACGGAACGATGGATTTGGAACAACTGGAAGTGGGAAACCTCCTGGGGATGGGACTATCCGATGATGGCAATGTGTGCGGCACGAATGGGCGAACCTCGGAATGCCGTCGATGCCTTGCTGATGGCTCAGCAGAAGAACACCTATTTGGTGAGCGGACACAATTATCAGGACGCTCGCCTTCGCCTTTATCTGCCTGGCAACGGTGGACTGCTGATGGCGGTGGGCATGATGTGCGCAGGATGGGATGGGGCGACATACCCTAACCCTGGATTTCCGCAAGATGGCAACTGGAACGTGAGATGGGAGGGGCTGAAGCCTCTGCCATAGCTATTATCGGTGTGTGTTCGGGCATCATATAGCCATTTTGTTTTATTTCTGTGAAAAGTTTCTCTCTGCTTAGGCTGATAATTCAATACTTTTTTGTAATTTTGCAGTCGTTTTTGATTCACAGAATAGTTTTAAGCAATTATGAAGATAGGATTCGACAACGAGAAGTATCTGAAGATTCAGTCTGAGCATATCAAGGAAAGAATCTCCAAGTTTGACGGAAAGCTTTACCTCGAATTGGGCGGCAAGCTTTTCGATGACCACCACGCCAGCCGTGTTTTGCCAGGTTTCCAGCCTGATAGCAAGCTGCGCATGTTCCAGAAAATCAGCGATAGCATCGAGATTGTTATCGTGATTAGTGCCTTCGACATTGTAAAGAACAAGAAACGTGCCGACCTCGGCATCACTTACGACGAGGATGTGCTCCGTCTGCGTGGCGAGTTCCAGAACCGTGGGTTCATGGTGGGCTCTGTTGTCATCACCCATTTCGACGGTCAGCCTGCAGCCATCACCTTCAAGCAGCGCCTGGAGCGCGAGGGCATCAAGACTTACTGCCACTATCTCATCGAGGGCTATCCTCATAACGTGAACCTCATCGCCAGCGACGAGGGTTTTGGCAAGAACGACTATGTGGAGACTGAGCGTCCGCTCGTCATCGTTACAGCCCCAGGTCCTGGTAGCGGCAAGATGGCAGTGTGCCTGAGCCAACTCTACAATGAGAACAAGCGTGGGGTACGTGCTGGTTATGCTAAATTCGAGACCTTCCCAGTGTGGAACCTCCCACTGAAGCACCCTGTCAACATCGCCTACGAGGCAGCCACCGCCGACCTCAACGATGTGAACATGATCGACCCATTCCACTTGGAGGCATACAACAAGATTGCCATCAACTATAATCGTGACGTAGAGATTTATCCTGTGCTCAATGCGCTCTTCGAGGGCATTTATGGTAGCAATCCATATAAGTCGCCTACGGATATGGGCGTGAATATGGTGGGCTTCTGCATCTCCGACGACGAGGTATGCTGCGAGGCTTCCAAGAACGAGATAATCCGTCGTTACTATGCCGCCACCAACAAACTAGCCAAGGGCGCTTGCAACGAGCCTGAGATTCAGAAGATTCAGATGCTCTTCAACCAGGCGAAGATTAACACCGATTATCGCAAGGTGACGGTTGCGGCAAAGCAGAGCTTGAAGGAGACGGGGCATACCTCTTCGGCTATCGAACTAGAGGATGGCACCATTATCTGCGGTCACTCTAGCGAGTTGCTCGGTTGCAGTGCAGCCTTGCTCCTCAATGTGATGAAGCATTTGGCAGGCATCGACCACGAGCTGAAGTTGATTCCTCAGTCGATGATCAAGCCTATCCAGCATACTAAGGTTAGTTATCTCGGTGGCAAGAACCCTCGTCTTCATACCGATGAGGTGCTTGTGGCTCTCTCCGTCCT
>CAVKXW010000188.1:0-6132 GCA_963660215.1 Bacteroidaceae bacterium | reverse complement strand
GTATTCAACAAATGCCGCTTGACTGCCGACGAAGGTGTCGACAAGGTGTATCTCGGCAGACCTTGGAGACCATACGCCGCTACCCTTTTCATGAATTGCGAAATGGGCAAACATATCTTACCTGTAGGTTGGCATAACTGGGGTAAACAGAGCAATGAGCAGACCGCTCGCTATGCAGAGTATAACAACCATGGCGAGGGTGCGCAGACCAAGGGGCGTGCAGCATGGAGCAAGCAACTCACCAAGAAAGAAGCAGCCAAGGTTACCATCGCCAACATATTTGGCGAGGATTGTTGGTAATATCTCAACATTCGAATATTTAAGATAAAGAAAAGAAGTAGTACTTCATCTGCCATCGAAGTAGTACTTCATCGCATATAGAAGCTATACTTCACTTGCACATGGAGTATAGCTTCTTTTTTATCGCAGCTAAACAAGCGTATCCAACTGCTTCTTCAAGTCCTTGAGTTGGTCTCTCACGCTAATCAACGTGTCGAGCACATCCGAAGTTCTCTCAGCCCCTGCCCTATTCTGGTTGAGATATTTGCGGGCGGCGGCAATCTTCAATCCCTTCACCTTGATGAGGTTGTAGATGAGCTTCACCTGCTCGATGTCCTTCTCGGTATACTGGCGAACCTTATTGCCAGAAACCTTTGGTTTGAGGAAAGGGAACTCCTTTTCCCAATAACGCAAGGTAGACTCATTAACGTCTACCATTTCAGCCACTTCCTTGATGGAATAGTACAATTTCTTTACTTTCTCTGTATTTAATGCCATATTTTGCCTCTTTAATTTCAAAAATAATTAATTTTGTTGCAAAATTAAACAATTCTTGGTATCTTTGCAAAGATTTTCGGAAGAAAATGCCCTAAAGGGCAAAAATAACTTGAAAGAGAAGTGGGTTATTTCTCTATTAAACGGAATTAAAGAAATTAAAGACAAAATAAAAAAGATATGATGACAGCTAATGAAGTGCGCGAATCCTTCAAGAAATTCTTCGAGGGAAAAGGCCACAAGATTGTTCCATCAGCACCTATGGTTATCAAGGATGACCCTACGCTGATGTTTACAAATGCTGGTATGAACCAGTGGAAAGACATCATCCTCGGTACGAAAGACCCAGGCAAGGATGTTACTCGTGTAGATACTCAGAAATGTCTCCGTGTGAGCGGCAAGCACAACGACCTCGAAGAGGTAGGTCACGACACTTACCACCACACCATGTTCGAGATGCTCGGCAACTGGAGCTTCGGCGACTACTTCAAGGAGGGTGCCATCGACATGGCTTGGGAGTACTTGACCGAGGTATTGAAGCTCAACCCTGCCGACCTTTACGTTACCGTATTCGAGGGTAGCAAGGAGGAAGGCTTGGAGCGTGACAACGAGGCTGCTGGTTACTGGGCTAAGCACGTGCCTGCCGACCACATCATCAACGGTAACAAGCACGACAACTTCTGGGAGATGGGTGATACAGGTCCTTGCGGTCCTTGCTCTGAGATTCACGTGGATTCTCGTACTCCTGAGGAGAAAACCAAAGTGCCAGGACGTGAGTTGGTCAACAAGGACGACCCACAGGTCATCGAAATCTGGAACATCGTGTTCATGCAGTACAACCGCAAGGCTGATGGTTCTCTCGAACCTCTCCCAATGCACGTTATCGATACAGGTATGGGCTTCGAGCGTTTGGTTCGCATGTTGCAAGACAAGCACTCCAACTATGATACCGACATCTTCCAGCCTATCATCAAGGAAATCGAGTTGCTCTCCGGCAAGAAGTATGGCTTTACTACGCCTAGCGGAGCCAATGGCGAGGGCAAGGATGAGCAAGAGAAGATAGACATCGCCATGCGTGTTTGCGCCGACCACCTCCGTGCCGTAGCATTCTCTATCGCCGATGGTCAGTTGCCAAGCAATGCCAAGGCTGGTTACGTGATTCGTCGTATCTTGCGCCGTGCCGTACGTTACGCTTATACCTTCCTCGACCAGAAACAGGCATTCATGTACAAGCTCGTCAACGTCTTGGTAGAGCAGATGGGTGCTGCCTTCCCTGAGTTGCCAGCTCAACAGGAGCTCATCACTCGTGTGATGAAGGAAGAAGAGGATTCTTTCCTCCGCACCTTGGAAAAGGGTATCAACCTTCTCAATGGCGACATGGACGAGTTGAAGGCTCATGGCGAGACTCAGCTTGATGGCGTGAGCGCATTCCGCCTCTTCGACACCTACGGTTTCCCTCTCGACTTGACTGAGTTGATTTGCCGTGAGAATGGTTACACCGTAGATGAGAAAGGCTTCGACGAGGAGATGCAGAAGCAGAAGGCTCGTGCCCGCAATGCTGCAGCCGTAGAGAACGGCGACTGGGAGGTATTGAAGGAAGGCGACCAGAACTTCGTCGGTTACGACTATACAGAATATGAGTGTCACATCTTGCGCTACCGCAAGGTAACCCAGAAGAAGAACAGCTTCTATGAGTTGGTACTCGACAATACACCTTTCTATGGCGAGATGGGTGGTCAGGTAGGCGACAAGGGTGTGCTCGTGAGCGAGAACGAGACCATTCAGGTTATCGACACCAAGCGTGAGAACAACCAGAGCATCCACATCGTGAAGGAGTTGCCTAAGGATGTAACAGCCGACTTCATGGCTTGCGTTGACATCGAGAGCCGTGAGGGAAGTGCTGCCAACCATACAGCTACCCACCTCCTCGACTACTGCTTGAAGCAGGTACTCGGCGACCACGTGGAGCAGAAGGGTTCTTACGTAGATAAGGACACCCTCCGCTTCGACTTCTCTCACTTCCAGAAGGTGACCGACGAGGAACTTCGCAAGGTAGAGCGCATGGTGAACGAGATGATTCGTGCCGACTATCCACTTGACGAGCATCGTGACACTCCTATCGAGGAAGCTAAGCAACTTGGTGCCATCGCCCTCTTCGGCGAGAAGTATGGCGACAAGGTACGTGTGGTTCGCTTCGGTCCATCTGCCGAGTTCTGTGGCGGTATCCACGCCAAGAGCACGGGTAAGATAGGTTTCTTCAAGATTGTCGCTGAGAGCAGCGTAGCAGCAGGCATCCGCCGTATCGAGGCTTTGACAGGCAAGGCTTGCGAGGAAGCACTCTACAATCTTCAGGACACCATCGTTGCCTTGAAGGGCTTGTTCAACAATGCCAAGGATCTCGAAGGTGCCATCAAGAAGTACATCGACGAGCACGACAGCTTGAAGAAGGACGTAGAGAAGTTCCAGGCTCAGGCTGTGGAGCGTGCCAAGGAGAAGTTGGTTGCCAATGCCAAGGACGTGAATGGTGTGAAGGTGGTTACCGCCGTGATGCCAATGGATCCAGCATCTGCCAAGGACTTGGTGTTCAAGGTTCGTGAGGCATTGCCAGAGAATATGATTTGTGTAGTGGGTTCTATCCACAACGACAAGCCAATGCTCAGCGTGATGTTCAGCGATGACATGGTAAAAGACCACGGCTTGAACGCAGGCAAGATGATTCGCGAGGCAGCCAAGTTGATACAAGGCGGCGGTGGCGGTCAGCCTCACTATGCACAGGCTGGTGGTAAGAACAAGGACGGCTTGAGCGCAGCAGTCGATAAGATTGTCGAGTTGGCTCAGTTGTAATCTTTAGCAATAGATAAGTACCCTTCGTTTTTGGGTACTATATATAATAAGGTATAAAGGGTAGCATTCTTTCTCCATTCCGAGAAGATTGCTACCCTTTTTCTTTTTCACAATCACTATTTTTGCTTTCGTTATCATTTTATGATTATCATCTTATGATAATTGGAATAAAAGTTGTATCTTTGCAAAATAAAAGACGAAAATATGGCAGACATCAATAACAGAAAATTACCAGCAGGCATCCAGTCGTTCAAAAAGATTAGAGAAGAGAACTATCTCTATGTAGATAAGAGCGACATCATTTGGAAATTAGCGAATAGTGGCAAACAGTACAATTACCTAAGCCGCCCTCGTCGTTTCGGCAAGTCTATCCTTGTCGATACGCTACAGATGTACCTTGATGGAAGAAAGGAACTCTTCGAAGGACTGAAAATCATGCAGTTGGAGAAAGAATGGAAGCAATATCCTGTCATTCGCCTTGACCTAAGTCGTGGTGGAGCTAACGCAACGACATTACGCTCTTATCTCAACTTGCGCTTTAAGGAATATGAAAAGAAATATGACATCACTCCAGACCCGACAGCCCAACTCGCAGACCGTTTTGATGCCATCATCACTACCGCATACCACCAAACTGGTTTGAAAGTTTCCATCCTTATCGATGAATACGACGCCCCACTCCAACACTCTTGGAAAACTCCTGAGCACGAAGCCTGCACAGAAGTATATCGCGAGGTGTTTGCCATTTTGAAGGCAGATGACGAGTATGAGAGATTGGTATTCATCACGGGTATTACCAAGTTTACACAAATATCCCTATTCTCCGTTCTCAACAATCTGACCAACATCAGTTTCTTGCCAGAATACGCAGAAATCTGCGGCATCACAGAGAAAGAAATCGGAGAGAACTTCAAGCCTGAATTGGAGAAAATAGCAGCAAGAAACAGCTGGACTGCCCAAGAAACACACGACCATCTGAAAGACTATTATGATGGCTACCATTTCAGCCGTCGTAACATGATAGATGTCTATAATCCATTCAGTCTCATCAATGCCCTCGACACCCAAGAGCTTAGCAATTTCTGGGCTGCATCGGGAGCGACCTCATTGCTTCCTAAGTTTGTGGATGACCTCGATGTTTCCCTAGAATATTTCGACCATTGCTATATTGATAGCACTACATTAGAAACATGTGATGTCAGCGATGGCGGTGCAGAACTCTTCCTCTATCAATCGGGCTATCTTACCATCAAGGAATACGAGGACGGAGTATATACTTTGGGATTTCCTAACGAAGAGGTGAAACAAGCACTCTACAAACTTGTAGTGCCTGCCTTAACGCTTCGTACAAGGTCACAGGTAATTTCTACCCAAAGCCTGTTGCAAAAAATGATTCAAAAAGCCAACATCGATGAATCCATGAAGGCTCTAAAAGCACTCATTGCCGACGTTCCTTACAGCAACAAGAAACTTGCCTCGATGGATATGGAAGAGCGTTATCGCCTTATCATCAGCACTATTTTCAATGCCATCGGCTTGAAAGTAGAAGTAGAAAAAATGATTGCCACTGGCAGAATCGACATGATAGTGCAGACTTCTCGTTATATCTATGTATTAGAACTCAAACTAAGAAACAATGGTGGAAAAGAAGCTGCCACTCAGCAAATCCTCAACCGCCAATATATGGAGCCGTTCAAGGCTGACAAACGACAAATCATCGGCTTAGGGATAGAGTTAGACGAAGAGGGAAAAGGACTCTTGGACTGGAAGTTGGCAGAATAAGGCATTATAAGAAGTAGAGAAAAATCAAACCGACTTGTCACGTTTTCCAAAGGTCATTTTTATGAGGTTGTCATGTTGTACGACCATAGGTGCTATGAACGTACAACATGACAATGTATAGTTGTACGACATGGGGATGCCTAGTCGTACAACATGATTTTTGACATATCCTGACTGCTCAATTAGGAGTTTTTACATTTCAATTTTTCTAATTCATGTGCACGCTCCTCAGAAAGCCCTAACGACTTTCTTTCACGTTCCAACAATCGACGAACATTATCAGGAACAACCCCATCCTCAATAACATCATCAAGAGCTTCCATGTATTCTTTTTCTTCATCAGTAAAAGATACCAAAGAAGCTTCAAGTTCCTTAGCTCTTTTCTCTGAAATTCCCAAAGACTTACGTAAACGGTCTAACAAACGTCTTTCCCTATCAGTAATTATTCCATCGTCCTCTAAGCAAGCCATCAACTCATCAAGGTATTCTTGCTCATTGCTTTCAACTTCAGAATGAGAATGTACAGAAGAAGAGGAAGAACTCTTTCCTAAACGTAACTGTTTCAGTTCTTTTATCTGCTCAGAAATTCTCTCAAGGAGAGATTCTTCCTCACTCTTATCTTCATCCTCATCACAAAGTTCTACCATCTTTTTTGCACATTCTTCTGCATCGGAGAACCAACTCGACAACTGACTATCAGTTAATGAATTAAACTCTTGTGTTCTCTTTGCA
>CAVKXW010000187.1:0-6261 GCA_963660215.1 Bacteroidaceae bacterium | reverse complement strand
GTCAAATAGCATACCACGAATGTCCTTGTATTGGAATGGCGCCTTGGTGGTACCATACTTCGTGGTGACGTAAATGTTCTTATGCTCAGGCATGTTCTCAGGCATGTTGAATGTAATACCTGTTTTGGTAATCTTCAATTCAGATTTATCAATGGTGTAACTGTCACCAACCTTGATGCTCAAAGGGAAGTTGTCATAATCCAGGAAATAGTCGCCATTGATTGTTACTTCCTCTCCTGCGGCTGCCCATTCGTTGCTCATACCTGTGATGGATGGAGCAGGAATGATGACCTTGAAATCGTAATCGATAGTGTCGTTTCCTGTTGTGATGAAATAAATCTTATCACTTACCTTTTCAGGAATATTCTTTGGCACAGACACAATGATGGTATTATCTGTCATGTAGCTGGTGTTGAGGACAGCCTTCTGGTCGTTGAAGTCAATTTCCTTCACGCTTCTGAGGTTGTTACCTACGATACAGATAGTATTGCTCATAGAGGCTGCGGTAAGGAGAGAATCCTTGCTGTCTACATCTACTGGTCGGATGTAATTGATAGTAGGAGTGCCCCCTGTAGTCTCGTACTTATCTGGTTGGTCTTCGCAAGCGGTGAAACCTATTGCAGAAGAGACAAGAGCTACGGCGAACAAAGCCTTGTTTATATTCTTTATTTTCATAATAATTTACTCTTAAAAAATTAGTAACTATATGTGCTGCGTACATCTACGTGTATAGGCTGTACACTACTACCCAAGTTTGGATTGATAGCCACGTCTTCTGTTGGGAATGGAATGGTAAAGCTGTTGGCTGTCACGTTTGGTGCAGGAGTGTCCGTGTCATATTGAATCTTCGATGGATCCCATGTCGAATAGCCAGACTCATAGTATGTCTTATAGGCATCATTGACATTCCACATAGCATTACGACGCTGAGATTTCAACTCGCTAATGCAAGCATCTACGTCATAGTAGCTGCGGCGTACGTAATCGTACCAACGGTCGCCTTCACCAGCCAGTTCCAATCGGCGCTCCTTCCAAATCATGTCAAATGTAAGGGAGGTCTCGTCTTGGTCTTTGTATTGTACACCACGACCATGTACATGGTTGTAGCATTCCAAAGCAAGGGCATCTGATGTGTTGCCAAGCAAGACTTCTGCCTCTGCATAGACGAGATAAAGGTCTGAGAGACGGAGAATAGGGGTAGGCAAGGCATTGGACATACGTCCTGGGGTCATCTTCAACTCTGCCAAGTGGTCGGCGTTGTCACCATAGAGATGCTTTACGTTGTTTCCACCTGTAGGAGTCTGCAATTCTCCTGTAGAAGAAGAGTTGTATTCCTTGTCGTAGATGAATTGGAGATAGTTGAATCCCTTCTTGCCGTCGTCCATGTTACGGTCACGCCAGAAGTAATCATATTTGTCGCCTGCCATCATGATAGTAGCCTTACGACGAACATCTTTTTCATTCTTTCGTTCTTCTGGGTTTTGATCAGCTGATACGCCGAAAGCATCCATCAAATCGACAGATGGACCACCATAGCCACCCCAGCAGTCACCGTTTTCGTCAAAGCCTACAGGAGCCAAGTCGCTCTGAAGTGTATTCTGAGATGTCCATTGTGCACCTACGGTCCAACGCCAAGCAATTAAGATCTCGTCGCAGTACTGGTTGGAGCCACGGAATACATCCTCATAGTTTTCCATAAGTTCGCGACCTGAGTTTTCAATGACATCCTTGGCATAAGTAGCAGCTTTCTGTAAGTCATCATTGTCCAATGTACCCTTTACGCCAGCTTTGGTCAAATATACCTTAGCCAAAAGTGCTTCAGCACCATAATAGTCGATTCTACCTGTAGTACTCTTTGTCTTAGGCAATAGTTCCATAGCCTTTTCGAGGGTCAAGACGATGTATTCGTATACATCAGCTTTTTCCACCTTACTTGCAGTTGTATAGCTACCATCAGCAAGTGCGGCAGAGTTACTATGTATGATAGGCACGTCACCGAATGTGCGAACTAGATAGAAATATGCCATAGCTTTCCATGCTAAACATTCTCCTAAGCACTGATTCTTTACAGATTCAGAACAGTTTACTGCATTCTGTAATGACTCGTAAACAGTACTACAATGCCCTATCTCAGCCCATAGAGAATAAGACATGTTAATCAAGTCTGTATCAGTACCATTGAGACTGAAATTCATGTATGGGCTTGATCCCCAGTACATATTTCCTGACATTACTTCGCCTACCTTGATGAAACCTCGCTGGAAGTCGTACCATGGCGAGTTGTAAAGGTAATTGACACCAGAGATACAAGCGGCATCGCCGTTATAGTAATTCTCTGTATTGTAGTTGTCTACTACTGGCTTGTCAAGGAAACTGTCGCAAGAAGACATGCCTAAGCAAAGCAGTGCAGCTACAGAGATATATTTAATATTTTTTAGTTTCATAATTAATCATTTTTTGTTAGAATGACAAGTTCAAACCAAATGTGATGGTCGTTGGAGATGGATAACGTCCATTGTCAAGACCAAAGACATTTGCACTCTGAGTTGAAAGACCTACCTCAGGGTCATATCCGTCATAACCTGTGATGGTGAAGAGGTTGGTTGCATTCAAAGTCAAACGGAGGTTGGTCAAGCCAATCTTTTGGATGAGCTTCTGGTCGAATGTGTAACCAAGAGTGATACTCTTCAGACGGACGTATGACGCATCCTCTATGTAGCGACTGCTCCAAGCATCATTGTCGTTAGGGTCGTTGATGGATGCACGAGGAATGGATGTGTTAGGATTGGTTACGACTACATTGCTGATGTCATCGTACCATCTTCCTGTGGCGTTTCCATCCTTTGCAGCCAATATGGCTCTATCGTTAACATCTTTCAACTGGTTAGTCCAAGCAGAGTTCATATGGGTCAACTTCATCTTCATGTAATTACCCACCTTGGCACCTACAGAACCATTGATGAATACATTCAGGTCAAAGTTCTTGTAGCGGAAGGTGTTGTTCCAACCGAAAGTCCATTTTGGAAGAGGAGAACCTAAGTATGTCTTATCGTTCTCGTCAATGACACCATCTCCATTTACATCTTTGTATTTTAAGTCGCCAACGAATGTGGTGTTGGTGCGGTTGTATTTAGTTGGGTCTGTGCTCCAAGACTTAGTTCCGTCAGCGTTGGTAACAATAGGATTGTTTGATTGAAGTGTATTGACTGGAGAGTTAAGTATGTCATCAAAGTCCTTGTAGACTCCTTCTACTTCATATCCATAAAAACCATAGAGTGAGGAACCTTCGGTAGAACGAGAAACAACGTCGCTCCACTGTCCGTAGCCTGTTAATGGAGTGCCTCTGTAAATGCTAATCAGCTTGTTCTTGTTTGCTGAGAATGTCATTTCTGTGTTCCAGTCGAAATCCTTTGTGGCGATTGGCTTGGCATTGATAGCCAACTCAACACCCTTGTTCTCAATCTTGCCATAGTTGCCCCAAGGAGCAGCGAGGGCAGACGATGCGTTGCCACTTGTACCCATGATAGAAGGCAAGGTGAGCTGCATAAGCATGGCATTTGATTTCTTGTCATACCAATCGAATGTAACGTTCAGTCGGTTGTTTAAGAAACCAAGGTCGAGACCTACGTTCCACTGCTCTTGTTTCTCCCACATGATGTCAAGGTTCTTCAAGTTGGCAGGGCGATAGCTGGTGCCAAGGCCTGTGTCCATAACAGACATGGCAGATCCCCACTTGTAGCCACCGATACCTTGGTTACCTACCTGACCCCATCCTAGGCGTAACTTTCCGTTGCTCAGCCACTTCAAGTCCTTCATGAACGATTCGTTAGAGAATCTCCATGCCAATGCTACGGAGTGGAATCCTGCCCAACGGTTGTTAGGACCGAAGTTAGAGCTACCATCATAGCGGTATGTATATGTGGCGAGGTAACGGTCATCATAGTTGTATGTCTCACGGGTGAAGAAAGATGCCATGGATGAGCTTCCCCAACCAGAATTAATCTTAGGGTCTCCAGAACCTAAGGCTGGGTTATGTACGATGTCGTTTGGTAGGTTGGTATTGAATACGGATACATAATCATAGTTCGATTCCCAGCACTCTTGACCGAGCATCGCAGAAATGCTATGCTTCTTGATATTGAAGTTGTATGTCAAATAGTTGTTCAAAGACCAGAAAGTACCACTGTTCTTTTGAATTCGGCTTTGGTTGTTGTCACGTGTCCATGTACCGAGATTTACTTTTGGATTGTAAGTGTCGGCCTTAGAGGAATTGATGTCGTAACCAAATTGTATGTGCCAAGTCAATCCCTTGATAGGGGTGACATCTGCGAAAATGCTACCATTCAAAGTCTGGCGTTTCAAAAGAATGTCATCCATCAAAGCCATAGCTATAGGGTTTGGATTGGTATAGCCTTCTTTTGATACACTAGAGTAAGTACCATCGATATTATAGATTGGTATGTCTGGGGTTGTAGTCAATGAATAGCTAATCAAACCTTCGTCACCATCTGCTAGCTTCAAACTTTCACCAGTGTGGGCGTAGGTTGCGTTTACACCCAATTTCAGCCATTTCTTTAATTGTGCAGAAAGGTTTACACGGAAAGAATAACGGGTAAAGTCGCTACCTAGGATAGTACCGTCTTGATCTGAATAGTTTCCTGATACATAGTAGTTGACTTTATCTGTTCCTCCTTCTGCTGATATTTGGTGAGAGTGCTGCCATGCAGTTCTGAACACTGCGTCTTGCCAGTTTGTTCCTACACCAAGAATACTTGGGTCGCTGAAAGTTTTGTCTGGTTGGGAGATTTCCCCTTGATCAACAAGAGAGTTGTAATATTGTGCAAATTCGCGGAGGTTAAGCATGTCAAGTCTCTTGTTCTGACGGCTTGCTGCTACAGAACCATTATAGGTAAACTTGGCATCGCCAGACTTACCTTTCTTGGTAGTAATCAATACAACGCCATTGGCACCCAAGGAACCGTAAATAGCGGTAGCGGAAGCATCCTTCAATACCTCCATGCTAACAATATCGCTAGGGTTGATAAGGGACAATGGTGACACGGCGGAGTGAGAGCCATTTCCGAGGGCATCACCCAAACCGAGAGAAGAACCACTGTTGCTGCTTCCTGGCTGGTAAACAACACCATCGATAACATACAGAGGCTCTGTGTTTGCGTTAATTGTCGCAATACCACGTACGTTCACGGCAACGGCAGAACCAGGAGCTCCTGATGTCTGTGTCGCTGTAACGCCAGAGATACGACCTTGGAAGGCTTGGTCTACATTCGTGATAGGTGCAGACTTCAAAGTCTTTTCGTCCATGGACGCAGAGGCACCGGCGAGGTCGCTTTTCTTCATGGTACCATAACCTACAACAACCACTTCAGAGAGGCTGTTGTTATCTTCTGCCATGGTAATGTTATATTTGCTTTGCCCCCCCACTTTAAAAGTCTTGGTGACATAGCCCACGTAGGAGACTTCTATGGTTTGGCCCGCAGAAACATTGAGAACATAATTTCCGTCTAAATCTGTCACTGCGGCATTCTTTGTGCCTTTCACTTTTACGGTGGCACCGATGATAGGCCCCTGGGAGTCAACTACGGTACCAGTAATCTTTTTGGTTTGTTGCACAGCCTGGGTCGTTGTGATCTGGGCTGCGAAAGTTTGCTGAGGAGAGATGCCGAGAAGGCTCAGGGCAGCTACGCCAGTAAGCAACTTTTCTCTACTTTTTAAGTTCATATGAATTTAGTTAGTTGGTTAAACTGTTGGAATCCTCCTAGTTGCTAGGCGTAGATTCCTCATGATTGATTGCTCTCTAGTTTTTTCTTCATCCCAAGTGCGGGAAAGAAAAGCAAGAGGCTAGCTCTAGGTTGCTCTTTCTTGTTTCATCGTTGTGATTATTTTATATTGTTTATATTGTTTCTGTAATCGTTAGATTGATTCTCTTTTAAGGCGGAAAACGACTTTCTCGAATTCTGCTGCAAAGATAGAACTTTTTTGTAAAATAGTATGTACATATTTTGCTGATTGCTGATACTTTTCTGCTTATCAGCAAAAGAATTGTAATATTAGATATATTTTATAAAGATTAAGTGTTTTATTTACATTTTATTTAAGATTGTTTACAGATGGCTTGATTTGGGATAATTATTAGCTGTGCTTTTAATATAAGTTAGGTACGCGAACCTTATTATATTTATACGAAAATAATCTTTTGTTAACGTTTTGTGTGGTGTGATGATGCTTGAGGGTGTTAAATGG
>CAVKXW010000186.1:0-6283 GCA_963660215.1 Bacteroidaceae bacterium | reverse complement strand
ATCATGATAAACAATTTCATACTTGTTGAAATTGTCTTCTGCGATAACCTTTTTGCTGTCAAATTCAGGGATAATTCCTTTATTCTTATTTTTAACAAACTCCAGCCACTCTTCGAATGAGCAATCAAGGTATTCTGTTGGTCCACCATTCCATGTGTAGAATTCTTGTGTATACCAAGCCTCTTCTTGTCCCAGTAATTTGGCAATTTTATATACATCATCACGCAGCCAAAAATAGCGTCCTCTATGCATGACGATTTGACAATAATGGTCATAAGATTCTATAATCCAAAAGCCTTTACGCAAAGAGAATTCCCAATCCCATTCCGGGAGTCTAAATCTCATTTCTTCTTTGCTTAATTCCCAATCTTCATAGTCAGCTTCTATCTTTAATGCTTTTTTCAGCATTTCGATGGTTTGTAAAATGAAATTCCAAGTTTCGTCACGATTTTCAGTGTTGCGAAAATCAGTCTTTATAATGTGTGAAATATCTACTCCCATGTATCTGTCTTTTTAATATTAATGTTTACTCTATCACTTCCCAAAAACTCTCTGGCAAGCTGATGTTCTCAATCTCTTTCGCTTCCTCAAACAACGGTGCGATGTCCTCGGGCTCGAAGCCGGCGATGCCACAACCGATTGGGGTGACAAGGAAATGCTTGTCGGGATGTAGCTTGGCATAGGCGATGAAGTCATCTACGTATGGACGAATCGTTTCCACACCTCCTTGCATCGTAGGGATGGCATAGCTCTGACCTTGCAAGCCGACACCTTGTCCCATGACGGCACCGAAGTGAAGGCGAGCTGTGCGAGCGGCACCACCGCCGTGCATACCAATCAAGTTGCTACCAAACACAAATATCTCATTCTCCTTCAAGCTTTCTATCCATCGAGGAGTAATTCGTCCTGTCTTCCTGTCCTTCATATTGTTATAGTTTGTCGAATTGTCATTGTTGCCAGCCTCTTCAAGAGAAGCATCGAAAGGTGATGTTCTAGGCGCACTGCATACCATGTCGGAAGCAAACTTTGGCCCCTGCTCTTCGCAAAGCGATAGATAAGCATCGTATTCGGAGGTTTCGAAGTATCTCTTGAAATACGGAATCACCACATCGTGCATCATCTTCTGGCATCTTTGGGTGACGGCAGAGGCAGTCATGCCCAGTTGCTTCGCCACGTCCTTCCCCTTGAATCCCTCGATATAAAGCATCTTGAGGATGATGGCGTTCTTGCTGTCACGACCGTAATAGAGATTGCCGATGTCCTCAATCGTGTGATAAAGCTCCTGCTCAAACTGGCTGTCGGTTACATCAAACTTCAGTTTTCTGTTCTCCTGTCTAGCCTCGAAGCTCTCGAAGAGATACTCTTTCTGCACTCCCTTCAACTTGTCCAAGAGCAAGAATCGGAATCCATTCACCATCCAAGTCTTGAGCGACATGTTGGGTTTCCTGTCCTCCAAGGGCTTGAATTGATGCTCATAGAGATAGAGGTAGTACTCGTGGGCGAGCGAATAGAAGTCCATGCCAGGTTTGTATCGCAGGTCGTATCGCTTGTCGTATATGCAGTAAGCCACACGGCAGTAGCCATAGAAATACTCCTTCACTATCTTGGCATTGGCATCCTTGAATCCTTGCAGTATCTCGTCGTCGGAGAGCTGCGAGAGGGTCGGCTTCTTATCATTTGATGTTTCTTTCATTCTTCGTTGATGTTTATTCGTTTGCAAATATATACTTTTTCTTCGAGAATTGGGCTTTTCTTTTGGAAAAAGGATGATTCTAGCCCATATTTTCTCTACCTTATTATATTATAAGAGAAAAGGTGACGAAAAATTAAGTACGTACTGCAAAAATACGAAAAAATATCAAGTGGATGAGTATTCTTGCAGAAAAAACTTACCCGAAAGGGTATAATATGTTAAATCTTCTAAGATTTTATACCCTTTCGGTTGTAATCTCAAAGTTTCTTTGTATATTTGCACCCGAAAGGGTATATAATATGAGTAACAACTTATCATCATACGTGAAAGAGATGCGCCGCCAGTTTGGTTTGACCCAAGTGGATTTGGCGGCAAAGTCGGGAGTGGGGCTTCGCTTCGTTCGGGAATTGGAACAGGGCAAGGAGACGCTTCGGCTCGACAAGGTGAATCTGGTGCTCTTGCTTTTCGGGCAGGAGGTGGGACCTGTGCCTATCAAACGAGAGGATTAGTTCTTCTCTAGTAATAAGATTTTTAATAAGACGATGCAGTATGAAACAGGGCAAGATATTTCTTTACGACCGCTATGTGGGCTTGTTGACGGAAGACGAGACCGGCTTCACTTTCCTTTATGATGCCGATTACTTGGCATCAAAGGATGCCGAGGCTATCAGTCTGACGATGCCTTTGCAGTCAGAACCTTATCACGATACCGTGCTGTTCCCTTTCTTCGATGGTTTGATTCCTGAAGGATGGCTCTTGAATATCGCAGAGAACAGTTGGAAGATTAATCAGAGAGACCGAATGTCGTTGCTCTTGGCTTGTTGCAAGGATTGCATCGGGGCGGTGAGCGTGGTGCCTGTGGAAGGTGAAAAACCGTCTGGTATCAATCAAAAGAAAGGAGGCGAATGATGGCTAAGTGTTTGTTTTGCTATAAGGAATTGAAGGTGGGGCAGGTGGACTATCATCCAGCTTGTGCCCGAAAGTTGTTTGGCACGAAGGATGTTCCGAAGTTGCCATACGTACGTAGTGAGATAGGTGATTTGGCGAAGCAAGTGGTGAGAAGCCAAACCACGCTGACGGGTGTGCAAGCCAAGTTGTCGCTTGATGTGAACCCTGGTGGGAAGAACGAGCCGTCTCGTTTTACCATCGTGGGCTTGTGGGGCAAGTTTATCTTGAAGCCTCAGACCGACCGTTACCCTTGTCTCCCAGAGATAGAGGACTTGACGATGCATCTGGCTGAGGTGGCGAAGATTGCGGTTGTGCCTCATGGCTTGATACGTTTTGCCGATGGCGAGATATGCTACATCACTCGTCGCATCGACCGACAGGATGATGGAGAGAAGGTTCCGATGGAGGATATGTGCCAGTTGTCGGAGCGATTGACGGAATATAAGTACAAGGGTTCGTACGAGCAGATAGCCAAGCTTATCCGCAAGTATTCCGCTTTCTCGCAGCTCGACTTGGTCAACTATTGGGAGGTGGTCGTCTTCTCTTGGATTACAGGCAATGCCGACATGCACCTCAAGAATTTCTCCTTGTACAACAATCGTAAGTTGGGCTATGCCTTGATACCTGCCTACGACTTGCTCTCTACGAAGATTGTGATGCCTGAGGACACGGAGGAACTGGCTCTCACGCTGAATGGCAAGAAGCGAAAAATACAGAAGTCCGACTTTGTGAAGGCGATGAAGGCGTCAGGGCTCAACGAGAAGGTGATAGAGAATATGGCGAAGAAGTTTCGCCGTTGCATCGTGAAATGGCTGGATATGATAGATTCCTCCTTCTTGCCCGATGGCATGAAGAAGGAATACAAGAAGCTGATATTACGGCAGGTACTGGCGTTGAGATAGTCTAGAATCTTTCCTGTCGGGAAGTGTACTTCCACGCCAAATATTTTGCTAACTGGGGTATTTGACTTCTCTTTGCTCGACTATTGCATCTCCATGCCCGTCATGGAGATGCCCATGGTGGCAGGGATTTTCTTCATTTTGCCTGTTATGAGGTTTCTCACATATCCTTTGCGCAGATAAGCAGGGAAGGTGATTTCACCTGTGCCATTGCTGGAGACAACGGCGACTCCTACATAGTAGTCATGCCCTTTCTTCAGCAATAAGTCTTCAGAAGGTTTTACGGAATATTCCTCCTTTTGCTGTTTATCTGTAAACTTCAGATAGATAGGTCTCGTTTGGATAGGAGTAAAAGAGTTACTCTTGATTTCATACACGATGATGCGAACTACACATTCGTGATAGGTACATTTGCTAAGTTTGAAATCGAAACTCTTCACGAGATAGTCTTTCTTGTTGGCGACAATTGGACCAACCTCATATCTTGTGTTCTTGATATTCTTAAACGAAACTCCTCCAGGTGTCTTGATGCCCTTGTGGGATATTTTCATAGGCTTCAATTTCTTGCCAGAAACGGTTACGGCGGCTAGGTCGTTGGCTTTCTCTTTCATTGTTACCTTGATGTTGCTTCTTTGGTAAGTCTGAAAAGGGATGGCTATGGATTGATAGCTCAAATGGCTGATCTCCATGTCCTTTCTTTCTCCCTTCGGAATCTCGATGCTGAAATGCCCTTGTAGGTCTGATACCGTATAGAGTGTATCTATCTTGATGCTGGCATATTCTACACCTTCTCCTTGTTCGTTTACTACTTGCCCAGTTACTTTGCTTTGTGCCAGGCAAGAGACAGATGCTAAAATAAGTCCTATTAGCAGAGCTGTTTTTTGAAAATTCAAAATCATAGTTGTCATCCTTATTTTATTAAAAGTTTCTTTAGTTGACGAATATATGACAATCGGTCAAGCAAGGGCGAATTCCTTTGCTTGACCGATGTTTGGTGGTTATCCTTCCCCCTCGATTACCCAGTCCTCGATGTTGCCTTTGGTGGAGTCGAAGTTGATGCCCACCTTGGTGATAGGCTTGCCGCTGAGGGCGAAACGCTGGCGATAATTCTTGAGGTTGATTTGCTGCATCGCCGCTTGTGCACTCTTGTTCAGCTTCAGCTCGATGATATAGAGGTCGGTCTTCGTGAGCAACACAATATCTACTCTGCCGTTTGGCGTTTGAACCTCGACATCTACTACGTAGGCAGTGAGGAGAGTGAAGATGATGAAGAGCATCTGCTGGTAGTGCCCCTCGTAGTTAGTTACATTGCAGTAAGGTACGGTGCCAAGGAAGTCTTGCAAGAGATGCAAGGCACCGTCCATATTGTTCTGGCGAATCAGAACGGACATCTGTGCAATGGCAACATCGCCATTTTGGGCATACATGCCTTCGAGATAGTTGGGCAAGAGGCACTCGAACAAGCCCACCTTGATCTCCTTGTTTGGGAGGTCGAGTGTATAGAGATCGGTGTCTTCGTCATAATCCTTAATTGTGAGATAACCGCTTTGGTACAGTAGAGGTGTGATAACTTTCATGTCCTCTGTCGGGGCATCGAAGGCGGATGGCTTTGCGCTCATTTTTCCGATGTTTGTAGGGAGAACATCGTATTTGCGCATCATGTTGATGAGGTATGTCGGCGTACCGGAAGTGAACCAATAGGCATCGAACTTGCCCTTGGCGAAGCAATTTAGCAAACTAAATGGATTGAATACATCTGGCGAGAAAGCTGAGAAATGGTAACCGTCATAGTTTTCCTTCAGCTTTGTGATAGTTTCTTCTATGCTGATTCTTCTTTTCCTACTTAGTTCCTCGATGTCTTCGGACATCTGTGAGAGTAGTTCCTCCTTGGTGATTCCGCAAATGCCTGCATATTCATCATCCATTGAAACGTTGGTGATGTTGTTCAGTTCGCTGAAGATGCTGAGTTGTGAGAACTTGGTGATGCCTGTGAGGAAGACAAAGCGAAGCTTAGGTTCGCTCATCTTCAATGGGCTGAAGAAATTGCGCATGACATTACGCAATACTTCCAACTGCGTTTCCTCGTGAGCCACATCAAGCAAAGGTGCATCGTATTCGTCGATGAGCACCACCACTTGCTTGCCACTTTTCTCGTATGCAAAATCAATAAGGTCGATAAGACGAAGATTTGGGTCAATCTTATCACTACGATAGCCGAATCTAGCCTCTTGCTTGTCCAAAATGTCAGACAAATACCTTTCCAACTGTTCCTTCTCCATGTGCTTTCCGCCGCTCATATCGAAGTGCAGCACAGGATATTCCGTCCATTCCTTCTCTAGTTTTTCCATGGCGAGTCCTTTGAAGAGCTCTTTCTTGCCCTCGAAGTAACTTTGCATGGTAGAAACCAAGAGCGACTTGCCGAAACGGCGTGGTCGCCCCAAGAAGAAATAAGTACCGCTTGTATGAGACATGCGATAGATGTATTCCGTCTTATCTATGTAGAGCTTGTCTTCCTTGCGGATTCGCTCGAAAGTCTGTATTCCTATCGGATATAATTTCAATGCCATGGTCTTGCTATTTATTATTGTTAACTGCAAAGTTACACTTTTTCTCCGAAACGACAAGCGTTTCCTAACTTTTTTGTACTTTTGCATCTGGAATTTTGAATATTTCTTCGTTCTGGGGGGTAATTGATTTCCTGAAAGTTTGTATAAAATGAGTAGAAACAAGAAAGTAAAAAAGT
>CAVKXW010000185.1:0-6325 GCA_963660215.1 Bacteroidaceae bacterium | reverse complement strand
TTCGTGCCGTAGCTGTGGCAACGAGTACATTCGCCCTTTGGGTGGGAAGTTCTACGCTTACCTATACCTTTCCTTTGCTCAACGTAGGCTTGGGTAGTTATGGCACATTCTGGATTTATAGTGCGGTATGTTTGGCAGGTTTCCTCTTCGTAACCTTCATGTTGCCAGAAACCAAGGGCAAGTCATTGGAAGAATTGGAAAAAGAACTCGTGGGATAATAAATTATAAATTAAAAATAGAAGTATTATGGTAAAAGCTTGGAGAGAAACAGTGGTGATTCCTACCTACGAAATCGGAGCACCAGAGAAGAATCCTATATTTTTGGAGAAACGTGTATATCAAGGGTCGAGTGGTGTGGTTTATCCTTACCCTGTCATAGAGAGTATCAGCGATGAGCCTGTAGATAAGGAATGGCACGCTGTTTGGATAGAGAATGAATATATCAAGGTGATGATTCTGCCAGAGTTGGGTGGTCGTGTGCAGATGGCATACGATAAGATAAAGCGGCGTCACTTTGTTTATTACAACCATGTCATTAAGCCTGCTTTAGTGGGTTTGACTGGTCCTTGGATTAGTGGTGGAATCGAGTTCAACTGGCCTCAGCATCATCGTCCAAGTACTTATCTCCCTGTGGATAGTACGATTGAAGAAAATGAGGATGGTTCTGTTACCGTATGGGTAAGTGAGACCGAAAAGATGTTCCATCAGAAGGGTATGGCTGGCTTTACGCTTCGACCAGGCAAAGCTTACCTCGAAATCAAGGGACAACTCTATAATCGTACCAATGTACCTCAGACCTTCCTTTGGTGGACAAATCCTGCTGTGGCGGTCAATGATTACTATCAGAGTGTGTTTCCACAGGACATCAACGCCGTGTTCGACCATGGTAAGCGTGCTGTAAGTAGTTTCCCTATCGCTACTGGTACTTATTACAAGATGGACTATTCTGCTGGTGTCGATATTTCCAACTACAAGAATATCAAGGTGCCAACTTCCTATATGGGGGTCAACTCTAAGTTCAACTTCGAGGGTGGATATGAGAATGATACGCAAGCAGGTATGCTTCATGTAGCCAACCACCATGTTTCTCCTGGCAAGAAGCAGTGGACTTGGGGTAATGGCGACTTCGGACAGGCTTGGGATAGAAACCTAACCGATGCCGACGGTCCATACATCGAGTTGATGGCAGGTGTGTTCACCGAGAACCAACCAGACTTCACATGGTTGATGCCATACGAGGAGAAGAGATTTACCCAGTACTTCATGCCTTATCGTGAGTTGGGCGTGGTGAAGAATGCCACCAAGGACTTGATTATGAATATCAATCTTGTGGATGCGGAAGGCAAGACTACCCATGAGAATAAGGCTAACTTCAAGGTGTTTGCCACTTCCAAGCAAGAGGTGAAGGTGACTCTTCGCAATGACAATGGAGTTATCTATTATAATAAGGTGGTGGCTATTGACCCAGAGAACGTGTTGGATGAGACAGTGGAGGTAGGTGAAAGCCGTATTGACAAGTTGACCTTTGAGATAGAGTCTTTGGAAGGCAATCACTTGATGACTTGGCATGCAGACCCAGATGAGATTCGTCCTATTCCAGACCCTGCAGAGGCAGCTCTCTTGCCAGATCAAATCAAGACTAACGACCAGCTCTTCTTGACAGGTCTTCACTTGGAGCAATATCGTCATGCCACCTATAGTGCTGTGGATTATTACGAGGAGGCTCTTCGCCGTGACCCTATGGATTACCGTTGCAACAATGCCCTCGGATTGTGGTATATCCGCAAGTGTCGTTTCGATAAGGCGGAGCAATACTTGCACCGTGCCGTCAAGGTGTTGATGAAGCGCAATCCTAACCCATACGATGGCGAGCCAATTTATAACCTTGGTCTTGCTCTCAAATATCAGTACAAGATGGATGAGGCATACGATATGTTCTATAAATCTACTTGGAATGGTGCTTGGCAGGATGCTGGTTTCTTTGAGTGTGCGCAGATTTCCGTGATGCAACATCGCTTGGAGGATGCCAAGGAGGAAATAGGGAGTTGTTTGATTCGCAACACCCATAATCACAAGGCTCGTGCCTTGAAGGCAATGATTCTTCGATTGACAGGCAAGAAGGATAAGGCTATCGCTTGGTGCGAGGAATCTTTGAAGATAGACTTGTTCAACTATGGTTGTCTCTTCGAACTTTATCTCTTGACGGAAGATGCCAAGTATCTCGCACAGTTGAAGGAGATGATGCACGGTGTGTCAAACAATTATGATGAGTTGGCACTCGACTATCAGGCTGCAGGTCTTTATGCTGAGGCTTTGAAGGTGCTAGGTGTGGCAATCGAGGTGAAGGCAGTAACGCCAATGACCTATTATTATATGGGTTGGATGGGAGCGACGGAGGCATTTGCCAAGGCGGCAGAATATCCTTCCGACTATTGTTTCCCTAATCGTGCGGAGGCTGCGTTGGCATTACAGGCAGCGTTGGAGCATAACGAGAAGGATGACAAGGCTTGTTACTATTTGGGTTGCTTGTATTATGACAAGCGTCAATATGACGTGGCAGTACGTTATTGGAATCGTTCGGCAGATGCCAATCCTGGGTTCCCAACCGTCTGGAGAAACCTTGCCTTGGCTCAGTTCAACAAGGAACACAATGAAGAGCAGGCTCTCGAATACATGGAGAAGGCATTCAGCCTTGATACTACAGATGCTCGTATTTTGATGGAGCTTGACCAACTTTACAAGCGCATGGGACATCCACATGCTACTCGTTTGCAACTCCTTCAAAAATACCCAGAGTTGATAGCTAAGCGAGATGACTTGCTCTTGGAAGAGATAACCTTGCTCAATCAGACTGGTCAGTACGAGGAGGCGATGAAGAAACTCGATGCCCACCAGTTCCATCCTTGGGAAGGTGGAGAAGGCAAGGTGAGCGGACAATACCAGCTCTGCCGTTTGGAATTGGCAAAAAAGGCTTTGGTGGCAAAGGAGTACGACAAGTCTATCCTGTTGCTCAACGAATGCTTGGTTTATCCTCATCATCTTGGTGAAGGCAAGCTCTATGGTGCACAGGAGAATGACTTCTACTATTTCTTGGGATGTGCTTACGATGCCAAGGGTATGACTGACAAGGCTAAGGAATGTTGGGAAGAGGCAACCAAGGGGTCACAGGAACCTGCTGCCGCCATGTATTACAACGATGCCAAGCCGGACAAGATCTTCTATCAGGGACTGGCTCTCTTGAAACTCGGTAGAGTGGGTGAGGCTCATGGTCGCTTCTATAAGTTGGTGAACTATGGCAAGAATCATCTCTTCGAGAATGTGGTGATGGATTACTTTGCCGTCTCATTGCCAGACCTTCAGATATGGGAAGGTGACTTGAACCTCTCCAACCAAATACACTGCAAGTACATGCTTGCCCTTGGTTTCTATGGCTTGGGCGACAAGCGTCATGCAGAGCGTTATCTCGCTGATGCTTCCGAGTTGGACAAGAATCATTTGGGTATCTTGTCGTTCCAAACTTTGATGGAATTAGGTTTGTAAAAAAGTGACAAAAATGAATATATTTAGAAAAAGAATAATACATATTCTCATGTTGGAAATCTTATTCTTGGGCAATGTACTATTTGCCCAAGGAGAGGATTTTCAGCGTGAGCAGAATCTTGCAGGTACATGGCAAGTTACTTATGATCATGGTAAGCAATCGACGATACAGTTACCAGGTACATTGACAGATGCAGGATTAGGCAATCTTTGCCCTTTGCAACCAAGTATGCAAAAGGAAGTATTTTTGAATTTGAAAGCAAAATATGGTTATGTAGGTGAGGCTACTTATTCAAGAAAGGTATTTGTTCCAAGGGGATGGAAGAATAGTAGAATCATTTTGCATTTTGATAGAACCCTATGGACTTCTTATGTTAAGGTAAATAACAAGAAAGTGGAAGGTATGGGTGAGAGCTTGTCGGTACCTCATGAATTTGACATTACTGATGCCATCGTTTTGGGTAAGGAAAATCTCTTGGAAATTGTGATAGATAACTCCAAAAAATACGAAATTTCTTACAATGATTTGGCACATTCATATACCAATGAAACCCAAACGAAATGGAATGGTATCTTGGGTAAGATAGTTTTGCAAGCCAAGCCAAAGAACTTTATCAGAAATGTCGCTGTCTATCCTCATGCACAGAATGGTACATTAGGTGTCAGGGTAGATATGACTAGCCATGATAAAATGCAAGGTAAGTTGCGTTTGCTCATTACTTCACCACAAGGTAAATTGGTGAAGGATACGATGATGGTAGTAAAAAATGCTCATGTTGCTTTTGCAACCCAGGTAAAGGATGCTCTGCTATGGGATGAGTTCTCTCCTCAAGTGTATAGGGCGAGAGTGGAATATACGGATAAAAAGCAGAAGGATGAGAAGCTGGTGCTGTTTGGTTTTCGCGATTTGAGCAATGAGCAAGCTCTCTTGCATATCAATAAGCGTCGCTTGTTCTTGCGCGGTACCTTGGAGAACTGTGTGTTTCCTCTGAAAGGGTATCCTGCGATGGATGAGAAAGATTGGAGATTAATCTTTGAAAAAGCAAAAGAATATGGCTTGAATCATCTAAGATTCCATTCTTGGTGTCCTCCAGAAGCTGCTTTTGCAGTTGCTGATAAAATGGGATTCTACCTTCAAATAGAGTTGCCTGTATGGTCGTTGGATATAGGAAAGGATAAATCTACGTTAGATTTTCTCTATGCGGAGGCTGATAGAATATTGGAAACCTATGGTAATCATCCTTCTTTCTGCTTCTTGAGCCTAGGTAATGAATTACAAGGTGATTTCAAGGCTTTGGATGACTTGCTGACACATGTGAAAGAGGATTCACGCCGCCTTTATACAACAACATCTTTTACTTTTGAGAAAGGTCATGGTGATTGGCCTGAGCCTCATGACGATTATTGGGTGAGCCAGTGGTCAAGGAAAGGTTGGTTAAGAGGGCAAGGTGTATTCGAAGAACAGCCAGTTTCTTTCCGACAAGATTATTCTTCTGCTATAGACTCACTTCCTGTGCCAGTTGTAACTCATGAGATAGGACAGTATAGTGTGTATCCTGATGTTTCGTCTATCAAGAAGTTTACAGGAAACTTGCTTCCTCTCAACTTGCAGTCTGTCAAGGAAGAGCTGCAGAGAAAAGGACGATTGGGTTTGGCGCAGAATTATCATTCTGCATCTACTCGATTTGCTTCTCTACTATATAAAGAGGAAATTGAACGTGCCTTGAAAACACCAGGCTATAGTGGCTTTCAATTGTTGGGATTAACAGATTATCCAGGGCAAGGTACAGCTTTGGTTGGACTCTTGGATGTGTTTTGGGAAGGAAAAGATGATGGTTCTAGTACATGTTTTAAGCAGGCTTGTGCTCCTATAGTTCCCTTGGCTTACTTTGATAAGGGTACTTATCTAAATAACGAACAATTCAAGGCTTCTTTTAAGGTTGCAAACTTCACAGCTCGAACTTTGGAGAATGCTGTGCTGGCTTGGAAGTTGAGTCGAGAGGATGGAATCGTTGTAGCAGAGGGTCGCTTGAAGGGTGCTGACATCCAGGTTGGTAATCAACAAGAACTTGGTGGAATACAGGTTCCGTTGTCGATGTTGGATAAGGCAGAACACTTGAATCTTTCTGTAGAAATTGTCAATACGAATATTCGTAACCAATGGGATATTTGGGTTTATCCTGCCCAGCTAGAAATTTCTAGAGGAAACGTTGTCGTGACAGATGACATAGCCCAAGCTGCTATTGCTTTGAAGAGAGGCAGAAGTGTATTGCTCAACCTGCCTTATGACAAGATTGCTGGTGTTGAAGGTAAGTTCCTCCCTGTTTTCTGGAGTCCTGTGCATTTTCCTAATCAGCCAGGAACTATGGGTGTATTGTGTAATCCTTCTCATCCATCTTTACGGTTTTTCCCAACTGAGGAGCATAGTAATTGGCAATGGTGGGATTTATGTAAACATGCAACGACCATGCAACTCGACAGCATAGAAAAACATGTGAATGTATTGATTGGAATGATAGATAATTTCTATAAGAATAGAAGTTTAGGATTGGTGTTTGAAACAAAGGTTGGCAATGGAAAACTCATTGTGAGTAGCATTGATATGAACCAGTTGGAAGGAAGACCTGTTGCGCGACAGTTGAAATATAGTTTGCTGAATTATATGAATAGTTCTCAATTTAATCCTAAGGAGAGCTTGGATTTTGAGACACTAAAGAGTTGTATTTATAATGGTCAGCTACGTATAACTAGCAAGAAGTCTATCTATGAGTTAGCAGAGTAAGCG
>CAVKXW010000184.1:0-6344 GCA_963660215.1 Bacteroidaceae bacterium | reverse complement strand
ATGGCTGCATGAGCCTTCAAGTCTGGCTCGCCACTATACTTATATCCCTTGAAGCGAGGAGTCTTGACGATATATTCAAGTACACGGCGCACATTGCGGTCGACATCAGCAATGTCGAGCTTGCCATCTTTCACAGCCTTGACGATAGCCTCCACCTGAGTAGGATAGCCAGGCATCATCAGGTCATTGCCTGCAGCTACCTCCTGCTCCAATGGCAAGTCCTCACGAATACCAATCCAGTCGGTCTCCACGATGCCCTTATATCCCCAGTCGTTGCGAAGGATGTCGATCAAAAGTCCCTTATTGCCCTGGGCATAAACTCCATTTATTTTATTATAGGAAGACATGATAGTCCAAGGATTCGCCTTGCGCACCATCATCTCGAAGCCTTTGAGATAAAGCTCACGGAGGGCACGCTGACTAACTCGCTCATCTACACGGGTACGGTCGCTCTCCTGGGAGTTCACGGCATAGTGCTTGGCACTCACGCCTACACCTTGGCTCTGTACACCCTGTACAAAGGCTGTACCCATCAGACCTGTCATGATAGGGTCCTCGGAATAATACTCGAAGTTACGACCGCAAAGAGGATTGCGATGCAGGTTCATACCAGGACCGAGAATGACATCGCAGCCATACTCCAAGGTCTCGTTACCGATGGCCATACCCACGTTGCGCATCAGTTCGGTGTTCCAGGTAGATGCCAAGCAAGTTCCGATAGGGAAACCTGTGGCATAGTAAGTGCGGCTGTCACCATCACGATGGGTGTCGATATGAACACCAGCAGGACCATCTGCCTGCACGGTGGCAGGGATGCCGAGACGTGGGATTTCGACGGTAGTGCCAGCGGCACCCGGAACATACTTTTTCTGATGTCCAAGCATGGCACCACTGCCCACGAATCCATCGTTACCACCACCCACCAAGAGCTGGGCTTTCTCCTCCAAGGTCATCGCCTTGAGTACTTCATCGATATTGTTGGCATTGAGTTTTGGAGCCGACTGAGCCATCATCGAAGCCGACAATGCCCCTGCGGCAACTGTAAGAGCGAGTTTCTTGTACTTCATATCTTTAGTTGTTTGTTAGTTATTGTTTTGTGGTGCAAATATAATAAAATAAGGTGGAAGAGCCAAGCTTTTCCACCTTTTTCTTTATCCTATAAACGATAAAAACATCATTTATTAACGTAACAGGCATACCTCCTTAACATATAATCCCCACTTCATCTTATTCTTGATAGGGTATCTTGAAGTAATCGAGCAGTTGCTTATAGAAATCCTGGGCTGCGAGACAGGTATCCATGAGATAGCCCTTGATATGATTCCATTCATGCAGCCCTCGATAATAAAACATCTTCAGTTCATCGGTAATGATGAAAGGAACGATGCCATTACTCAGGCACTCCTTGAACATGAGGAGTCGCCCCACTCTTCCATTGCCATCTTGAAAAGGATGAATCAACTCAAAACGTTGATGGAAGTCGATGATGTCCTCTAGCGTCTTCACTTTCTTGGCATTGTATTCTCTCAGAAGTTTCGACATTTCATGATGCACCAACTTAGGGTCACACGTATCGATACCCCCAACCTCATTCGGGAATCGTTTGTAATCACCCACCACAAACCACTCTTTGTTGCTATCAGATGTTCCTGTCTTCAATATCAAGTGAAGTTTCTTGATGAAGTCTTCAGTCAACTTATCCTCCGCTTGTTCGATAATCATGTCGATGCACCTAAAGTGATTAGTGGTCTCAATGATATCATCCACCCTTACGCTTTGGTCGCTAATGCCAATCGTATTCGTCTCAAAGATATAACGGGTCTGCTCATGCGACAAACGGCTGCCTTCAATATGATTGGAATTATAGGTCAAGTCTATTTGGGTGCGATGATAGATGCCCCCCTTTAGCTTCATCTGCTTCTGTTCTCGCAGAATCGCAAGAAGTGGGGATACTGCTTTCTTCTTTCCCTTACGGGTAGGCAAGGCTGCTTGGGCTGGGATATTCCAAGTCTTGCCCACCAACATCACTCCCTCTATCTTTCCTGTGGAGCAATAATTACGAGCGGTTCGTTCGGAGATGCCGAACTTCTCTGCAAATTCTTTTACTGATATATAGTCCATACACTATCGGCAAGTTATTGATAAAATTCGATTGCAAAGATAATATTTTTTGCCGATAACGGCAAGAAAACAGCAAAAATAATGCAAAATGCTTGCATTTTTGCCGATAACGGCAAGTTTAGAATAAAAGACATTCCGCATTACCTAGAAGAACATTAGCCTAGATTACAAGCGATAGCTCTCACCTCTTCGTAAATCTCTCGGCACCTTTTCTCCGTCATCTTATTCTTCACTCCCACGGCTATCATGTCATCGAGTGAAGGGTGAGATGACTGGTTGACAGAGGTGGCATGCTCTCCATTATATCCTTCCGTGCAATGTGTCAAATCATAGGCAGGAGCCAAATGCCAATGCCATTTCCCATCAGACTCTTGCTGCACAAAGAAGCTGAAGTTCTTGCAATGGTCATCCTTATTCTCCATCAGATAATTGAAGACCATACGACGAAACATTTGCTCCACCTCTTCCCTGCTCTGGGTTAGATAACCCGTAAGAGCCAAGAGATTGAGATAATCCAGCACAGGATTAGACAATGATACAGACAATAAGCCACCAGCTGTCGCCGTATGAATACGCTCACCATCAGGAGTTATGTCGAAACGCCGAGAAGCAAAATACCTTCCATTTACAAGTTTGAAATCAGGCACCACTATGCCACATTGCCTTGCCAAATCATTGTAATGAAACTCTTGCTTGCCCATATCCTGTGGATCATAAGTGTGGCGAAACTTCACAAGCCAATGCCCTGTCTCATCAGAATACACAGCCTTTGGTCGGCATCCTCCACTGTTACCACTATTATATAGCAACAAACCAGCGTCTGTATCTTGTTGTTCTCTCAAAACTTCAAGAGCCTTGGCTTGCAAAACATCAAAGTCCGTCTCCACCTCTCCATTCTCAACCATGGTAACAGGTTCGTAAGTCAAAGCGCCCATACCGCCATTGCCCACAATACTCAACCGATCAAGACTAGACAGTTCAAAGTCATTGATACCTTCCTTTAGAAGAGCCTTGTGCAGCAAATACCTTCCATACCCATCAGGCAAACTATCTTCAAAGATTCCAAAATTTCCATTAAAAGGATGCGGTTGAGCGATGAAAAGGCCAGATTTCAGAGGCAGTTCCAAGGGCGAGATACTAAAGCCATGAGCCAACCATTGCGCATCATACTCAAAGACACACCGCTTCTGGTCGGCAGCCAAAGACAGCGTGCCTACCAATTCACCATGATATTTCACCCATAACGTTTCAACCTTTTCCATTCTTATAAGCCTTTTTCTTATTCATGTTTCTTTTTATCTGGTCCAATTCCTCCATGGTCTGATACTTCTGTTCGGAAAAGAGATGACGAATTTCTGAAGTATACTCCAATGCCATGGCGATGCCAATGAGATTTTTGAGGGAGATGAGTCCCTTCTGCTCAAACCGCACGATGTTGCTCACGGCAACATTCGCACGATCCGCCACTTCCTCACGAGTCATGTTCTTCTCAATACGACGACGGCGGAAGTCGGCTGCTATCTCCTTGGCAATCTCATCGGGATTGTCATGGAGATAATTATCCAATATTGCTAATATCTTATTCGTTTCTACCATAATCCAATAGATAATGATAATATATTATCGGTTGCAAAGATAAGAAAAAGAATGGTAATCTCCAAAGTTTTCATGGATTTTCTTGCTACTTGCCATTTTCTAGTTTACTTTTCCCCTACTTCTGCGTCTTATAGATAAACGAACATCATAAAATAAAGAGAGAACAATGAAAAAGACGCTAATGATTCTTGCAGCCATCCTCGCCCTTGGCACGATGACCGCAAACGCACAGATGAATTCGGGCGTGGATACCCTCACGCTCGACCAAGTGAATTATCGCATTACCTATCAGGCAAAGCAAGTGAACGACACGACGCAAATACCCTACATCTATCGACAAGCGGAGATGCGACTCGACATCGGAAAGAATGTCACTCACTTTTATAACCTCTCCCACGTACAATGGAAGCAGCAAGCGTTACAAATGCTACTTAATGGTGGTGTCATTGACCTAAGAAATGCCAAGCCTGTACGCTGCATGAACTTTGAGTTTCTCAAGAACTACCCCAAGAAAGGCCAAACCTTATATCAAGAGGTATGGAATGTGACAGACTACCATTGCATCGAAAAGACCGAGACACCCAACTGGCAACTCATCCCCGACAGTACAGCCACCATCATTGGCTATCCTTGCCAACTCGCCAAGACCAACTTCAAGGGCAGGACTTGGTTTGCTTGGTACTCCGAAGACATCCCTATCTCCGAAGGTCCTTGGAAACTCTGCGGACTACCTGGTCTTATCCTCCGTGCCTACGATGCAAAACAACAATTCTATCTCAATGCCATCGGTATGGAAGACCTTAAGGGTAAGGAACCTCTCAAATACACCAAGCCTGAAAAGGCAGAAAGAGTTTCCCAGTCCGACCTCACCAAAATCAAGTTGAGAGACGACGGAAGCGAGATGCTCAGAAACTCCAAATGGACAGACGAGAATGGAAAACCAATCAAGCCAAAAGCAAGAAAGAGTATCTTCAATCCTATCGAGCGATAGATTTCCACACAAATACATTCCTCATTTCTTGCCGTTATCGGCAAAAAGTTGTACTTTTGCACATGAATTTAAAGAAGCAACTTGCCGATAGGTCTATGAACAAGAAGTTTAGAATACAACATATCGTCCTTATAGCTTTCATGCAGCTAGCCATTCTCGCTAGCTGCATGGACTCAGGCTATCGCCTTTCTTTCCCAGAGATAGACGACCTTGCCGATGACTATCCAGCACAAGCCAAAGTGTTCCTATCCCGTGCCGACAGCAACGACAACAAGGGATATTACAAGCTCTTGGCTGCCAAGATAGATTACCAACTGAAAGGATTCACCAGCAAGACCGATGACATCGACGATGCCATTCGCATCTTCATGGATGAGAAGAACGAACCTCTCCTCGCGCGTTCCTTATATTATAAAGGGGCTCTCACGCTCAATGACTACAGAGACACAGCGCAAGCTATCAAATGGTTTGAGAGAGCCAGCGTCTTCGACACCAATATGCGCAAGAAGGAGAAACTGGATATGTACGACCTCCTTTGCCGCATTACCCACAAAAACACCTATACCGTCAAACTGGAGGACGAGGCTCGCCAAGCCAACAACAAACGCTATCGTGCTTGGGCATTGCTCTATCGCAGCATCAACAACCACGACCAAGGGCTTGCCGACCAAGCTTTCGAAGTAGCCAACCAAATCAATGAGAACAAGGACAGTACCTTGGGACCGATGTACTACCATTACTTCCAAGCCCTGATGGACAGGGGGAACGTACACGACTCCATTTTGATAGAATATGTGAAGAAGGCACAAGAAAACTTCGGAGTGAAATACGACAACAACATCGACTTCTACCGCTTGCTCACAAAGAACAGCAAGGAAGCACATGCCTTCGCCAAGCAGCACCTCAAAGAAAAATACAGAGACGAAAAAGAACTCAACAAATTACTAGGTTCACATTTCTTCACTTCGGGCAACAAGTATTACCTACCGTTATACTTCCTTGCCCTACGTGAAGGAGACACCTTGATAGCCGACAGCATCGCCCAGGAATTGCGCCAAGAAGCCCCGCTCTTAGCAAAAGACAACAATTATGACAATGCCAAGCAAGTGGAGCTGATGTATGAGGGCGGCAATACTCGCTATCGTTACGAGATTGTGAAAACATGGATTTTCATCGGAATCATCGCTGTTCTCGTCATTCTCTTGGCTATGGCGTTCCTCTACATATCTCGAATGCGCCGAGCACGCCGCACCATCCATGCTCTGCACGAATCCCTACATCGGCTAAAAGATGTGGAGAATGTATCGCTATCCGAACGATGCGAACAACTGAACCACGACATCACCACACAGCTCCGCAAACTCAAGCGCAGAGACAAGGACATCGAGGAATACAAGTCGCAAATCACCGAACTCACCGACATCAGCCAAGGACTGGTGTATTACTCCATGGCTATACAAAACCAAAACATCAGCCAGATTGGCAAGCAAGGCATCCGCCAATTCCTCGCCAGCTATAAAATGATAGATGAGAAGTATGCTCTGCGTTTGGAAGACTATGACTTGAATCCATCCCAAAGTCTCTTCTGCATCCTCTACCATATCGGGAAGACCGACGAAGAGGTGATGCAAATCTT
>CAVKXW010000183.1:1698-6441 GCA_963660215.1 Bacteroidaceae bacterium | reverse complement strand
GCGTGCCGAACTTCGAGGGCATCCGCATCCACGCAGGCAACTATCCCGACGATACGCAAGGCTGCATCCTCGTGGGCGAGAACAAGTTGGTGGGCATGGTGGTGAACTCCCGACAGTGGCTCAAGCGCCTCATCGACCGCATCATCGAGGCGAGGGAGAAGGACGAGGCTATCTGGATAACCGTCATCTAAAAGAGAAAATCAGATAACGATTATCTTAAAAGCGGTCAGGATGAACTTCAACTAAAGTTTAGCTCGGCTTCCTATCCCGATGCTTCTTCGGCGACAGACCCTTCACTCGTTTGAAGAACTTGCCGAAGAAACATCCGGGGCGGGGGGAAGCCGAGTTGCTGGCTTACCAGCGAAAAATAAAACGACTACAATATTGTTAGATTCAATCCACTTTATTGCGAAATAAAAGCACGATTTACCAACTTCTTTTGGAGTTTTCACAGAATCTTTCAAAAAAGCGGCCATGTTTCAATTTTATTTTGTACCTTTGCGGAATATTGAACGATGCATAGAATACCAACAAAAATTGTTATCCTTCGCATCATAACATATCAGAGTTATGACAAAAGAAGAATTTTTCAGCCTCTTATCCCAAGAGGTAATGACATACAAGCAATACTTAGAGACAGACAGCGAAGACTGGATTGTCAAAGGTTTTATTGATATAAACAAGAACGTTTATACCATCACCAATGACACCAAAGTGGTATCAAAGATTATCGAAATACTACTTATCCCAAAGCTGGAGAACTTCGCCAAAAAGAATGGGCTCGAATTAGAGTTGCCTTCCAAGCAAAACTTCTATCCCGACTTAACTTTCAAGGATAAGGAAGGGCATCTGTTTGCCGTCGATTTCAAGACAAGCTACTATGAAGGAGATTCTGTCAACGGATTGACCTTGGGCTCTTACTGGGGATATTTCCGTGAGAGAGATTCCATCAAGAATATGGATTATCCTTACAATGCCTACGAATCGCATACCGTATTAGGAATCTTATATAAGCAGAGTGTTGTTGACGCAGACGAAAAGACCACATACGGAGTGGACGAACTCGAAGCTATCCATTCCGTCATCGAGAAATTCCTCTTCTTCGTACAACCGAAATGGAAGATTGCCAATGCCATCCCTGGCAGTGGAAATACTCGCAACATTGGTGGTATCACCAACATCCAGAAACTTGTCAACGGAGAAGGACCATTTGCCGAACTGGGCGAAGAGGTATTTGATGATTATTGGATGGGGTATTTCAACAAAGTCGATGCAAGAAACGCTGGCATCGGCACACCTCATTACACCAATCTCGAAACTTACAAGGAATATCTCGAAAAAAGAAACCAAATACTCAAGAAGTTATAATATGTCAACAATAGTTCCTCCTATCAAGTCGCAAGGTATCAAGACCAAACTTGTGCCTTGGATAAACGACATCATACGCCGTTCTGGGCTCGACCTTGCACACACCAACTGGATTGAACCATTCTTCGGTACGGGTGTCGTTGGGTTAAACGCCCCTGTGGGTGGTCATCGCTATATCGCCGACAGCAATCCGCATATCATCAATTTCTATAATGGTGTATTGCAGGGAGAAATAACCCCACAAAATATGCGTTCTTTTTTGGAAACTGAGGGCAAGCTACTTGCTGAAGCAGAAGAAGATGGATATGCTCATTATCGCAAGGTAAGAGACCGCTTCAACACAGAGCATAGCCCTTTCGACTTCATCTTTTTGTCAAGAGCAGGATTCAACGGAATGATGCGCTTTAACCGCAAAGGTGATTGGAACATACCTTTCTGCAAGAAGCCAAACCGTTTTGCTCCAGCCTATATCACCAAAATATGCAATCAGATAGGTGCTGCACAACGCACCATCCATCTTGGACAATGGGAGTTTCACAACCAAGGATTTCGTGAGACTATCGCACAGGCACAGGCTGGTGACCTCATCTATTGCGACCCTCCATATTATGGAAGATACGTGGATTATTATAATGGTTGGACTGAGGAAGATGAGGAAGCTCTTTTCCATGCCTTGCAAGAAACTCCTGCCCACTTCATCTTATCCACCTGGCATCACAACGAATTTCGTGGCAATGACATGATGGAGAAGTTTTGGAATCTATTCCATGTTGAGACACAAGAGCATTTCTATCAAGCAGGCGGTCACTTGGAGAATCGTCATGCGATGGTAGAGGCTTTGGTCTTCAACTTCGACCTGCAAGCGAAAATCGAAATGCCAAGAATCGTGCAACCTGTAGAACTTCAATTAGAATTTGCAATATGATTTTTTCCTCAGACGATAAGGAGTTTGTTTTATACCAAGGAGATTCCATGAATCTTATTGGTAATATTGGCGAGCAAGTGGATATGATATTTGCCGACCCTCCTTATTTTCTGTCGAAAAATGTAACCAAGTACATCAACGGAACTTGGAAAACTTTCGATAAAGGAGAATGGGACAGAGTTACCTCACTCGACAAAATCAATGAATTCAACAAACAATGGTTATCTGAATGCCGAAAAGTATTGAAAGACAATGGTACTATCTTTGTATCGGGAACTTATCACAATATATTCTCGGTGGCATCGTGCATGATGGAGTTAGGCTACAAAATCCTCAATATCATTTGTTGGCAAAAGTCAGACGCCAACCCCACTCTTTCTCGCAACTATTTCTGTTTTACCACAGAATACATCGTCTGGGCAAAGAAATGCGAGAACATCCCACATTATTTCAACTGCGACTTGATGGAACAGATGAATGGAGGCAAGCGAATGACTGACGTTTGGCGCATACCATTTCTTTCTTCTTGGGAATTAAGGTGTGGCAAGCACCCCACACAAAAGCCGCTTCGCCTATTATATCGCATCATCCTCGCCTCCACTCGCAAGGGCGACACTATCCTCGACCCTTTCGCAGGAAGTTGCACAACTGGCATTGCTGCCAATCTTCTCGGTCGAAGATTCATCGGCATAGACCAAAGCAAGGAATATCTCGACTATGGCATCAGGCGCAAGCAAGAGATAGAAAATCCGATGATGAGGGAACAAATTCTAAGGAAGATTTCCGAGAATCCAGAGGAAGAGATGGTGATGGTAAACCATTGCCGCAAAGACCTCAAGAAGAAAATGGTGGAGACTGGCATCTGTTATCTTCGTGCAGGGGATTCCAAGGGGTCGCTCTGCATTACCCCAGGTTTCGAGCGTTTGTCATACGTCCTCCTTCATACCAATGGAGAAGATTGCCAACTATTCAAATTAAAATCGAAGGGACACTTCAACATTTGGACGAAAGAGACTTTGGAGAAATACGGTTTCACCCCATCCCATGCACCGTATTACATCGTCTTGCCATTCGACAACACCAAGCCCATCGCCATCAAGAAGTTCCCTAACTTGCAAGAGGCTAAGAGAACTTTTGTGGCGAAACTCAGACCATTGAGCGACTTCATGGGGATAAAATGAAAACATCCCCTAGAAGGGTATATCTTATCGGAAAAGTATAGTTTTCGCTTGGCTATTTCGCAGGAAAAGTGTATTTTTGCAACTGTGAAATCATAGGAAAAGTGTATTTATGTTGTACAGAAAGATACAAATCATATTCATAATATGTCTGTTGGCGATGCCATCCTTGGCTATCGCCCAATCAGACTCATCCACCAAGAAGCCACGCAAGAAATGGCGTGAGATTCTTCAGATGGCGGATAGCCTTCGGATGCAAATCCGCCAATCGGCGGACAAGGGCGAGATGCTGCAATGGGGCGACTCCATCTTGATGGCGGAGCTTGACAAGAGCCAGATGAGCGACAAGAAGAAAGCCAAACTCATGAAGCATTACGGCAAGATACAGAAGAACTTGGCAAGCTATGACCGCAAGCTCTTCTGGGGCGACTCGCTCTTGGCGGCAAGGTACAACAAGAAGACTTTCGACACCATCTATATCGCTCGCCCCGACACACGATGGACCATCAAGCTGCGTGGCAATCTCTCGGGCGCTGACCTCCAAACGCTGACCAAGGTAGATGGGGTATCGCACAAGACACAGGTGATGGCTGACTTCCGTGGAACGCTCAGCATGGCGGTGGCTTATCGAGGCGTGGGACTGGGACTTGCCGTGAACCCTGCGAAGTTGGCTGGCAAGAGCCAAGACTTCGAGTTCAACCTCAACTCCTATAGCAATCGCTATGGCTTCGACGTGGTGTATCTCTCCTCCAAGACCTATCACGGACATACGGACATGGGCGACGAGCGCATCGACATCCCCAAGGGCTTGGTTTCGCAAAAGGCTCTCAACCTCAACTTCTACTACGCCTTCAACTATCGCAAGTTCTCCTTCCCTGCCGCCTTTACCCAAAGCTACATCCAAAGGCAGAGCGCAGGCAGTTGGATGGTGGGAGCAAGTTTCGATGGCTCGAAGACCGAGGTGAGAGCCGACGAGGAGAATGCAGCCATTCGTCCGATAACCATCCGTCTGAACGAGTTTGCCATCGGCGGTGGATATGGCTACAACCTTGTCGTGGGCAAGCATCTGCTGTTCCACCTCTCCGCCCTCCCCACCCTCACGGTCTATTCGCACGACTACACCAAGACCGTGGAGGAAGAGACAGGCACCAGCGAGACGGCGACCCTCAAGAACAACATGAGGTTCTACTTCCCTTCCGCCATCATCACTGGCAGGGGTGCCGCCCTCTATTCCTGGCGCAACAAGTTTGCCGGTGCCACGATGGTGTACAA
>CAVKXW010000183.1:0-1599 GCA_963660215.1 Bacteroidaceae bacterium | reverse complement strand
CTTTCTACAATCCCGACAAGTCTATCTTATAGCTTGTAGGAAGCGGTTGCTCCCTCTTGATGAACATCAGCATATAGATAGGGAGATAAGCCACCTTGCCCACTTGCTTCACATTATCATTGCACAAGACATAAGCCTTCGGGATGTTGTAAGTGGTGGAGTTCATCACATTCGAGAGAGCCTTATGCCGCTCATAGTCCTTGCCCGATTTTACCTCCAACGGCAGCACCTCGCCATTTTGCTCTATCACGAAATCGAGCTCACCCTGACGCTTGTTGTTGTAATAATACAAGTGGAAGCCATGGGCATTTAGTTCCTGTGCGACGGCATTCTCATAGACAGAGCCAAAGTTGATGGAAGGCTCGTTGTTGAGAATCTTCATTTGGATGCCATCGGCATAGAGACTTGCCAACAATCCGATGTCACTCAGAAACAACTTAAACAAGTTGCGTGTGCTCGAAAGAAGCAAAGGCACCGTCGGCTCCTCCACATTATAAACAGGCAATGCCACCCCTGCATCCTTTAGCCAAAGGAAACTGTTCTGATAACGTGAGAACTTTAGGTTCTCATTGAGGTTCTTGAGTATAAACCGCTTGTTCTTGGCATCAAGCTCGGCAGGGATTCTATCAAAGATTTCCTCGATATAGAGCTTGTGGTTAGGGTCGTACTTAGCGATGTCTTGCTTGTAAAGTCTGACGATAGCTTGCTGTTCCGCCATCACCTCCTGTAGGTTATTGGTTGTCAGATACTTCTCCACAGCAGCAGGCATGCCTCCCACGATGAGATACAGACGGAACACCTCCATCATCTTCTCGTGAATAAACTCATCCACAGCCGTCGCCTCCTCAAAGTTCTTCCTCAGCACACTCAAAACATTCTCATTGATGCCCAGTGCGGTGGCAAACTCCTCCAAGTCGAGAGGATACATGTCCTTCACAGCCATATACCCCACAGGAGCCGAGCGCAAGTCTTTCAACTCCACGCCCAGCAAGCTACCACTCAACACATAGCGATAACTCCCCTCCTCCACCAAGAACTTGATGGCGGTCACTATCTCAGGGCACTCTTGCACTTCATCAAAAAATATAAGCGTCTTGCCCTTGACAAGTTTTTGTTTTGTCACCGTAGAGAGGCGCAAGAGAATATCCTGGCTATTCTTGGCTTGTGCGAACACCTTTACCATGTCTGGGTTATCTATGAAGTTAATCTCCACAAAAGCCTCGAAATGCTCCTGCGCAAAGTGGCGGATAGAAAATGTCTTTCCTATCTGGCGAGCACCAGTAAGCAATAACGCCTTTTGGTCGTTCTCAAAGAAATCTTCTAAGTATCTGTCTATCTTACGTTTAACCATATTCTTATCCGTTTTTCTAAAGCTTTTCGCCCCTATTTTGTCCGTTTTTCCAAGGCAAATATACGACGTTTTGTCCGTTTTTCCAAGGTATTTTGCTATTATTTTGTCCGTTTTTCCAAGATTTAATAGTCCTTAACACGATTAAGCAGAGGTGTAGGCTTCATTTTATCGACAGATTGTTTGCATATATCAGCAAAAATGCGTACTTTTGCCACCAAACAACTAAAAAGAAATAATTATGGACGAAG
>CAVKXW010000182.1:0-6501 GCA_963660215.1 Bacteroidaceae bacterium | reverse complement strand
CTTTTAGCAATTGTGTTCCATATTCAGCACGCACTTTGCCTTGTTGCTCTTCCTCTACAATACGTCTGCCGATTTCCCAGTTGGAATGTATCAAGTTTTGGTTGATGGAGGCGTATGCCTTATTTCTGGCATTCAGGATAATATTCCTGATGTCACTGACTATATTGTTCAATTGTGCATTGGGTACAATGTTGTTGTTTTCTTGCATAAGAGTCTTATTTTAAATATGTTTGCCTAATATCTAAAAGCTTTAGCTTTATGGGCGATTTCTGGTGACAAAGTTAATAAAAAACTCGGAAACAAGCTAATTATTTATGAGAAAATCTCAATTCACGGAAACTTTTCATAGAAAATGTAAGCTCAAGAACACAACTACTTAGCGCAGATGAAGCCTAAGATGACGATTGCCGATTGGAAGATCAAGGAGGAATGAAGTTTTTAATAATCAAAACCTAACCTCGAACAGATGCAGCCCTGCTTCCTCGTCAAACCGATATGTGATGCTCCAGCCATGGTAATCGCATACAGCCTTGACGATGGCGAGCCCTAATCCATTGCCCTTCGTCTTCTCCGAAGGACGATAGAAACGATTGAAAATCAAGTTGGCATCGAGAGCCTTTTCGGACGAAGTATTTGATACGATGAGGCTGTCGGGGGAGAGGGTAATCGTAATCTTGCCGTTCGGCTTGTTGTGGCGAACGGCATTGACTATCAGATTGTTAAAGAGACTTTCCAAGAGCGAACGGTTGGCCTCTATCGGTAGGGTGTGCTTGCCCTTTTTGCCTTTTGCAGGAATATTGTATTGAGTCTTGATAGTCAAGTTGCCAGCCAAGGACTCCAAGAAAGGCAAGAGTTGGTCGATAACTTCCACCACATCTACTTCCTCCTTTCGTGAGAACTGGTTGTTCTCCATCTTGGCAAGGAGTAGGAGGTTGCGGTTGAGGCGAGCGAGGCGACCTGTCATCTCGTAGAGGTCTTGGATGATGGCAGCTTGGCTCTCGGTGATGTTGTCCGACTGCTGGAGCAGGATGTCGAGCTTGCTTTGGAAGACGGCAAGAGGGGTTTGAAGCTCGTGCGAGGCGTTCTCGGTAAACTCCTTTTGGGTGCGATAGCTCTTGATGTTGCCTTCCATCAGTCGGGTGATGGCGGTGTCAAGTCGAGCAAACTCCTTGATTCCAGTTTCTGGGAAAGAGGGAACCTGTTGGTCTTCCAGTCGGAAGTCTTCGATGATGCCCAGTGTCTCGTCGAAGGAACGCCACAGCCGTTTGTTGATAATCTGCAAGGTGACGACGAGGGCTACTCCCAGGACGATGGCGATGAGGGCAAACTGTATCATGATTCCCTTGAACACGTCTTCCTCCAGGTCGTTGGCAGGCAAAGGGCGTTTCGCCTGTACCGCCTCGATGATGTCTATCATGTCTTCGGCGTAGTACTCCTTGGTGAGCCAATAGAATGCAGGGGCGGCAAGCACGAGGAGTATCACCGTGCAAATGATAAATTGGGTGAGCGACTTGCGCATCAGGTTTTTCTCTTTCATACTTCAAGATATTTTATGGCATAAAAAGTATCCTAAGTTACTTGGACAAGTATCTTAAGATATATTGCGAAGTATCCTAAGATACTTTGGCATGTATCCTATGATAGCCATTTGTACCCAGTGCCATAGACATTCTTGATGCAGTCCTTGCACCCGGCGTGGGCGAGCTTAATCTTTAGATTCTTGATATGCGTATAAACGAAGTCGAAGTTGTCCATCATATCTGCCATCTCGCCACTCAGATGTTCCGCCATCGCACTCTTGGAGATGACACGGTTCTTGTTGCCTATCAAGAAAAGCAATAACTCGTATTCCGATTTGGTAAGCAGCACCTCTTCTTCGTTGACCCTTACCAACTTATTAAGTAGGTTGATGCAGATGCCATTGCTCTCGATGGTGTTTTCTGCCTTGAACTCACGACGGCGGATGATGGCATAGATGCGCATCTTCAGCTCAGCAAGATGAAAAGGTTTGCTGAGGTAGTCGTCGGCACCTATCTGAAGACCTTTCACCTTGTCTTCGAGCGAGTCCTTCGCCGAGACGATGATGACGCCCACAGGATTCTTGCGGTTGCGTATCTCTCGCAGGATGTCCAGCCCATTGCCGCCAGACAGCATCAGGTCGAGCACCACGCAGTCGTAGTCATATACGCATACCTTCATCTTGGCATCGGCAAAGTCGAAGGCTTGCTCGCAAAGGTATTTCTCTGAACTCAGATAGCTCACGATGCTGTCCGACAGTTCCTTTTCGTCCTCAATAATCAGAATCTTCATATTACTTGTTCTTGCTATTATGGGTGCAAAAGTACAAAATAATTTTGGAGAAATGTTGAAGAGACCTTAATTTTCTGTAATAATACGATGCACCATTCCCATAATTGCGGAAAATCATGTACTTTTGTGGGCGAAAATAATGAGGTGAGACTTATGCATAACAAGGCAAATGATTTCTTCCTCCATTCCAATGAGGTGAATCACATAGCGAAGGAGGATTATGGCAAAATAGAACTGTTGGTGAATGCGGCAAAGGCTTTTGCTCGCAGCACCTACCAGTGCGTGTATATCATCGACTACTTTCATCAGAATTTCATCTATGCCTCCGACAACCTGGCGTATCTCTGCGGCTTGCAACCTGAGCAACTCTTGGAGGCTGGCTATCAGATGTACATCGACCATGTGCCTGAGCAAGACCTTCAGATGCTGTTGGAAGTGAACAAAAAAGGCTTCGACCTGTTCAATGGACTGCCTGTGGAAGACCGTCTCGAATATACCATTTCGTATGATTTCCATCTCACCAATGGCAAGCATAGCCGACTGATTCACCACCATCTCACCCCGATTCTCCTTTCCGATGATGGCAGGATATGGCTCGCCCTCTGCACCGTTTCGTTGGCAGCGACCGATGAGCCAGGGCATATCATCATGCAGAAGAATGGGGAGCAAGGATATTTCGAGTATTCCACAGACCGCCACAAGTGGGAACGAAAAGAAGGTATAACCCTGAGCGAGGCAGAGAGAGGTTTTGAGACTGTCTGCCCAAGGCTATACGATGAATGAAATTGCCGACAGAGTGTGTAAGTCGGTGGATACCATCAAGGCTTGCAAGCGGAGCCTCTTCGCCAAACTGGGTGTGAAGAATATTGCCGAGGCACTGTTCCACGCCGTCAATTATCAGATGATATAAACTATATCTCCTCCAATAACGGAGAGAGATAGAACTTCGGAAAATACTTCACCTCTTTTCTTTCCGTAAGCCTGCAAAGGATATTCACGCAATAGCCTGCGGCAATATATGCCCCGATGCTCAGTTGTGGAAACGAATCCTCAGAATAGTTCTTGATGGCTTCGTCTATCCAAGGCACAGGCATCTGCCAGAACATATCATACTGCGAGATATACTTGCCAAGCGAACAGCAAAAACCCTCATCTGCGTTTCGCTTCTTCACCTCGCTGAAAGGATAACCATTTGGCTTTTCCACGGCGAGGAAAGCTGCCTTGCCAAGGTTGACGGCATGGATGACAGGAATGCCCTGCTCCTTACATTTCTCATCGAAAGCAAACGAGGCTTCCGTATCGTGCAGCGTGGCATTCACGGCAAACTCGACTCCTGACAAATCACATTGCTCTACATCTTCCATCGTCAGCGTATCCTTTTCGAGACGAGTGATTTGAAACTTAACTTCTTGCGAAAGACGATTCTGGAATGCATCGTGCAAGGCACAGGAAGCTATCAAGCCTCCCATGTCTGCACCTGCTATCATAACATTAACTGGGTTATTCATATCGTTGCTAAAGTTTACATTCGATTCTTCTGTTCCTGTCCTGCACCTGTCCCCTTGTACTTGCTCCGAGTGGTATTGAATTTGTATCGGATGGTGAGAGATACCTTGCTGGTGGATAGCCCATCATATACGATTTCCTTCATTTTACCAAAATGAGCAATCATGTGGCTGTCGTTTGTTCCAAACAAGTTATAAACAAAGAGCTGGAAAGACAAGCGATTTTTCAAACAAGCCTTATACACAGAAACGTTGGTACAAAACATCGGTTTATAAAAATACTGATTTTCTTTATGTCCCTTTGTTACATACGACATCATCCATGTAAACATAGCCAACTTGGTATTGAAGGTATTGTTGAAACGAAAAGATGCCATTGGCTTGTTGAGCGATTTCCCATCATGTGTCTCCATATTGAACCATTGCTTGTCAACTGATGCAGTAAATGATGGATGCCAAATGCCAAACGAAGGACGCAAGTTAATGGATGCTTCCACATCATCATACGCCTTTCCGTTCACTGGCTTTAGCAAACCGATTGCTGGATTATCCTTGTAAGTCTCCTCATTCGACAGGATAGGATGCGAAGTATGACTGTAGGTCATATCGAATGTCAACCATTTATACGCCAACTCATAATTGAGATTTCTACTTACCTCTGATACCAAGAATGGATTTCCGGTTTCATACGTATAACGATTGTCGTATTGGATTCCACTCCGCAGATTGTGATAGGAAGGACGATTGATGTCGGTGGCATAACTCAGTTGCATCTGTACCTTGCCTACAGGCATCGACAGGCTGATGGATGGGAACCAATTGCCATACGACTTACTTTGCTCTGGCACATACTTGCCATATTCATAATAGTCGAAGTCAATATATTCGTATCTCAGACCTGCCTCCATACTCAAGTCTCCAAAATCTCTTGAATATGTCAAGAAAGAAGATGTCATACTCTCCGTAATACGGCTATCATCATCAGAAACCAAATTTGTAGGTACTAATTGATATTTGGATGTACGATGGGTATTGGAATACTCGCCACCAAAAGACAGCTCTCCACCAAGCAAAGGATAAGAGAGCACCAACTTGGAAGCCAACAGATGATAGTTCTTGTTCGTCAGACTGTTGGCGGTTTGGCTTTGTGCATCCATCCCTACTTCTTGATATTGCTCTTTGTTGACATCGTTCTTGTAATTCTTCGACCATAGCCAGTCGGTATTGAAGTCGATGCCGAGTTTGCCAATTTTTCCTACATAGTAGACATTGCTTGAAAGAGTGCTCTTCTGCTCAAAGAAGTCTGCATGACTGTAAGAAGTTTCCGTCTGCTTTTCATCTTGTAATATCGAAGAATTCATGTTGCCATCCCAAGATTCTTTTGGATTTCTAAGAAAGCCAAAGTTGGCACCAATAGAGTTGTTGGCATCCAACTGGTAACTGGCATCCAAACGGAAATTCAATGCCTCAACAATACCTACTTGCCTTATCTCGCTCTTTTGATTCCATGTTTTGTCGAGATATGTCTTCTGCTGCAAGTCTTTGTTGTCAGGTTGGTACTGTCTTGCTCCAAAAGCGAATGCGCCCAGTTCCAAGGCATTCTTGCGATAGCTCATGTTCAATTTGCTAAATCCGCCAAAGTTGTTCTTCTCATCATATTCACCTGTGGTTGATGCGTCAAATCCGAATCCCTCACCTTGCGTCTTCTTCGTTGTGATGCGTATGACAGCCTTGGTACTTGCGGCATAGCGAGCACCAGAGGTGGTGATGACTTCCACCGACTTGATGTTATCAGAATGCAAACGGTCGAGTTCGCTCTTGTCTCTCATCTGTCTGCCATTGATATAGATGACTGGTTCGCCACGTCCAAAAACCTTGATACTGCCATTTTGGGCAGATACATTCGGAATGCGGTCGAGCAAGTTTTCCATCGTTCCTGCCTTTTCAAGGACAGAGCCAACCACGGTCGTTGTCATTCCGCCATTCTTCAAGATGGTCTTAGGTAATGATGATTTCACCACCACTTCGCCGAGCATCTTGCTGTCCTCTTCCAAAGTGATGATACCCACGTTCTCACCCTCGCAATCCTTGCAAATGGTCTTATATCCCACGGAAGTCACCTTGATGATTCCACCATTGCATGATGAGTCGATGGAGAAACTACCATCCTCTCCACTCACAGCTCCCTTGACGAAAGCGGAGTCTTGTCGGTTCAAGAGTACCACATTGGCAAAAGCCAAAGGCTCGCCCTTGGCATCCACCACCTTTCCCGTGATGTTCTGCGCCATCATCGGAGTCATTGCCGAGAGGCACAAGGCTGTTGTAAATAATACTTTCTTCTTCATATTTTTGCCTGTTTTTATTCTTTTCTGCGGCAAAAGTATGAAGTTTATGGCAAAAGGCTTTGACACAAAAGTGTATTTCTGAGGTGAGGGACAGAAAAATTACACTTTTGTGTAGGTAAATTGAAAAAGCGATATTTATTTTAATTGTTTGATTTCCTCATGTGACAACCCTGTGTAGCGTATGATTTTGTCTAAAGGCAATCCATCTTCAAGCATGGAACGAGCTGTGTCCAATCGTTGGGAAGTAATGCCTTCCGCTCTTCCTTCCGCTCTTCCTTCCGCTCGACCGACTTCACGTCCTTCCTCACGCCCTTTCTCAAATCCTTGTTCCATCGCAGTGT
>CAVKXW010000181.1:0-6532 GCA_963660215.1 Bacteroidaceae bacterium | reverse complement strand
ATAACTTCTATCTCTTGATTCACGACCCGATGGCGAAACGGAAAATGCCTGTTTGCGTCATTGAGGGGGATGAGACGCAATACTATTGGCTGGTAGAGAAACTGGCCGATCAGAGCATCTACGTGATGACGGATGAGGAGGTGTACTACCACGTGATGCCTAATGGGAAGAAGAAAAGAATAAGGAATGCTCAGGAAGTGAAGAGTGAAGAACGAAGAGCGAAGAAAGTGAAGAGTGAAGAACGAAGAGTGGAGAAAGCAAATGCCGTTTCTTCCCGAAGGGTGGAGCCTGTGAAGATGGGAGCCAAATGGGGAATGAAGGTGGATGGTAAACTCTTCGTGGCTCCTATCTACCGAAGCATCTTGCCTCTGAACGAGGAGTTCTTCGCCATAGAGAAGTTGCCTGGGCTATGGGGCATTATGAATTTGGCAGGCAATGTGGTGGTAGAACCGCAGTACACGAAGGTGGAATTGAAAGATGAACACTCGGCTGTCTTGCACAAGGTGAATGGGGTGCAAGAAATAAAAGGACTAGGCTAAAAATATAAAATATGCAATTTTTTTTTGTTATATCTGGAAAATAACGTACCTTTGCAAACAATTTGGGGTGTTACGCCCTTTTCTGTCGTATGGCAGGATGAATGAAGTATTATCGAAAGAACGGAATAGAACAAATGAGAAAGAAACAATATAAGGCTAGCAATCATCGTGGATTGCAGCTTATCACGTTGTGTATCAGTACCTCCATGGTGCTGGTATTGTTAGGACTGGTCATCTTCTCCGTGCTGATGGGGAGAAACCTTTCGTCGTATGTGAAGGAGAACCTCGTGGTGCAGGTGATGCTGGAACAGGACATGACCAATCCTGAGGGTTTGCAGATGGTGAAACGTCTGAATGCTCGTCCTTACGTGAATAGCATCACGTATATCACCAAGGAACAGGCACTGAAGGAGGCTACCCACGACTTGGGCACCAACCCAAGCGAGTTTGCTGGCGTGAATCCTTTCCAACCTTCCATCGAGATTACGGCGAAGGCTGATTATGCCAACAATGATTCGCTCAAGTGGATAGCGAAGGAGCTGAAGGCTTACCCTCGTGTGACGGAGGTAAGTTATCAACACGACTTGATAGAGCAGGTGAACAATTCGCTCGCCAAGATAAGCATCGGCTTGCTCATTGTGGCGGTGCTGCTCACCTTTATCTCTTTCTCGCTCATCAACAATACCGTGCGCCTCGGCATCTACGCCCGACGATTCTCCATCCATACGATGAAACTGGTGGGAGCATCTTGGGGCTTTATTCGTGGCCCGTTCGTTCGCAGAGCCATCGGCGTGGGATTGGTGGCAGCAATTATCGCCGACGGATTCCTCGGTGGATGTCTCTACGCTTGGTCGCTCCATGAGCCAGACCTCTTGACGGTATTGGGATGGGAAGAGCTTGCCATCACAGGCGGTTCGGTGTTCCTCTTCGGTATCATCATCACGGCTCTTTGTGCCAGCATCTCTGTCAACAAGTTCTTGAAGATGAAGGCAGGAGATCTTTATAAGATATAAGTGAAGAGTGAAGAACGAAGAGTGAAGAATTCGTTTGTATTAATGGCGCAAGCCTAATTCAACATTTAACATTCAACATTTAACATTAAAATAATAATGGATAAGAAGAATTTAGCTTTTGATAAGGTCAACTTCATCTTGTTGGCTGTAGGAATGGCAATCGTCATCCTGGGCTTCATCCTGATAAGTGGTGGAAGCTCTGACGAGAATACCTTTGATGCGGACATCTTCAGTGCCCGCCATATCGTCGTGGGACCTACCGTAACACTTTTCGGCTTCCTCTCTATCATCTATGCAGTAATCCGTAAACCTAAGGATAATGAATGATGTAATTCAACATTCAACATTTAACATTCAACATTGAAATAATGGATTGGTTACAAGCTTTGATATTGGGACTCATTCAGGGTCTTACAGAATATTTGCCAGTAAGTAGTAGTGGTCACTTGGAGATAGGTAAGGTGTTGCTCGGTCCTGAGGCTGAGGCAGGTGGTCTTACCTTCGACATCGTGGTACACGTGGCAACGGTATTGAGTACACTCGTTATCCTTTGGAAGGAAGTGAGTTGGATATTCAAGGGATTGTTTAGTTGGAACGGCAGTATGAACGATGAGCAGAAGTATGCGCTCAACATCATCATCTCCATGATACCAGTGGGTGTGGTAGGCCTTTTCTTCAAAGACCAGATAGAGGCACTCTTCGCTGGAAATGTCATCAAGGTGGTGGGAGCTTGCTTGCTCGTAACAGCCGTATTGCTCACCTTGACCCACTTCTATCACCCTAAGGAGAAGGAGCATATCTCGCCACTTCATGCCTTCATCATCGGTATCGCACAGGCGGTGGCAGTGTTGCCGGGATTGTCTCGCTCAGGTTCTACCATCGCCACTGGTTTGCTGCTTGGCAATAGCAAGAAGACCTTGGCGCAGTTCTCTTTCTTGATGGTCATCCCTCCAATCTTGGGCGAGGCTTTGCTCGACTTCAAACATATCTTCGCACCATCGCAGGAGTATCTTGCCACCCATCCAGCTACCGAGGCTATCCCTACCTTGTCGCTCATCGTAGGTTTCGTGGCTGCATTCGTGAGCGGTTGCTTCGCCTGCAAGTGGATGATTTCATTGGTCAAGAAGTGCAAACTCATTTATTTCGCAATCTATTGTGCTATCGTCGGCATCATAGCTTTGTGTTGCTAAAATACCGAACAAATAAGCATTTATGGATTTCAGAAAAGGAGAAATTATAGCCATCGACAAGCCTTATCGCATCTCTAGCTTCAAGGCTTTGGCGCACGTAAGATACCTGTTGTCACACAAGTTGGGGCATCGTGTCAAGATAGGTCATGCAGGCACGCTCGACCCTCTTGCCACTGGCGTGTTGGTGCTTTGTACTGGCAAGTGTACCAAGCAGATAGAGCAGCTACAGACGCATACCAAGGAGTATACCGCCACCTTGCAACTGGGTGCTACCACCGCCAGCTATGATATGGAACACGAGGTGAACGCCACTTTCCCTACGGAGCACATCACTCGTGAAAGGGTAGAGGAAGTGCTCAAGCAATTTGTGGGCGAGATACAACAGGTGCCACCTACCTACAGTGCCGTGAAGGTGAATGGCGACAGAGCCTACGCCTTGCGACGTGCTGGCGAGGAGGTGCAGTTGAAACCGAAGACCGTAAGGGTGGACGAGATAGAGCTCACCGACTACGATGACGAGAAGAAGACGGCTAGCATCCGTGTGGTTTGCGGCAAGGGAACATACATCCGCTCCCTGGCTCGTGACATCGGTAGGGCTTTGGACAGCGGTGCCTATCTCACGGCTCTCCGTCGCACCAAGGCAGGAAGCTTCTCGGTGGAGAACTGCATCGACTACGACCATTTCCAGGAGTGGCTCGATGCTCAGACCATAGAGGACAGCATCGCCGATAGCCAACAGGCTACGCAGAAGAAGGCGTAGGGATTGATTCTCAGAATTAGAAATAAGTAATCATATATATAAGAAAGGAGTATATCATATAACATGAAACTATCACAATTCAACTTTAAGTTGCCACAGGCTCAGGTGGCACTCTATCCACATAAGGCAAAGCGTGTCGTAAAGACTGCGAGTGGTGAACGTACATTCGAGGTAACTCGCCGTGACGAGGCTCGACTGATGGTGCTCCACAAGAAGTCTGAGACCATCGAGATGTTTAAGAAGGACGAGGCAGGCAAGCCTATCGAGGGCGAGTACTTGCAGTTTAAGGACATAGTAAACTACTTCAGCGAGGGCGATACCTTCATCTTCAACGATACCAAGGTATTCCCAGCTCGTCTTTACGGTACCAAGGAGAAGACTGATGCCAAGATAGAGGTGTTCTTGCTCCGTGAACTGAATGCAGAGATGCGCCTTTGGGACGTATTGGTAGAGCCAGCGAGAAAGATTCGTATCGGCAACAAGTTGTTCTTCGACGACGTGAACGAGATGGTAGCCGAGGTTATCGACAATACCACCAGCCGTGGCAGAACCCTCCGCTTCCTCTATGATGAGGATGGCAACCACGATGTGTTCAAGCGTTCTCTCTTCGCCCTTGGCGAGGCTCCATTGCCACGCTATGTCATCGACAATCGTGAGGATCATCACGCCACAGAGGATGACTTCGAGGACTTCCAGTGCGTGTTCGCCGACAAGGAAGGAGCGGTAACAGCCCCTGCCACAGGTCTTCACTTCTCTCGTGAGTTGATGAAGCGTCTCGACATCAATGGCATCAACAAGGCTTATATCACCTTGCACTGCGGACTCGGCAACTTCCACGAGATTGAGGTGGAAGACTTGACCAAGCACAAGATGGACTCCGAGCAGATGATTATTTCGCAGGAGGCTTGCGACATCGTGAACAATACCAAGCGCAATGAGCATCATGTTTGCGCCATCGGTACCAGTGTGCTGAAGGCGACTGAGACTGCTGTGGGTACAGATGGATTTATGAAGGCGTTCGACGGATGGACTAACAAGTTTATCTTCCCTCCATACGACTTCGGTCTCGCAGATTGTGCGGTAGCCAACTTCTATCACCCAGAGTCTACGCTTATGATGAGTACGGCTGCATTCGGTGGTTACGACCTCGTGATAGAGGCCTACAAGAAGGCGGTGAAGAACGGTTATATGTTTGGTTGCTACGGCGATTCTTTGTTGATATTGCCAGATTAAGTATAAGAAATGTACGAAGTATATTTGAGCCTCGGAACGAACTTGGGCAATCGGAAGCGTAACATTCGTGAGGCGATAGATAAGATAGGAGAGCAGATTGGCGTGGTAGAGCGCCAGTCTGCTCTTTACGAAACCAAGCCTTGGGGCTTCTCCTCGCCCAACGATTTCATCAATGCCTGCGTGATGGTGAAGACCATATTGGCTCCTCGCCAGCTCTTGGAGGCTACCCAGCGGATAGAGCAGGAGATGGGAAGAACACTGAAGTCGGAGAATGGCGAGTATCACGACCGCATCATCGACATCGACATCCTCATCATCGACGACCTTCATATTAATGAGCCAGACCTCAAGGTTCCTCATCCGCTGATGCAAGAAAGGGATTTTGTGATGAATCCCCTCAAGGAAATATGGGAATAGAAAGTATGTTTGTTTAAAGAGGAAAGTGTGAGTTATGAGTATTCCTACGATAGCTTATGTGGTGGTGGCTGTGTCGTTTGCCTTGTTTTGCCTGGCTCTTTACGTGCTCGACTTGCGAGCCAAGGTAAAGAAGCAGGCTGAATTGCTTAACGAGCAAAAGAGGCAGTCACAGGCTGCTGCGAATAGAGGTGGAGGTATGGTAGTATCTGCGCCCAATGGAAGTTTCACGAGTATGCCTGATAGTGAGCTTAATTCGATGCCGAATATGGAAGCAGAGAAGGAGGAAAAGGCTGAGGCTGACGAGCTAGATTCAGAGCAAAAGCTCTTCGTGCGCTGCTGCCAGTATCTCTATGAGAAGCATCCTTTCACCAATCCCGACTTGCGTATCGAGGACTTGACACGAGAGCTAGGCACCAACCGCACAACCTTGGGCAGTTGCGTGAGGAAGTATAGCGCAGGCAACCTCACCACCCAGCAGCTCGTTACTCGTTATCGCTTGCGCTATGCGGAGCATCTGTTGTCGGATGTTCACTCCGAACTGAACGTGAGCCAAGTGGCTGAGGCTTCGGGCTTCAACTCACGGAGCACGTTCAATCGCCAGTTCTCCTTGCTATTCGGCTGTTCGCCTATGGATTATAGGGAGCGAGTTCTCAGCCAGGCGGAAGGAGTAACACCCTCCAATCGGGAGAACACCTTGGAGAAGTAAGAGAGGGAAGAGAAACCTACGGCAAAGGCTATCTCTTCCAGTTTTTTGTCCTTGTCGACTAGCATCATCTGCTTGGCTTCTTCCAAGCGCAGGCTAGCCACCCAGGTGCTGAAATTCATATCATAAGTTTCACGGATGTAGCGTGAAAGATAATACTTGTTGGTGCCGAGTACGGTAGCCAAGTCTTCGATGGTAAACTGTACGGTGGCAAATCGCTTGGTGCTTATCCAAGCGGCTATCCTTGGCTTCATCTTTTCGATGAAAGCCTCCGACGACTTGTTGTTGCTGTCTGTCGTCGCAGCAGTTACCCTTACCTTATTTTCCCCTTGTGTTGCCCCCTCGATGGCGGCAGGGGCATTGCTGTCGTCATCCACCTTGTACAGGTCGCCGTATGGCTTCGCGTAATTGATGAAGCTGATGGCGATGTACACGTTGGTGCTGATGACGTATACCTGGTATATCCAGTTGAACACGATGCCTGTGTTGATGCTGGAGATATGTTCGTGCCAAAGGCTAGCGGAAGGCAAGAGACCGAAGCATTCAAGGCGATCTCTTTCTCTGAGGCTGACAACAACCGAGTAACGAGTCCTGTATATCAGCGCAGTTGGGATGATAACGCTGCCGAGGAGGTGAAACTCTCAGAGATGGGAGGCTCCCAAGGAAGTGCATCGCAC
>CAVKXW010000180.1:0-6614 GCA_963660215.1 Bacteroidaceae bacterium | reverse complement strand
CTAGTACGTACTTGGTACGGTCGTACTATGTCGTATTAGAAAAAACTTGTTTTTATCTGATGATTTCCTTGATTTTCTCATCGAAAGCCGCCATCTTGGGCATTTCCTTGGCACGATTGTAGGCACTGCGCAAAGTATCAGCATCACAATGCCAAAGCTTGGCGAAAACCTTCCACTGGTGCTCAATGTTCAACTTGTAGGCTATCTGCTGGGCAAGGTAGCCACGCTCAGCCCACGACAGCCCGATGGGTTGGAAGTCCGCATCGAGCAATCCTATCCGCTGCAACTCCTGCAATACATCCTTGGCTCTTGCCGTCGTGAATTCCCGAGGCATGGATTCTTCATCTGCCGATGCTTCTCCATTCTTTTGCATGGTTTGCTCTTCCGGGACATCCGAAGGGCAAAAGTCGGCTGTCTGCGCCTCTTGCGCCGCGCTATGACATGTCTCGTCGCCCATGAATCCTGTGATGAGCTTGTCGATGGCATCAGTGGAGAGCGAGCCTATCACCTGTATGTTCATCTCCTTGTGGTGGTCGTTGTGCGTGGCACCTTCTTCGTAATATGCATTCATTGCTGTGCTATTTTGAGTTGTTTCATATCGAGTCCGTTGGTTGCGGCCTGTGGGTTGATGCTGAGTTGGCGACTATGGTCGTTATGCTGCGCACCAGCCTCGTAATAGTTTCCCTTGTTGATGAATGCGGATTCACGATTCCTCATGTTCATGATTTTCTCGCTGATGGCTGCGGCGTGGTTAGCCCAAGCCTTGTTGGATATGAGCAGGGCGTTGAGTTGGCAGAACACGTCCCAAGCCGTGGAAGCCTCAAGTCGCAGCAATTGGCTCTCTATCACGCTGATGGGTACATTGTCCTTGACAGCGGTCTCCAATTGTTTTACGATGGAGTCGAAGGCCTTGTTGAGAGTGTCCACCGTGTTCTCCAGCTGCTTTACCTTGCAGTTTAGCTCGTCATAGCTCTGAAAGTGCTTTCGCTGCATCATTTCCTCCAACTCCTTGCCGAAGAGGATGTGGCACAAATCGTCCAGAGTGTCCTCCTGTGGGGTGTCCTTCATGATGTCCTCCATTCTTACCATGTGCTTCACGAGCTTGTCCTTCAGCTTGTCGGTGGGGAACAGGTCGGGCTCCCTGAGCAGGATGGCATCGTAAAAGATATGGATGTAGGGATGGCAGTCGGGTGAGATGTTCACGTTGTTTGCCAGCTGGACGAACGCCTTGAAATTGGAACCCACGATGCGCCTCACCATTATCGAGTATATGCTTACGAGGTAAGACCAGTGCTGTCGGAGCTGAACCTCCAGCTCGTCCTTTCTGCCTTCGCTCACGTCGGCTTGTTCTATCATCATGTATGCCAACGTGATGCAGAGGAGCTCGCCTCGTGTGCGATTACCACTTACCTCCAACTTCTCGATTTCTTCTTCGATTTCTTCTCTTGGGCACTTGCTCATGTAGGGACGGAACCCCTTGTCGTAGAGTATCTCCAGGATGCGAAAGAAACGATACTTGCCATAGTTGTGGGCGGCGAGTCCGTCTATGATTTCCATGAAGTTGTTTTCACCTACCCATTCTGCAAGCCCATGGAAGTCTTCCATGCAATGCTCCACGAAGGCACAGGAATGCTCGTTCATGCCTCCCACTTGGAGGGTGCCAGTCAGCAAGCGCCAGTAGAATGGTTTCATTGCCTCATGGAAGCTATCTTCGTCGTAGGGGTTGGTTCTGTAATCACGCGAGAGATTTTCTGGTACATACCATTTGTAGTTTTCGGCTAAGATTTCACCGTCGATGCACCTTTGCAGGGGCGTGATGATGCAGTCTTGTATGATTTCTTTTGTATCTGTCATGATGTTGCTTTTGTTTATAGGGGTTAGTAAAATCAAAAATACTCTACTCTAACCTCATAAACCTTTAACGACATACATTCTTTTGCCGAGGTAGGAATTTGGCTGGCGCAGGATATTCCTTTCTTGTCAAGTGCAAAGGTAATGAATAATATTGAGAAACACGAAGGATGGAGGAGAAAAATGGAAATTATGAAATAATATTTGGAAGTAGGCTTTGCAGGATGGCTAAAGAGAAATAAACTGAACTTCCCATATATAGTGATGGAAAACCTGAGATACTAAAACGCTCATTGCTTACAAGATGATTTAGCTCGAATGGAATATGTGACATTTCGTATTCTGTAGTGTATTCCTCCAAATCATTTGTGCCTTTACGCATTCGGTATAGGCATGAATCTTTTGCTATGTCATAAGTTCTCATTTCTTCAAGATGAGAACAAAGTAAAGCATAGAATGAAGAAAAGGCATGTGCCAATTGCCCAGATTGGAAAGAACAGACTATCGAAGTCAATTCTTTCCAAATCTCAGCACCTTTTCCTTTTCGTAAGCCAGAATGCTTTTTTGCCAAGGCTTTCATCTTGTCTTCTATTGTAAGCATATTTTAATCTTAACTACAAGAGGTTGAAATAAGAGTACTCCGTTGGTAAATTAAGAATCTCCCTTTTCAAGGTCGCCTTAATCGAACTATCAAAAGCATCATCAAATATGCGGAAAATCTCCTTTACGGACTTAGCTACGCCATTCCTTGTGGCTACGCCCCAATAGTTTCCGCCCGATAGGTTTCTTACCCTTGAAATCTCTACTCTTGTCGGCGAATAACCATCAAGGCTATTGGATGGCATTGTCACAAAAGAATAAGTAAAGCGTTTTAGGTCTTTGAGGTTAAAAGTCTCTGTACCCACCATGATGTTCTGGGCAGGAATGCCACCAGAATTATACACGATGTCCCATAGCATTGGAATCTGTGAATTCTCATTCCAATTGCTCTTGCATTGGATAACCCCAACTTGGAATAGCTCGAAATGCAATGCCACCTTTTCAGAAATCTTATCTATGTCAATGTTCTTAGCTTTTGGCGACAGGAATTGGTCTGGCTCTGCAGAGAACTCTCTTTTCTTAGGGAAAACTATGACGGTCAAGTCTGGCTCTGCGCTACAAGCCAAATTGTCGTAGTAAACGGTAAGGGCATCTTTGATGGGCTTAGGAAGTCTGCTCGATTTTCTGATAACAACAGCTCTTGAACCTACAAGGCACAGATTCAGATACCATACAATGATAGATTCCCACAAGTTGCCTGCTGCGCTTACGCCTGCTTGTCCACCACGCCCCTCCTCAGGGCGTGTGCTCTTGAAGATTTCCCTAAGATGGTCTCCAAGGTCTATCAAGGATTTGGCATCGGCTGCATGGTTGCTTTTTTCCAAGACAATGGGTTTCCATACTTCCCAACACTTTTGAAATGTCGAATTTGAGAATATATCTGAAATTGCATCTTCTCTTAGCTTCTCAATGATGTTTCTTGCCATATCAATCTATTTTTATGTTCTGTAATATCACGTTGGCTATCGCACGTGCCATCAGTGGAGGCACGGCGTTGCCCACGAGCGTGAACTGAGGAATCTCCTCCTTGCGCTTCTCGCCACCAGTCTGACGCTTGCCTTGGAAGACAAACGAGTCGTCGAACGACTGCAAGCGTGCCATTTCCCTTACGGTCATGGCTCTGTAGGCTGAGTAATGGATAAAATCATCTGGCATGGTGACCACCGTAGGGCTTTGCCCCTTAGGGTTCAGCACGGTATAGTTTCGCTTGTCGGAATCTACGCCTGCGGCTTTCAACGCCTTCTTTGTTTCCTCGTTATACTCGCCATGCTCGGCAATGATTTGCAAACGCTTGCGCACTTTTTCGTTTTGTGCGCTCGTCTGGTGATTGTTCAATGCCACATGCACTTGCATCTTAGGATGGCGCAAGTCTTCCTCCGACTTTACGTAGAGAGGCTTCTTGTCGAAGGTGAAACGATGGCACAAGTGCCCTTCCTTTTGCCACTCATTATATAGCTTGCCTTTCTCGGTAGGGATGCCATCAGACGTGCGCTTGCGCAACAAGCCCTTGTATTGCGCCAATGGCTCAACCTCCTTGTAGTCGGTAACGGTCTCACCATTGCCTATCATGTCCAAGTCCCAGAGAGCCTCGTAAACGGTCACACGGTCTTCTGGCTTCACCGTGGCTGGCACATCGTTGATGACAGGCTGGTCTTTGCGACAACCGAAGAATACGACACGCTCACGGTTCTGAGGCACGCCATAGTTGGCTGACATCAATACTTGCGGACCGTCTATGTTGTAAAGTCGTATCTCCGACAACACATGCTCAAACTCCTTCTCGTCCTTGGTTCCCTTCACGTCCTTGGCTATCTTGTCGAGCACCTCGTCCATGCTGAGCACATAGAGCGAGAGCGCATCCTTCAAGAGTTCGATGTTCTCCGTTTGGTTGGTCAGCTCCTTCATGTTGTCGAGAGCCGTTGAAATCTTCTCCAAGATGGAGGTGTCGGAAATCTCGGCTATGAAGGCATTGAGCGCATCGCCGTAGATGTCGTTGTCGATGTCGGCCTTGGTCTTCAGGGCGATGGTCTTCTTGCGGATGGACTCCCTCAGGGAATGCTCCTTGAGCATACGAAGACCGTGGCGCACGGTGTTGATGTCGGTGTTCGACTTGCTCATCTTGTACTCCACCGTGCGAGTAATCAACTTCAACTGGTTTTCGAGGATGGCGAAGAACTCGCTCGAAAGGTTGTCTCTCAGTTTGCGGTCGGTGGTCTCGATGTTCACCTTCGCCAACAGGGTGTTATAGGCAAAGAGACTCTGGTGCTGATACACCTTCTTCACGAAGTCTATCAACAAGCACACCTTGTCATCATCCACGATGGAGCGGATTTGCTTCAATATCTGTTCCTTGATTTTGCCTTGTTCCTTGGTCAGCAAGCCCTTCACGTTCTCCATGACGAAGTATTTAGGGCGGAGAGCCTTGATTACCTTCAGATAGTGATAGAAAAGGTCGTCACGCTTGTCAAACTTCTTCCTCCTGCCCGAAAGGCTGAACGACTGACAGCTCGGGCCGCCAGTCACCACATCCACCTGCTTGTTTCCGATTTTAGCCAAGAGGTTGTCCACGAAATCATCCTCCATGATGTCCTGGCAGATGAATTCCATGTCGAGCCCCAGTTGCATATTGTAGCGAATGCGGTGGGTGAGTTCGCAATTTGGGTTGATGTCCGAGGCCAGCAAGAAGTCGAAGTACTTGTCGTCGGTGTAGGCCTGCAAGAAGCCCTCGCTGATGCCTCCTGCGCCAGCGAACAAATCCACCAATGTCACCTTCTTGCGTGAGCTTATGAAGTCTTTCTTTTCCGTCATGAATGTCCTTTCTTTGTCGTTTAAGAGAAACGAAGGCTGAGCCTCGAAGCCCAGCCTCCATCGAATATCTTTGGGGTAGAGTGCGAGGTAGGTACCGTGTCGCACTCTGCAAAAGTCCCACCCTGGTCCGCTGAGCAAGTGGGAAGCGTGGTGGGAACTGTCGGTGCAAAGATACTACTTTATCTTTGAATCGCCAAATATTATTGGAGAAAATTTTACTTCCACAGCGGTTCTTCCTCCCAATGGGCAGGGAAGCCCATTGCCGAAATATCCACTTCCGAGAACGAAGAGAGCAACGTCTGGATTTTCTCCTTCATGTCGTTGCCTGGAGAAATCGTATTCAGGAAGTATTTGATGATGCATAGGTTGAAATAGATGCGAAGAGGGTCTGACTGCAAGGTTATCCAAGGCAACGGCACCACGTTGGGCATCGTGGGGCGGATGGTGTTCTGCTTGTTCCATACACGTGCATGGTGGCAGCACGAGTTTCGGGTCAAGGCCACGATGGTGAGCCACGACTCAAACGGTATGGTCTGCAAGCCGAAGGACTGGGCTATCCGCTTCTTTATCTTCTTGTCCTTGATGTTGGCGTAGATGTTGGTCATCACGCCGAAAGGCAGTATCTCCGACAGAATCCAAGAAGGAGGATAGGGGTTGGAATAGGTCGCTTTGAAATGAAGGATGAAGTCCTCTCTCGAATGGGAATACTCGTCCTCTATCAGCTTCAGGGTCTTGGCAAATCTTGCTTGGTTGGTGAAGTTGGCACTGTCCGTCATCCAAAAGGGATTGCCAGTCATCTTGCTTCCGATGTTGACGATGGCACTTCGCACGGCAACTTCTATCTTCTCTATTTCATTGAAAATCAGCAAGCGTAGCTTCTTGTCGAATCGGTAGAGCATCATCACTTTCCTGAAGGATGCCTTTGGCTTGAATTGATGCAGCGACTTCGGCGCATTCAGAAGCGGATACATGTACGCGGATAGGCGATAATAGCCAATGTGCTGCAGATAGTGTTCAGCCTTTTGATTATTATGGATGGAGAGTCCTCTTGCTTTCAGCAGTTGAACCAAGTGGGCAGGGGAAGTATAAGTCTTTGTAAAAGGTATAGTTGTTGCCATGTCGTAATCATTTTTCACATATAAAAAACGACCCGCACATTTGAGCTTCAGTGAGAGGCTTGGCGGGTTCTAGTGCTGCAAAGATACGACATTTTTCTGTAACTTCCAAATTTTCTTGCAGAAATTTTCAAAATTATGTGTTTCCTCTTTTTTAAGGCAAGATATGAGAGAAAACATGAAACTTGGTGACAGGTGACAGTGACAGTCCGTTTTTCCGCAACTCCCCCTCCGAGGGAA
>CAVKXW010000179.1:0-6623 GCA_963660215.1 Bacteroidaceae bacterium | reverse complement strand
TCTTGGTTGCCATCTATGAGTTGGGCGTAGAGGAAATCATGGTCATCGCCCACTCTAACTGTGGTGCTTGCCACATGAATGGAACGCAGATGAAGGAGTTGATGCTACAGCGTGGCATCCATCAGGATGTCATCGACACCATCGGGCTTTGCGGCATCGACCTCGACCATTGGTTGGAGGGGTTCCATGACACGGAGGACTCGGTGAAAAACACCGTCAGCACCATCCGCAATCATCCCTTGGTTCCTAAGGACGTGAACCTGCATGGCTACATCATTGATTCCGTGACAGGCAAGTTGGCAGAAGTGAAATAACTAAAATACAAAAGAAGACAAGTTCCAAGATTTTACATTTGGAGCCTGCCTTCTTTTGCTCTTTTTCTTTTTTGAATTTGTTAGACGGTGTCTGACAAATTCAAATATTCCAGACACTGTCTAGAAAATTCATTTACTTCATCAGTTTCTCGACCCACTCATTAAACAATGGGCATTTCTCACGAATCTTCTCCAAGCCAATATCCACCGCCACACAATTACCAAATATCACCTTATTATAATCAGGTATGGCTTCCATCAACCTTTTAGAAGGAGCTGTCTCTGGGCTATTGTTTATCAGTTCGGGATTTTCAAAACTTTCAGCAACTGTTTGCAACCCATCATAGTCTATTTCACTTCTATCAAAGCTATTCAAGAAAGCACTGACATCACTAAAGAGCAAGCCCTCAAACTCATGCAATTGAATATATGGGATGAAACGATAGCGATACAGTTCGGGAATATCTTCCGCCATCTTATCCATCAAGAAATGGATGCGCTCGGTTTTATCAGCGATACCCTTCGACTCTTCCCAACCAGGGAAAGCAAACTGCTCCTTGATGCCATAATAATCCACCAACATGCTGACATACACATCGCCCTCTTGAAGATGCTTTATGATTTGCCTTTTGATAGCATCCCAAGCCACAATGCCGCCATGCGAATGCTTGATAAGCGGAGCCTCTACATAGACATCATGTTTTGCCAACTCCACACCTAAGCCCCACATACAAAACTCTTGTTCCGTAGGACCTTCACAAATAATGATTACTCGTTTCATCGTGGTTGTCCTCCTTTCAGAATATTCTGCTTCCACAAGTCACCAAGAGTATATTCATCCAACCATCGCTCCAATTCTTCACGGTTCAAACGATTGATGGTCGTACCTTCCTCGTTTTGATTGACAGTCAGCACATCCTCTGGCTCAAAGTTACTGATGAGTTCTGCACTTTGGGTAGCTATGATAACTTGCGTACCTTTCTGAGCTGCCATTTTTACCAATCCCGACAACTTCTCGATAGCCACAGGATGCAAACCAAGCTCTGGCTCATCTATGATGATAACACGTGGCAACCAAGGCTGCATAAAGAGAACGGTCAAAGCGATGAAGCGGATAGTACCATCCGACAAGTCGGTAGGTCCATAAATCATAGAGCTATACTTGTCCTGCCATTGCAAGCGAACCATATCAGCTTCGGTTGGTTGGAAATAGAAATCAGAAAAGTAAGGTGCTACACTCTGAATGACACGGATGATACGCTTATAAGCCATTGGCTTCTCTCGCTGGATGCGATAGAGTATCGCAGCCAAGTTCTCACCATGCTCATACATGCGATAAGCATCGTTCACGATATGGCTGTCAGCCGTGAATGGGGAACGGCGACCCGTGTCGTGGAAATGAAACTTGCGAATCTGAGAGATGTAGCCTTTCAGAAATTCTCCTTTTTGAGAACCGACATAATCTTTCAATGTCGCTTCGTCTTTATAAGAAGACAAATCCGAAACATGCTTTATTTCTCCTATTGTCTCCCCAAATTGTTCTTTTGCTACAATCAATCGACCATCAGATTCTACAAAAGATAAGAGATAATCCGTATCGCCAATACCCAAATCCATATTGATTTGTTCTGTCACTTTTCTCCCTTGATAGAGCAATTTATCCACTCCACCAACTTGAGCAACATACGCCCCCAATCTCTTTTCATAGACATTACCCAACATCTCGAAAAGAGATAAGAAGTTACTCTTGCCTGCTCCATTAGCACCTATCAAGAGATTGATGGGATGCAGTTGAACTTCCAATTTCTTGAAAGACTTATATCCTAATATTCTTATCGAGTCCATATTTAATCACTTTAAGTATTTGTCCAAGATGGCTTGCTTGCGAGAAGCAGAATCTTCCAATCTATTGTCTAAACGAACAACTTCCGTATAAGAACTTCATTCTTTGCTCTATTCACACTGCAAATATACGATATTTTTGGGAAATAAAGACACCTTATTCTAGAAAAACGCACCATAATTTTATTTTATTCCTTCTTTCTCGCCAAACTAAGCCAATCTTCCAATTGTTACTAGCTCATGAGACGATAAGGTGGCTTATATGTAATCAGGATGCTTCCATGATGACAAGTTCTCTTGGGAGGTTGATGATTTTCAACCTCTCAAACCAAAGTTTGGTGGAAGTTCCTTGGTGACGCTTGATGTGGCTATTGATGATGTAATAGTCTACCTGGTACTCATCCATCAAGTCTGAGAAGGCGGACTTGATGCGAGAGCACTTCTCATTGATGGCATTGTCTAATGGATTAATCAGGCGATTCACGGTCTCTACAATCTTGTCTGGGTCTATTCTATTCCCCACCTTATTATATAATGCAAGCAACTCCTCACGATAATCCACCAAATTCTTGAACTCAATCCCTTCAGGATGGTTCAAGAAGAGCATATAGAGAGCCTTGTGGATAGGACTAAGCATCACTTCCTTGTTACCATAATCAGGCAAAATGAAACGGAAATCCTTGGTAATGACCAATGGACTGAGCGTAGCCCTTGCCGCCTCAATGCGAAGTTGCTCAAGAACAGGCACACTGATGGCTTTCAGCAAAAGGTCGGTCCTACCCTCTGCCAAAAGTTCGGTGGAAAGCAACTTCACTTGTGCTGCCTTCTCCTCTGCGCTCATATTTCTTGTCTCTTCTTGCATTATGGTGCAAAAATACAAAAAGAATGGGAAAAATAATTGCACTCACAATAGAAAATTACTTTTGCAAGGCTTGCGGAAAAGAAAATCTTGCAAGATTGCTCCTTTTTATATATCTTTGTCCCGAAAATAAAAAATAGACAATATGCAAGAAGAATGGACTCCCATAGATTTCGGACAGACCGAGGACACCACCAAGAACATCATCAAGGTGATTGGTGTGGGTGGTGGTGGCTGTAACGCCGTCAAGAATATGTATGCAGAAGGCATCGTCAACGTGAGCTTTGCCGTCTGCAATACGGATAGCCAATCGCTATCCAAGTCGCCTGTACCTGTAAAAATCATGTTGGGAAAGAGTGGTTTGGGTGCTGGTGCTAATCCTGAAGTTGGCAGAAGCGAGGCTCAAAACACACAAGAAGACATCAAACGTCTCTTGAATGATGGAACCAAGATGGCTTTCGTCACAGCAGGTATGGGTGGTGGAACAGGTACTGGTGCAGCTCCTGTCATCGCAGGCATCGCCAAAAGCATGGGCATCCTAACTGTGGGCATCATCACCATACCTTTCTATTTCGAGAAACGCAAGAAGATAGTCAAGGCTCTTCAGGGCGTGGAGGAGATGCGTAAGAATGTGGATGCCCTCCTCATCGTGAACAACGAGCGTCTTTGCGATGTATATGCCGACTCAGAAATCACCGTAAAGGAAGCCTTCAAGCTAGCCGACAAAGTGCTGAGCGATGCCACCAAAAGCATTTCGGAACTTATCACTGTAGAAGGCACCATCAATCTTGACTTCCGTGACATCGAGACCACCATCAAGAGCGGAGGCGGTGCGATTATGGCGATGGGAAGAGCCAGCGGCGAAGGAAGAGTACAAAAAGCCATCCTCAACGCCTTGGACTCTCCTCTTCTTTATGGCAGCGACATCAGCAATGCCAAGCGCATTCTTTTCAACATCTACACTTCCAGCAAGCATCCTATCTTTGTTAGGGAAATGAGAGAGATTGACGCTTTCTTCGATGAGTTGAACCCAGACATTAAGGTGATATGGGGTCTTTCGGATGATGACAGTCTGGACGAGGATGCCAAGGTTACCATCTTGGCAACAGGTCTCAACAATGAGTTGGCAGATGAACTTCCCGAGTCTTCATCCCTTAGCAAGGAAGAAGAAGACTATCAAAAAATCATCGACAAACTCTACCATCCGATAAGAGACAATTTCTCGATTTCACCAAAGGAGAAAGAGAATGAAGAAAAACCTATGGAAAATGGCAATGACAACATAGAGTCTCTTCCAGAAGATACCGATGACATAAACGAAAACACCAACGATATTCCATCTGTAGAGCAACAACCTACTATCGGAGAAGAGCCAGCCCCAATAGAGGAACCTCAGAAGCCATTGTCCTTTGCGGAAAGAGTTAAGAACAGAATCAAGGCTATCGCCGAGGGACTGGACATACTCATTGATGATGATGCTAATTAAAAAGTACCACAACACCTTAGCAAGTGTTAAAAAGTTGGAAGAATTTACACTTTTAACCTATCATCATCATAAAATAACAAGAAAATCCTTATCTTTGCAAAATAAATAAACGTTAGAGATAAGTTATCGCAGTATTTCACACTTAACATAATTCATACGTTAAGTTACAATATTGGCAATTATGATAGATTATTATGAATATTCCATACCGGAACTGATAGCCTTGCTAGGTGAGAGGTTCAAGGATTACCGCCTCCGTTCTGAGATGACACAGAAGGAGGTGGCAGAGCAATCAGGCATCACTGTCAACACCATTCATAAGTTCGAAAATGGAAAGACTAGCAATATGTCGCTTGGAACATTTCTCTTACTAATGAAAGCCATAGGCTGCATCGAGGGTCTAGACGAGTTGATGCCAGAGTTGCCACCATCGGCATATCTGGTAAACGATGGAAAAAAGGTTCAACGCATAAGACATAAGAAATCATGATTACAAGTTCCATAAAAGTCCTCCTTTGGGGGCAAGAAGTCGGGCGCCTCTCATGGGACTATAGGAGAAACATCAGCTACTTTGAATACAGCAAGGAGTTTCTCCAAGGTTCTCTTGACGCCTTTCCACTCATTGCCTCCATCAAGATGCCAACTAGTCGCCGTCCCATCATAGGTGACAAGGAAAACAAACTTTTTCGCAAATTGCCTCCTTTTCTTGCAGATTCTCTTCCTGATGCCTGGGGTAACCAAGTTTTTGAATGTTGGAGAAAGGAAAATGGCATCAAGAACCAAGATGTTACACCTTTGGATCTACTCTCCTTCATTGGCAAACGAGGCATGGGCGCATTGGAGTTCATACCAGAAACTTCTGGTATTCATCGTTCTGAAATCCTTCACTTGCAAGCATTGACCGACTTGGCTAGTCGAATCTTCACGGAACGAGAAAATGCAAGAATCCAACCAGAAGATACGCTTACTATGCAGTCGCTGATAGCCGTGGGAACATCCGCTGGCGGCAGACAACCTAAAGCTATTATCGCCATCAACAAGGAGACTGGCGAAATTCGTTCTGGGCAAATTGCAGGACTGAAAGGGTTTGAATATTATATCTTGAAGTTCGGAGACCCCGAACGATCTTCCGCAGAACTAGAAATGGCTTACCATGACATGGCTATTGCCGCTGGAATTGAGATGATGCCATGCCGACTGATAGAGGTAGAAGGCAAGAAACACTTTATCACCAAGAGATTTGACCGAATCGAAGACAAGAAGCTACACATGCAGACTCTTGCTGCTCTCTATCCAGAGGCAGACAGCTATGAGCAGTTACTGATGGTTTGTCGTAAGATGCGCCTTTCCGAATCAACCCAAGAAGAAGTTTTCCGAAGGATGGTATTCAACATTCTTGCCAACAACACCGACGACCATAACAAGAACTTCTCTTTCTTGATGGACAACAATGGGAAATGGAAGTTGGCTCCTGCATACGACTTAACATACATATTCAATATGGGAGGTCATCTTCCAGAACCGATGCATTGTATGTTGATGGGCGGAAAGTTTAAGGAACATACAAAAGATGACGCACTAGCTCTTGCCAAAGAAAACGGAATACGAAAAGCAGAAACGATTATCCAACAAGTAGCAAATGCCATCGCCCTATTCAAGACTTTCGCCAACAAATATGGCGTAAAAGACAAATGGGTTAATGCTGTAGAGACAACCCTAAACGAACATCTTGCAACATGGGGATATAACAATGCCACACAAGCACCTCTATCCATAGAGATTGAGGGCAAGCTATATCAAAATATAAAACTAGAGCAAGCATATAAAGGAAATTTCCATCTTACTGCTACCATCGATGGCAAAGAGCAGAAATTTATCATCGGGAAGAACAAGCCCGAATACAACAAGCTTCAATCCATTGGCGCAAATCGTCTCATGAAGGAAGACCTCATTAGCTTGGTCAAGAAATATTTATCAACTAAAACTATCCCAAAGCAGGAAACATTATAAATAGAAAAATTATGATTATCGAGGAAATTATCAAATACAACGAGCAATTCGTTGCCGACAAGGATTACGAGAAGTATCTCACGAGCAAATACCCAGACAAGAAGCTCGCCAT
>CAVKXW010000178.1:0-6707 GCA_963660215.1 Bacteroidaceae bacterium | reverse complement strand
TTCTTTTGGCACGGCGATTGCCCTTATATAAGCGAAACAATAACGATAGAAAATGAAGAATAAAAAACGATACATCGTAATGGCTGTGATGATGGCGAGCGTCATCGCAAGCTATGGACAGCAGACGCAAGGCGTAGAGCAAGCGTTTGTTGGCAACAAACCTTCTGCTTGGAGTCTCGACGACTGCATGAAGTATGCCGTGGAGCATGCGACGGATGTGAAGCGAGAAAACATCAATTCTCGCCAGCGCAAGCAAGACTATCACAAGGCGGTGGCTGATTTCTTGCCAACCGTCAGTGGTGCAGTGCAAGGACAGTATGCTTGGGGACGTAACATCGACCCTGAGACCAATACATATAATAATGTGACGACCTTCAATAACTACTATCAGCTCTATGCCGAACTGAATGTCTTCGATGGCTTCGCCACCATCAACGCCTTCAAACAAGCAAAAATGGCTCGCAACTATTCTGCCTCGGCAATGCAGAAAGTACAAGACGACAAGGCCATCGACGTGATGCAGAAGTATGTGGATGCTGCTTACGCTGAGGCTAGCATACAGATTGCTACCGAGAAACTTGCCGAGAGCAAGCGATTGTTAGGAAAAATGCAACGCCTCTATGAGCTTGGCGAGAAAGGTCGTCCCGATGTCGTTCAGATGGAATCGCAAGTGGCTGAGGATGAGTACAACCTCACCCATCAAGAGAATGTGGCAAAGCAGAGCTTGCTCGCCTTGAAGTCGGCGATGAACTATCCTGTGGAGGATGAACTTCAACTAAAGATGCAAGAAGAGGCAAAAGCTTATGCCAAGAACAATGCCGAAAGCCTTTACGCAAGCTTTAGCAATCTCTCTCCCGACATCAAGTCTGCCGAATATGAAGTAGAGAACGCACGATACAACTACAAAATATCAAAAGGTCGGCTGCTGCCATCCCTCTCTCTCGGTGGCGGCATCACGACCAACTACTACAAGAATCTCTCTCAGAAAGGGCAGTACGAAGGATTTGCTTCCCAGTTTCGCAACAATCGAGGCGAGTACCTCGCACTGACCCTCTCTATTCCTATATATAATAGCGACCGTTGGCACAGCGTGAAGAAAGCTCGCAACGATTGGCAACTCGCCCAAGTGAATCTCGAAGATGCCAAGCGCAAACTTCACGATGACATTGCCCAAGCGGTGATGGATGCTGAGGGATATGCCAAGGAATTGCAACAGATGCAGAAGAAAGTGGCATCCGACTCGCTCGCCTATCACATGTCGAGTCGTAAGTATGAGGAAGGAATGCTTTCCACCTTCGACCTCCATACCGCAGCCCAGACGCTTCTCGAAAGCCGCATCAAGCAGCTTCAGATGCAAATGCTGCTCGTCATCAAGCAGAGATTGGTTAGTTATTATCAAGGACAAAGTTTAGTAAAAAATTAAAATCATGGATATAAAGATAGAAAAGAAAAAGTATCTCGTGCCTCGCAAGTACTGGGCATGGATAGCAGGTGGCGTGGTGCTCATCGCCGTACTCACTTGGTTGGGATTGAGCAATTTCTCTTCCACCTTGAAGGTGGATAGAAAGGGATTGAGCATCGGAAAGGTGGAACGAGCACAGTTCAACGACTATGTGTCGGTGGATGGACAGGTGGCTCCTATCTCCGTGGTGCAGATAAGCTCGGAGGAAGGTGGCATCGTCTTGGAAAAGGTGGTCGATGAGGGTGCGCACGTCAACAAGGGCGACATCATCATCAAGCTCAGCAACTCCAACCTCGACCTGCAGATTCTCAATGCCGAGAGCGAACTGGCGGAAAAACAGGATATGCTTCGCAACACCCAAATCTCGATGGAGCAAGACCGACTCAACAACAGCAACGAGGAGTTGTCGCTTTCGCAAGATGTCATCACTAAGCGCAGAACCTACCAGCATCAGGAGGCTCTCTACAAGGAGCAACTCAATGCCCGAGAGGAATATCTCAAGGCGAAGGAAGACTACGACCTTGCCGTGAAGAAGCATCAGTTGATAGCCAAGCGGCTGAAGAAGGATGCCCAACTTCGCCATGCGCAGATGGAGCAGATGAACGACAACTTGGAGGCGATGCAGAAGAACGTGCAACTCGTAAGAGAGCGCAAGGAAAAGTTGAATATCCGCAGCACCATCTCTGGCGAAATCGGCTTGCTCGATGTGGAACTGGGACAGAGCATACAGGCAGGACAGAAGATTGGCGTCATCAACGACCTCAGCGACTTCAAGGTGCAGGCGCAGGTGGATGAGCACTATATCGACCGAGTGAAACCGGGCTTGACCGCTACCTTCGAGCAGAACGGCAAGCGTTACCTCTTGCAGGTAAGAAAAGTTTATCCTGAGGTAAGGGACGGCAGGTTCCGCATCGACTTCGTGTTCAAGGGCGTTCGCCCTAGCAACATCCGCACAGGTCAGACCTACTATGTGGACTTGCAACTCGGACAATCGAAGCAGGCAATCATCATTCCGAAGGGCACGTTTTATAGTGTGACAGGCGGTCAATGGATCTTTGTCCTCGACAAGAGTGGCAAGAAGGCTTATCGCCGCAAGATAACCATCGGCAGACAGAATCCTCAGTACTACGAGGTGATAGAGGGCTTGGAGCCTGGTGAGCAGGTCATCGTGAGTGGCTACGAGGCATACAAGGACAATGAGGTCTTGGTGTTTAATTAATAATGTTTAGTGTTTAATCGGGCATACGCCCTAACAACTATATATATTTATGAATCATATTATCAACGCATTCAAGAATCTCCCTCGCAAGGGGCAGCACAATCTCGTAAAGATATTGTGCTTGGCGCTCGGACTCTCCATCAGTTCCGTGATTATCGCCGAGATTTACTTCGAGCAAACGTACGATACGTACTTCGATGGATGGGATCGTACCTATCAGATGTTCGAGGTGGGTAGCAATCAAGGTGAGAACATGCGATTCGAGCAGACATCGGGTGCTACCGCACAAGGTATCAAGCAATATGCGCCAATGGTGGAGGTTGCCACCAGTACACATTGGCTTTATAACAATGCCCAGTGCAAGATGGAAGACCAGCATGTCGTTTCGGCACAGATGATGATGGCGGACAGCTGTTTCTTCGATGTTTTCCCACAAAAAATGCTTGTTGGAAAGGCAAAGCAAGTATTGTCACAACCTCTTTCTTGCCTCATCGACTCGGAGACGGCGAAGACTATTGGTGGTAATGTGGTGGGCAAGCACTTCACGATTCCTAATGACCCTCAAACGACCTTTACGATTGGAGGTGTGTTCGAGTCTTTCCCTTGGGGCTCGTCATTGCATGGCACGCAGATTATCGTCTCAATGTGCAGTATGCCTTACCTCTTTACTTACGATGGCAGAAGACAGTGGGTCGGCAACGATTCCTATGTGTCCTATATCCGTTTGGCGAAAGGACACAGTCCGAAGGAACTCAGACCGTATGTGGATAAGATGCGCCATGACCATTTTGACTTAAAGGAGATGAAGCAGATGGGCATAGAGATGAGTTATGACTTCACGTTGCTGACTGATGTCTATACACAGGACCCTTATATCAAGATGATGGGGTGGATTATGGCGATTATCGCTTTCGTGCTGCTCTTTACCTCTGTGATGAACTATCTGCTCATCATCGTGGGCAATCTTGTAACTCGTTCCCGTGAGATGGCGGTGCGCAAGTGCTATGGTGCCGAACCAAAGAACATCCATGCGATTATCTTCTCCGAGGCGTTGGTGCATGTGGGATTGGCTGTGATTCTTGCAGCTGTCCTCGTGTTCCTCTGCAAGGGAACCATCGAGAACTTCCTTTCTGCACCGGTCAGTACTTTGATATTCAATCGAGGCAGTTGGATTCTTGTTGTCATCTGCATTCTGGTGCTCTTGATTGGTGGCTTGGTGCCTGGTTGGCTTTACAATAAGATACCGGTTGCCATTGCCTTCCGTGGATACAATGAGAATCGAAACCGTTGGAAACTTGCTTTGCTTGGCATCCAGTTTGTCATCTCAGGCTTGTTGTTCAGTTTGCTCTATATCGTGAGCAGTCAGTATCAGTTGATGCTAGGGGTGAATCCTGGATATGATTATGATGATGTGGCGATTGTTGCGGTGGATGCCATTGACGGCGACCAGCGCACGCAATGTTTGAACGAAATCAAGCGAATGCCAAACGTCAAAGAGTGTTGCTCTACGGGGGCTATACCTTTGCAAGGATATGGAAGAAATGGAAACATGATAGGTGTTCCAGGGGATGACAAGTCTACGATTAATGTAGTGGATATGGATGGCGTGGACGATAACTTCTTCAAGATGATGAATATCCCTATTGTGCAAGGTACTTTCTTCACCGAGCGCAATGATAGTTCACGACAAATCATGATAGATGAGCGTGGAGCAGAAAAACTTGCCAAGTTGGAGAACTGGAAAGATGGTGTTGTTGGCAAGCAGATTACTTGTACGGGGCATGATAATGGGAAAGACAATTTTGTCCTAACCATTTGTGGCGTCTTCAAGAACATTCATTTGGGTAGTGTTTCTTCGTCCAATGAGTCGGATAAGATGATGAAGAGCTTCCCGATGGTATATTTCTATTCAGCCAAAACAGCTCCTTACATGCTTGTCAAGTTGAATGACTTGACAGCTGAATCGCTCTCAGAGTTGGCGGATAAAGTGCAGGCATTGTATCCTAATAATAAGGTGACGGTGCATAGTTATGCCACAGACTTGGCTAACCAATACTCTTCCCAACGCAACTTCCGCAATGGTATTCTCGTGGGAGGTATCGTGACGATGATTATCGCCCTCTTCGGATTAGTGGGTTATACGAGTGATGAGGTTAACCGCCGTCGCAAGGAGATTGCCATCCGCAAGGTGAATGGGGCGAAGGTGAAGGACATCCTGCGCATCTTCCTCCGAGGCATCGTGAAGATAGCCTTACCTTGCATCGTCGTGGGAGACATTGGGGCTTGGCTGATAGCAAGACAGTGGCTGATGTCGTTCAGCGAGAAGATTTCGCTCACGCCGCTCCTTTTCATCGGAGTCACCATCTTGTTGCTCCTCATCATCTGCCTCTCGGTAGTGGTCAACTGCTACAAGGTAGCGAATAGTAACCCTGTGAAGTATCTCAAGGATGAATAGAGCCTCCCGCAGATTACGCAGATGAACGCAGATTTAAGGGCGTATGCCCTAACTTAACATTTAACATTAAACATTTAACATTGAAGCTATGCTTAAAATCGAAAATCTTTGCAAGTCATTCCGCACGGAAGAGGTGGAGACTGTTGCTCTTAATAATGTTTCATTCACAGTGGAAGACGGCGAGTTTGTCGCCATCATGGGACCTTCAGGTTGTGGCAAATCCACGCTCCTCAACATCCTCGGTTTGCTCGACAATCCGACATCAGGCAAGTATCTCTTGGGCAACCATGAGGTGGAGAACCTGAAGGAGAAGGAGCGCACCGATGTGCGCAAGGGCGAGATAGGCTTTGTGTTCCAGAGCTTCAACCTCATCGACGAGTTGAACGTGGAGGAGAACATCGAGCTTCCCCTCACTTACCTCAACATTCCGAAGGCTGAGCGCAAGGCGAAGGTGCAAGCCATCATGAAGCGCATGGCCATCAGCCATCGTGCCAAGCACTTCCCTCACCAGCTCTCTGGTGGTCAGCAACAGCGAGTTGCCATCGCCCGTGCCGTGGTCTTCGGTCCTAAGCTCATCCTAGCCGATGAGCCTACGGGCAACCTCGATTCTAAGAACGGTGCCGAGGTAATGCACCTGCTCACTGAACTCAACCACGAGGGCACTACCATCGTGATGGTAACGCACAATGAGCACGATGCCAAGATTGCCAATCGCACCATCCGATTGTTTGATGGTAGCGTGGTGGAAGAGTAGAATATAAACCAAAAAGTCTTGTTTCTTGAGAAATTCTATATTCTCTAGAAGCAAGACCTTTTTACTTATGTTGCATTTTATGCAGGCTGGTTGAGAATTTGGAGTTGAAGGCAACGCTCAATCTTAGCCAATGTCTCTAAAGACAAGTTTTCTTGACCTTTAAGAACCTTAGATATATATTGTTGGCTGCATCCCATTAGTTCTGCCAATTTCTTTTGAGTCAATCCAAGTTCCTCCATTTTATCAAGCATCAGCATAGCAATATGTTGTGAATATCTCAACCAAGGCTTATTTGCCATTCTCCATTCTGCATTCTCCCTCCATTTAGAAGGTGTCTCAGATTGATATTCTCTTAGTTTGCTTACTATTTCGTTAGCAGTTTTCATATATTCACCTCCTTTTCTTTTATAAGGTTTCGCTCAAATAATCTTTAAAAGAATCCATATTTCTTTCAAACATCTAGTAATGAGTGATTTATAAAATTGTATCCTCGCTTGATGCACGTTTTTCAAACGACTTTTGAGGATTCCATGCACGTTTTCCTAGCGACTTTTTGCTAGAGTATGCCACTTTTCCCAGCGACTTTCGTATGCAAAGATACAATATTTCTTGGAGATAGCAATGGTTTCTACTCGAAAAGTTTGCCTTTTCGAGTAAAATCCTCCTCCACTTTAGGGAAAATCATACATCGGTTTATGGTTTCTCCCTTTCGTATCTGCGAGAATCGTCGTACCTTTGCCACCAGAAATCAAGAGATAAACATTCTCTCGTTTCTGAGTATAGTTAACATGAATAGTAACCCTTTAAATGATATGAG
>CAVKXW010000177.1:0-6758 GCA_963660215.1 Bacteroidaceae bacterium | reverse complement strand
TGGTTACATACGCTGTACACTTGGCACCGTTCATTGCTGCAAGCCAAGTAGCCCAATCAGCCCCAGAGTTGCCATTCTGAATGATAGCAGCACCATTTGCCATGTCGCCAATACCATCACCCCATCCATAATTATCAGCACGTACAACACCGTACTCTGCCATATCCGCCTTACGAAGAATCATCACAAAGTTATTCCAGTTAGCAACACCAGAGGTATAATTGGTAAAGTCGAACTGATACGTTTTACCCGCAGGAAGCTTGATGTCTTCTGTAAAGACTGTCCACCAACCTGTAGTGCAATCCTCTGCACCAAGTGAAGACGGACTAGGTGTAACTGCTGTTACGGCAGACTCTTCCACATTCACCTCGACAGTAGCCTTGCGACCATTCTCGGTTGTGATGGTAACCTCATGCTTGCCTGCTGTAGCAGGAACGGCAGAGAAGGTCAATTTAGAGTTGTCGAGTACAGCATCCTCACCTTCTACATACTTAGCTGTAACCTCCATACCAGTAGGGTCGAATGCCAATGTATGCTCGATGCCGTCGAGAGCATCCGAGTTGTAGAAGTAATAGTTGGTACGTGTAGGTGCCTTGGTAACGGTAATGCTCTTGATACCAGCCACAACGCTAAACTTAGCACTGGCACTGATTGTCTTGTCAGCAGCCTTGCCCAACATGGTCTTGCTGAGAGTTGCCACAATATACTTCTCACCAACAGTATTCAATATACCGTCCTCTTCGTCTGTTAAGCCAGGAGCAACGATGAAGTTGAGGTCACTGGCACCAACCTCCTTGATAGCACCATCTGAGTATGTAACTCTAGCCTTCAGGGTAGAGGTAAAATCTTTCAAAGCTGTACCCTTGTCTACCTCGTCAGGAACATCAACGAGTTCCATAGAGACTGGCTGCTGGTCTTTAACATCAGCTACGTCAATCTCAGCCTTATCGAATACATAGTGGCAACCATCAGTGGTGAAGTCGAGATAAAGGTTAGAGCTTTCAACTAGAATGCCCTGGTACTTCTGAGTAGACTGCGTTCCATTATTACCCGTAACTTCAGCAACAACATCACAAGTATTGTCTCCATAATTGGTCACTGTAACTGTAACCTTAGCACCATTCATCTCAGAAAGCCATGCTGCCCAATCACTAGAACCTGTATTGCTATGTGTACAACTAGCATAGCTATCACCCCAACCATAATCGTCGGAACGAAGCACAGCATACTCAGTCTTGTCTTTAGCGCGAAGCACAACAACATAGTTATTATAATTATTGGCGCCAGATGTATAATTAGTAAAAGTGGTCGTATATGCTTTGTTGCTTTCAATCTTGATGTCAGCATCTAGGTGAGAGCCCCACCACGCATCACTATTATCCGTCGCACCAAGAGTTGTTGGTGAAAGGGTTGGCACATCACTCGCACCACTATTAGCGATGGAATCTATCTTTTCAGAAATCCAATCAGGACCGTTGACACTAAATATGTCGCTGCCCTCGCATCCAGTCAGCGCAGTCAAGCCCATCGCTGCCACGCAAAACACTGATGCCAATTTATTTAGATGTTTCATAATAAATTCTATTATAAAATATTGTTTGATTTAGGATACCCCTTGGAGATTGTCTCAGCTCCAAGGGATAAGGTTTATCTTTTTACTTACTCAAATCTACTACAGGGTGAACTGTCCATCCTCTTCCAAAGAAATCGGTAGAGTTGTCGATGCCATCATTTGCAGAGTTACCCTTCAGGTTAGGGTTGTTGTTCAAGAGTGTCTGATAGATAGGCAAGAACTCATGACCTGGCAAATAGGTATCATATGAGCTCTTCACATTCTCTGGGTCTGTCTTGGTCTGAGCATATGTCACAGGAGTCTTGACATCTATCGTCTTATTCTTATAGAATGTTCCGTGCTCCTTCAACTGGTCCAAACGACCGTTGTCGTAGAAGAATCCCCAACGTATCAAGTCCATGCCACGACCATTCTCGCAACCAAACTCCTTTGGACGCTCTACATTCGCTATCTGCTCGAAGAGCTTGTCCTTGGTATCAAAGTCTGAGAGTTTCAAGTCTGCCAAGCCAGCACGCTCACGTACCTCGTTAATCCACTTAATAGCCTGCTCTGTAGGACCATTTACCTCATTCTCGCACTCGGCAGCACGAAGCAATACATCTGAGTAGCGCATCATACGGAGGTTGATACCGCAACGAAGACCTGTAGCTACAGAAGAGTAAAGACCTGTACGCATATTAGTCCACTTGGCGATTGGGATACCACCATAGTTGTTGTTGGTTCTGAGGGTATCAGTATCTGTAATCTTCTTGGTATAAGCCACATTACCATTCTCAAAGCCGTCCCACTCTGGCTCGTAGGTACCGAGAGTCCAGTAGAGACGTGGGTCGAGCTTGCCTGCGGTAGTGCGTTCCTCTTTGAAGAGGTTATACAACCAAGGTGAAGCAGAAAGGTCTGCCCAGCCACCAAAGTCGCCAGGAGCATAGTTAGACTCCACGGCATGTCCCTGTGTTGCATTAGGACTTACATTGACAGGAGTCCACTCATCGTCAACACCCTGAGAGCCATAGTCTAGATACTGTACCTCGAAGAGACTCTCGTCATTGTTCTCGTATGCGCTACCCTCACGGAAGTTGTCGCCATAGTTGGCCATCAACTTATACTGACCATACTTGCTGCCACCGATGATGTCCTTGAGTACATCCAAAGCCTCGCTATACTTATGGCGGAACATCAAGGTACGAGCATAGTAACCAGCGGCAGCACCGCAAGTGGCACGTCCCTTAGACCATTCACCACCAGCCTGACGGTTTGGAAGCAACTCCATAGCCTCCTTCAAGTCAGTCTCCACCTGGTCGAGCACCTCGTCGCAAGTGTTGTTAGCACCATAGAGGCCATCCAATGAAGAATAGGTAGAATAGTCTGTTATCAATGGCACGTCCTTATAATAACCTACCAAGTTGTAGTAAGCGAAGCCACGGATAAAGAGAGCCTGCCCCTTGATGCGCTTCATAGCCTCGCTGAGCTCGGAGTCCTCGCCTGTTGTACGAGAGAGGATGAAGTTGCACACATTGATGGCATAGTAATACTCACGCCAAGGCCAGAAAGAGATTTCATCTGTCACAGGGTCGTTCATGTCATCGAATGGCATATACCAAACTTGAGATGAGTTCCATACCTCGTCACCACGAACGGCGTCAATGGTATAACCTACACGACCTGTGGAGCCCTCCATACGAAGGTCATGGTAAGCAGCAATGACACATTCCTCCAAATCATCAGAAGTGAAACCGAATGTACCGGTTGTCTGCTCGTTAGGGTTTGTTACGTCCAACTTGCCTTCGCACGATGTCATCGTCAACGCACCAAGACCGAGGAACATAGCTAATGATAATTTATTTAGTTTCATATCAAATGTTCTTTTAATAATAATGATTCTTATAGTCTTGTTATCTCACTATTAGAATGTGAAGTGGAGACCACACATGAATGTTCTAGCACTTGGGAATGAGCAGAAGTTGTAACCTGGGGTGAATGTACCACCAGCATAGTCTACGTTATATCCCTTGTAACCTGTGAATGTGTAGAGGTTCTGTGCTGACACATAGAGACGTACACCACTTACATATCCACCAAACCACTTATCAGGGAAGTTGTAGCCCAACTCTACGTTGGCTATCTTCCAGTAAGCAGCATTCTGAATCTTGCGAGAGCTGAAGAGATCATTCCATGCCAATGTTGCATTGTTGGCTGCATAGGTACGAGGAACATTAGAGAGATATTTTGTTCCATCCTCAGAGAAACGGTTGGCATCGAGCATCGCAACGTCCTTGTTGCCATAACCGTAGCAAGAGTTCAAGCTGTTGTAGATATCATCTGATACGTGATAGTTGAGGACACCGTAGGTAGAGATGTTAAGGTCGAAGCCCTTATACTCCATGTGAGTGCTCAAACCGAAGTTAATCTTTGGCAGACCGCTGCCCAATACTGTCTGGTCGTAAGCATCGATAACACCATCAGGTTTTCCTTCCGGACCAGAAATATCCTCATAGAGACAGTCACCGATATTTGCACCCGACTGTCCTGAAGCATCCACCTCATCCTGGGTACGAGCTATTCCTTTGTATACCCATCCATAGAACTGGCCAATCTCCTGACCTACGTATGTAGCGTAAGCACCTGTGATGTAAGACTCTGTACCGAAACCAAGAGAGGTTACCTTGTTCTTCAAGGTGCTCAGGTTGGCACTGATGTCGTACTTGAAAGCATGGTCACGATTGCGATAGGTAGCAGAGAATTCGAAACCACTGTTCTCCATAGAGGCTGCATTCATCGTTACAGTTGTGTTAGCCACACCAGTCTGCTCTGGCACTGGCACACCGTAAAGCAAGTCCTCTGACTTGTTCTTGTACCACTCGGCTGTGAACTCCAAGCGGTTGTTGAACATTGCCAAGTCGATACCGATATTGGTAGTCTTCTTCTTTTCCCATGCGATATTCTCATTTACGTATGTAGCAATCTTAGAACCCGTAACCTTATTATTACCAAAGCTATAGGTCATATTGTTACGACTCATCGTAGCCATATACTGGTACTCACCGATGTTCTCGTTACCCAGCTCACCGTAGCTGGCACGCACCTTGAACATATTCACAATGTCGCGGCTGATAGGGAAGAACTTCTCCTTATCGAAACGCCAACCTACAGACACAGACGGGAAGGTTGCCCAACGGATGTTCTTGGTCAGACGAGAGCTACCATCACGACGTACCACTGCGGAGAGCAAGTACTTCTCATCGTAGTTGTAGTTCAAACGTCCTACGTATGATGCCAATGCGTGCTTGTACTCGTAAGAAGAAGAGTAAGTGGTCTTGGCATTCTGGAGCTGGAGGAAGTATGGCTCTGAGAACTCTACGCCCCAACCAGTCAAGAGATTGGTATTCTCCTCCTCGTAGGTCATACCAGCGAGCAAGTTGATATTATGCTTACCTATCTTGCCATCGTATGTCAAGGTGTTCTCCACCAAGGCATCGCTATAGTTGCGAGAGCCCTTGGTAAGGCGCTCGTTCTCCTTGGCGAGGTATACACGGTTGCTCTGAATCCAAGATGGAATCCAAGTCTTGTCCTTGGCCTCTGTCTTGCTATAAGAGAGGTTTATGTTATAGTGAAGACCATGGTTCTTGCTCTTGATGCCAACCATACCGAGCAGGTCTACATCAGCGGAAGCGGTACCTACGAAGCGGTCTACCAAGGTGTTGCGCTGCAAGAGGTTGTTGACGAGCAATGGGTTGGAAGCGGAAATATCACCGTGGATTCCATCATAATATACACCATAGCCATAAGCATCATAACGATAGCTGTTAGCCGCACCTACCTTGTCATCGAGTACCCATGTAGAGTTGTCGTATGCCTTGATGGTAGGCTGCATCAATAAGGTTCCACGGAGCACGTTGGTTACGTCGCCATAAAGACCCTGTACATACTCTGATGCATTGGAGAGACCCATGTTGTCCTGGTTGGAGTGAGAATATACCATGCTGGTGCGGAACTTCACAAACTTGGTGTCCATCGTGTTGTTCACACGTGCGGTATAACGCTCGTAGTTAGGGCCTGCGCCCTCCAGGGTACCCTTCTGGTTGTAGTAGTCGAGAGATACATTATATGTACTGTGGGCACTACCACCGCTGAGGGCTACGTTGTGGTTCTGACGGATACCTGTCTTGAACACCTCGTCAAACCAGTTGGTATTGGTACCATCCATAAAGTGATACTTGCCATCCTCGCCGAGGCTGTAACCGCCAGGCAACTGAGTATTAGAGTTCTTACAAGCCTGACCGAGATATTGGCTATACTGGTCGGCATCCATCACATCATATACATCGCTAGGAATATAATCAACACCAAAGTAACCAGAGTAGTTCACCTTCAGAGGCTGGTCTTTCTTACCATTCTTGGTGGTGATGATAACGACACCATTCGCAGCACGAGAACCGTAGATGGCACCCGCAGAAGCATCCTTCAAAATCTGGATGGTCTCGATATCATTAGGAGAGAAGTCACGGATGGTAGTACCCATTGGCACACCGTCGATGACATAAAGAGGAGCTGTGCTACCGAACGAACCGATACCACGAATTCTCACGCTAGGGTCGGCACCTGGCTGACCGTCGGATGTAATCTGTACACCGGCTACCTTACCTTCGAGCATGGTAGAGATGTTGGAGTTGGATACTCGCTTCATCTCCTCTGCGTTCACGATAGATACAGAACCAGTAAGGTCTGCCTTCTTCTGTGTACCATAACCTACTACTACGACCTGGTCGAGCAAGTTGTCGTTGGAAGACATCTGGATAGGTTCCAGGATGGCACGTCCACGTACTGCAACCTCACGCTCCTTGAAGCCGAGATAACTTACCACGATAGTAGAGTTAGCTTTCACACTGATCTCGAAGTTACCATCGAGGTCGGTAACCGCACCAGTCTTGCCATCCTTGGTCTTGACAGTGGCACCAATCAGAGGCTCGCCCTGATCGTCGACAACCTGTCCCTTCACCTTGATGACCTGGTCTTGTGCAACTGTGGCCATTGCTGGCATCGGAGCTACAAACTGTGCGCCACCGACTGCACCTAGGCATAACATCATTGAGAATAATTGTTTCCTCATTGCTTATTAATTTTTAGGTTTATATTTATTGTTTATTCTATTCGTTGTTGTTGGTTCAGCGTTATTACGTTGTATGGGGTC
>CAVKXW010000176.1:0-6845 GCA_963660215.1 Bacteroidaceae bacterium | reverse complement strand
CACTACGCATCACAAAGTGCTCGGCATAGTTACTTCCATTGCGAACATCATCTGTAGCTACACATAAGTTCCAGTTGTTCCAGTTACCACCACCTGAAGTATGGTTTTCAAACTTCAAATGAAGAGTAGCGCCTGCAGGGATACGATAGTAATCAGAGAATGTCGTCCACCAACCTGCTGAGCAATCGGAAGTACCAATTTCCGTAGTAGGAGATTCACCATTTACATATTCCACATACTTAAAGGCCTCTTCGCCAGCATTGCCGCCTATTGTCTTATTCCAATCCTTCTCCTCCATCATGTTACGAATCAAGGTAACATTGTCGATAGATACTGCATTGGTCTCTTCGGCTGTCAACTCGCTTGCACCACCTATATATAAATAAGGTAGAGAGTTGATGGCATCAACCAAAGTCTTGTACTGGAAAGATGTGGCACTGGATGATGTCTGGTAGCCAGAAAGACTCTTCTTGCCATCCACATAGATTTGGTAACCCTCTGTAGAAAGCTGGAGAGCTACGAAATGCCACTCATTAGGAGTGAGGATGCCTGTCTTCACATTGGCAGGATCGTTCTCGTTGAGATCGAGGCTCTGCAACTGACCAGGCTTGCTGTATACCACCTGACCATTGGCAGTGAAATAGAAGCAAGCGCCGATGTTGTTCTCATCAGCATCCTTCTCATCAGAACCAAACGAGATAAGAGGGCGAGTCAGGTCTACATCTGCGACCGTTCCGTCCTCAGCAACGTCTGCGTCAATCTTCACTGCGAAAGTGATGGCAGCACCATTCTGCAACTTCACACCATTGAAAGGATTGGCTATCTTGGCACCACCCCTACCATTGATGTGCAACACATTACTTGCGAGATTCTCGTCTTCGGTAACCTCGCACGCCTCGTCATGCTCAATCATGTCTGAGTATTCCGGCTTCTCGTCGGAATATTCAAAGTCATAAGTCGCCACTGTCTGCTTAGATGGATAAATCTGTCCGCCGGCAGGATCGTCCTGTCTGCCCCAGTCATCACCACAAGCAGTGAAACTTAATGCCACCATGATAGCACAAGCAAATGAAAGCAAAGATTTTCTAATCTTCATAACTTAATGCTTTTAGGTTGTTATTTACTTTTTTTAGGTTGTTTTGAATATCTTTATTAATTATTTATTCGGTGGCAAAAGTACAATTATTCTCAAGATAGTAGGTGGACAAACGCAAATATAAGGTGGACAAAACGCACGAATAGTGCTTTTTATACACTCATACGTACTTATCCACCAGCTGTGCACCCACACACACGAAAAGAGGGATTGCTTGACCTACATCAAGCAATCCCGCAACTTATTTTTTGATTATTAACATCTTGTCACATTTCATCCCATGCCATCAATCAAGTGTTTCCTTATATTGGGATGGCGAAACACCATATTGCTTGGTAAAACAACGGGTGAAATACTTTGGATCATTGAAACCCACACGGTAGGCTATCTCGGTAATGTTGCGGTTGGCAACATTGTCGGTTATCATTCGCTTGGCTATGTCGAGACGATAGTTGCGGATAAACTGTGCGGTAGGCAAACCCGTCTCGGCATTGAGCATCTTGCTCAGGGCGGAGCGGTTCATGTGCATCTCGTCGGCTAGCTCCTGCACGCCAAACTCGGAGTTGTCGTAGTTCTTCTCCATCACCTCCATTACAACATCCATAAACGGACGCTCGTGCTCTGCCACCTGCTGCTTATCCGCCTCGATGCTCTTCTTCTGACTCTCCTGATAACGCTCTTGGTTCTTCAGGATAGCCTGGATGCGGCTCTGTAGCTTGCCCGGCTCGTCGCTATCCTTCAGCGCAGCCTCGATAGGACGGTAGAGTGCCTCCACCTCTCGCTCACGCATCACCTTGAGCTTGTGCATGTAGGCATACTGCACGAAGGCAATTACACCTATTATAATAAGGGTGACAAACCACCAACTCTTCCAGAAGTATGGCGTAATGCAGACATTGATGGACACAACCTGTTCCTTGTCAGAATCGACGGAAGGAACATACCTTACCTCAAACTCGTAGTTGCCAGCCGGCAAGGTGGAATATCGCACGCTATGCTGACCAGGTTGTAGGTTCACCCACTCGTTCTCATATCCCTTCATGCGGTAGAGATACGTGCCCTGCGTCTCGCTGCCATAGTTGAGGGCGGAGAAATGGATGGTAAACGACTTGTCGCTCTCGTGGATGCGTATCTTCTTGGCGATGGATATGTCATCGTCTAGATAGTCGCTGCCTGCAAAGACTGGCTGGTTGTCTACCAAGAGTTCGGTAAAGCAGAGGCGGTCGCTATTGTGCGTCGTCTTATCGACACCCTTCACAGCCATCATACCTTGGTCGGTACCCAGATAAATCTCGCCCTTGTCGTTGCGGATGGCTCCATTGAAGTAGAACTGCGCACTGAGCAGTCCATCCTCCTTGGAGAAACTGCTAAAAGTCTCCGTCTTCGGATTGAAGATGGAGAGACCATTGTCGGTAGCAATCCAGAGCATACCGTTGTTATCCTCCACGATACCCTTCACGGTATTGTTAGCCAATCCGTTGGTGGTGGTGAACGACTTCACATGAGGCTTGCCATCCTTGTCATAGTTGTAGCAATACATGCCATAGCCGTTGCTACCCATCCATATCTTGCCATCCTTCGCCTGACAGAACGAGAGTATCTTGTCGATGACGCCACTCTTCGGATTGTCGAGCTTATAAGGATGGTATTTTACCATGAAATCGCCCTTGCCATGATGGCGAGACTTGAGGTCTACCTCCACCATGCCCTGCACACAGCCCATCAAGAGCTTGGCATCCTTGGTAATGAGACTGCCGATGCTGCCTCGCACCTCCAGGCATCCCTTGAAAGGACGCTCCAGGCGGTTTGTCTTCTGATTGTAGAAGAAGAGTCCGTCATTGGTACCTATCCACATGCCATCGTTATAGGCATCGTAGGCGAGAGCACCGACAAAGGAGAGAAGAGGTTCTGGTCCCTCCACCCTAGTGATATTGCCTGGTTGCGACAGCGGCATCACTGCCACACCACTACCCCACGTTCCTATCCAGAGATTGCCGTGGGCATCGGGAGTGAGCGTGGACACACTGTTGTGTGGCAAACCTGAGTTATGGGTCGTATAATGGGTAAAGCTTGTAGTGTGGGGGGGTAATCTATTGAGACCGCCCTCCACGGTACCCACCCAGAGTGTGCCATCTGGCTCAGCATACATCGCATTCACGGCATTCGGCGAAATGCTGGTGCTGTTGGCTGGGTCGTAGCGATAAAACTCCAGTTGCAAGAGGCGTAGGGTCAACTTGGTGACACCTCCCGTCTCCGTGCCTACCCATATCTGTCCGTTCTGCGAATAAAGGCTATTAACAAAATTGCTGCTCAGCGGATTGACGGCACTATTGCTGTTCCAATGCTCTATCTCGCCAGTGGTGTCGTCGATGATGTCAACACCACAGAGTGTACCCACCAAGAGTTTGTTTTCTGGCGATACGGCAAGGCTCGTCACCACATCGTGCTGCAAGGAATGGTCGGTGGCAGAGCAATGATAAATTTTCTTGTCGCTACAGAACAAGCCTTGGTTGGTGGCAAGCCATATCTTGCCATGATAAGAGATGATGGCTCCTGCATAACGATAGTCGAGCGGTGCGAAGAGAGAGGTAAGATTTTTGGCAATCAATCTATTACCTCGTTCCGAGAACTCACTCACCTTGCCATTGTTGCAAAGCACCACCGCTCCGTGCTGATAGACATCACAGAGCCCGAGGTCTGGGGCATTAAACTGATATGGGGTGGAAAGGACGCTGCATACCGCACCTTTCTCATCGAATGCGAAACGATAAAGCACAAAAGGGGTCACCATCCATATATTGCCCTTGGCATCGCAATACATTCGGGTGCATCGTTCCTTCATCGCTTTATCCAGAAGAGTTTTTGTCTTAGCATCGGTGCAAGAAGGCACAATAGGCTGCATGGTCTTGAGGTCTACCACCTGCGGACCTTCCTCGAAGGCTATCCAGAGTCGCTTGAAATGGTCTTCGTATACATTGCGGCAACTGTTGCTGCGCAGGCTGATGGAGGTATTGCCCAATCCGAAGTTCACAAAGTTGTAACCATCGTAGCGCACCAGTCCTCCTCCATGGGTACTAATCCACATGAAGCCATAGGAGTCTTGGAATATGTCGTCGGCGAAGTTATTAGGCATACCTGCCGCCATATTGAGATAGGTTAGGTTATAGCGACTAGGGGTACTGCCTTGTGCATTTACGCCCAAGGTAATGAAAAAAATGCTTATTATGGTGAGAATGTATCTGAGCATCAACTACGTTTTTGCTTCCAATCTTCTATTTTAAAATACAATACGGAACCAATTGCGATTAAAGCTAGAAAAACATACATACCAAATAATCCGTAACTCATATTATTTTCCTTTCTTATCTTTTTCGTTTTTACTTCTATTAATAAGATATAGACCGCCCGCAAATAAGAGAGCAGCCAAAGTGATAGCTCCGATGAATGGCCAAAAAGAATCATTATCTTTACCAAACATCTGCGTTAAAACATAAGCTGTTATAATATATTTAGATATATCCAACAGCCATTTTCCTATTATTTCGCCCATTTTATTAAGTTTTAAAACTTCTGCTTGCAAAAATACGAAGAATATTTGAAACAAAGAAATATTTATAAAGAAAAAACGTTCCTAGGAGTGTAAAACTACATTCCTAGGAACGCTATATATAAGATGTATCCGTTTTAGAACTCCAGTATCATCGCCTGACGAGGACGGAGCTTCACGTTCTTGTTGATGAGCACGGTACGACCATTCGTAACATCGGTAGCCTTCTCATGGGAGCCGATAATCTCAGCATATCGAGCCACATTCAACTCATTTGGCTCGTTCTTGCCGTTGATGATGGTCATCACGCTCTTGCCTTTGTACTGGCGAGCGACCACATACACACCCTTCTGTGGACAGAACTGGGTCTGCTTGCCTGCGGTAATCACCTTGTTTCCCTGTCGCCAATGCAAGAGACGGCTGAGCCAGTTGAACATTTGGTTTTCTGCCTGGGTTCTGCCCTCGGCGGTGAAGGCATTGTGCTTGTCGCCTGCCCATCCACCAGGGAAGTCCTTGCGCACGTTGCCATCGGTCACGCTCTTGGTTCCGTTCATCAGCACCTCGGTACCATAATAGAGCTGAGGGGTGCGGTTGATGGTGAGCAAGAGAGCCAAAGCCTGCTTCAATGCCAAGGTGTCCTTGCCCTCACCGAGGAATCGATCGGTGTCATGGTTCTCCACGAATGCCATCACGCTCTTTGGGTTTGGATAGAGATAGTCGTAGCAGAGCACGTTGTAGATACGATTCATGCCGTTCCACCAATTGTCGGTCTCCTCATTCTTGGCACTGTTGATGCGGTCGAAGAAGGCGAAGTCCATCACGGTTGGCAGATAACTGTTCTTCTCGGAGAGCTTGCTGTCCTTCTGCCATGCGGCGGTATAGGCTGGTTCTGTAACCCAAGTCTCGCCCACGGTGTTGAAGTGAGGATACTCGTTGTCGAGCACCTTCATCCATTGTGCCATCGCATCACGGTCGGCGTATGGATAGGTGTCCATGCGGATGCCGTCGATGCCCACGGTCTCTATCCACCACTCGCTGTTCTGTATCAAGTACTTGATTACGTGTGGGTTGCGCTGGTTGAGGTCTGGCATACTTGGCACAAACCATCCGTCCACGGTCTCGTGGAAGTCCACCTTGCTGGCGTATGGGTCGAGCACAGGGGTGAGCTTGTAGCTGGTCTGCTTGAACATGTCGTTGACCGTTCTTGCACCGTCCATCGTACCGATTTGCTTCTGATGCTCAGGAGTTTGGTACTCTGGCATGAGCCACTCAGGACAGTTGAACCAGTCCTTGCTTGGCATGTCAGCCACCCAAGGGTGCTCGAAACCGCAATGGTTGAATATCATGTCCATCACCACCTTCAATCCCTTCTGATGAGCCTCGGCAATGAGCTGCTTATATTCGGCATTGGTTCCGAAACGTGGGTCTACACGATAGTAATCGGTAGTAGCATAACCATGATAGGTACTGTTCTTGCCATCGTTCGGACTGTCGTTCTCCAACACAGGAGTAAACCACAAAGCGGTGACACCCAACTGATTGAAGTAATCCAAGTGTTGACGGATACCCTCCAAGTCGCCACCATGACGAAGACTAGGAGCCGTGCGGTCGCAAGTCTTGTCGCGCATGGTCTTGATGACATCGTTCTTCGGATTGCCATCGGCGAAACGGTCTGGCATCAACATATAGAGCACATCCTCGTTGCAGAAACCGATGCGCTTGTCACCCGCCATCTCACGGTTCTTCAGCACATACTTCACCTTCTTGGCTTGCTTACCCTGCTTGAAGTTGAGCGTCATCTCGCCAGCCTTGGCACCCTTTAGGTTGAGATAAACCAAGAGATAGTTTGGCGAATCGAGACGAGCGATGCTGTCGATGCTCACACCTGGATAATCCACCGAGACATCGGCGTTCTTGATGTCCTTGCCATACACCATGAGCTGGAGCGAGGCATCCTTCATGCCAACGTACCAGTCGGTAGGCTCTATGCGGCTCACGTTGACCGCTGCGTTCATATTTATTGCGCTACTCATAAGCAATAAAGAAGCTAATATCTTTTTCATACCTTATTATATATAATATGTTACTTCTGATAAAGAATCAAGGCGCTCTGTCCTGCCACTTCCACCAATGAGCCAGAGACATAACCCAGTCCTTCCTCATTGATGACTCCACCGCAGCAAGCCAAGGTGTACTCTCCCT
>CAVKXW010000175.1:0-6923 GCA_963660215.1 Bacteroidaceae bacterium | reverse complement strand
GATGCACCAGTCCTTGATGTTTTCGAGCCAGTGGCGGTAGGTGTTCTTGTATTTCTTAGGGTAGAACTCGATGTCGTCGTCCATTACAGGAGCGAGGGCGATGTCGGCGAAGTGCTGCATCTTGAGGAACCATTGTGTAGAGAGCTTAGGCTCGATAGGCACATTGGTACGCTCGGAGAATCCCACCTTATTATTATAGTCCTCGATCTTCTCCATGAGGCCTGCGTTCTGCAGGTCGATGGCTATCTGCTTGCGCACGTCCATACGGTCTTGGCCTACGTACATGCCAGCTGCCTCGCTGATAGTACCGTTGTCGTTGAAGATGTCGATGGTCTGCAAGCCATGCTTCAAGCCTAGGGCATGGTCGTTTACATCGTGGGCTGGGGTTACCTTCAAGCAACCTGTACCAAACTCGATGTCTACGTATGAGTCTTCGATGACAGGTATCTCACGGTTTACGAGAGGTACGATGACGTGCTTGCCCTTGAGCCAAGTGTTTTTCTTGTCCTCTGGGTTGATGCACATGGCAGAGTCGCCCATGATGGTCTCTGGACGGGTGGTGGCCACTACTGCATAGTAACCCTTCTCGTCCTTGTGGATGACGTTCTCCTCGTCTACCTGCTGGCAGTCTTGCTCCACTACGTAATACTTCAGGTGGTAGAGCTTGGAGTGCTCGTCCTTATAGATAACCTCCTCGTCGCTGAGGGCGGTCTGAGCCTTAGGATCCCAGTTCACCATGCGCACGCCACGATAGATGAGACCTTTGTTGTAGAGGTCGCAGAATACGTGGATGACTGCCTTGGAACGAGTCTCGTCCATGGTGAATGATGTGCGGTCCCAGTCGCAACTGGCACCGAGTCGGCGAAGTTGCTTGAGGATGATGCCACCGTGCTCGTGTGTCCAATCCCAAGCGTGCTTGAGAAACTCGTCACGAGTGAGGTCGGTCTTCTTGATGCCCTGCTGTGCGAGGCGGTTCACTACCTTAGCCTCGGTAGCGATACTGGCATGGTCGGTGCCAGGCACCCAACAAGCGTTCTTTCCCTCCATGCGGGCACGGCGAACGAGGATGTCCTGGATAGTATTGTTGAGCATGTGTCCCATGTGGAGCACACCAGTCACGTTAGGTGGAGGGATAACCACTGTATAAGGTTCACGACCGTCTGGCTTGGAGCTGAAGAGCTTGTTGTCTAGCCAGTACTGATACCATTTACTTTCCACTGCTTGTGGATCGTACTTACTTGCTAATTCCATTGTCTTGTATTTCTTTTTAATTTTCTTCTTTTTACTTGTCGGAAACGGCTTTCTGCAATAAAAAATGCAAGTTTCCTTAAAAAACGATGCAAAGATACTACTTTTTGCGCAAAAAACATTATCTTTGCAGCATAAATTACGTATTTTTACATAAAACAATGGTAAGTAATGCTGTAAAAGAAGTAACGGAGCAAGACAGAAGGAAACTACTCGCTGGCTTTCTCTATGACATGGCGAAGCTGATGTTTGGCAGCGTCGCCGTGGGTGGATTGTCGCCTATATTTCTTGGAAATGAATTGGTGGCTGTGAATTACGTGTGTATTGGGGTTGGTACTATTGGCGGTTTGATACTTGCTATAGCAGCCAACGAAATACTAAAAGTTTAATCTCTAAATCATTTAGTTATGGGAATTTATGGACCTTGGCTTTTTTTTAATGTTATAGTCTGTGTTGGTGCGCTTTCTTTCTTGATATTTTTAAAAACGAAAGCAGGAAAAAGATGGAAGGAAAACTTATAAGATAGCTAAACAGATGCATACAAAAGAAGAAAAACTAGCGGCTTTCAGCCGACTGCTGGACGTGCAAGACCGCTTGCGCCTGCAATGTCCATGGGACAGAAAGCAGACCTTCGAGAGCCTGCGCCCGAATACCATCGAGGAAACTTTCGAGCTCTGCGATGCGCTCATGAAGCGTGACTACAAGGAAATCAAGAAGGAGCTGGGCGATGTGTTGGAACATGTCATGTTCTATAGCATCATAGGCAGGGAGGACGAGGAATTCGACATCTGCGACGTCTGCAACCAGGAGGCCGACAAGCTGATGTTCCGCCATCCTTTCATCAACTGGAAGGAGGAGGGCGACTGGACTGTCTCCAACCCCGACATGTATATCAACGACGAGGGGCAGGTGGTGTATCGCTCCGTCGAGGAAAAGGCATCCACAGGAAACTCATCTGAGGCTTCTTTCGAGGAGACAAAGGCTTTGGGAGAAAACAAACCGAAGAATGCTGCCGCCGTAGAGAAGACCTGGGAGCAAATCAAGCAACAGGAGAAGGATGGCAACGAGAGGGTGCTGAGCGGGGTGCCCAACTCGCTTCCATCTCTCATCAAGGCTTATCGCATACAAGACAAGGCCCGCAACGTGGGCTTCGACTGGAAGGAGAAGGAAGATGTATGGGACAAGGTGCAGGAGGAGCTGGACGAGCTGAAGGTGGAGCTTGCCAAGGAAGACAAGGAGAAATCTACCCGGGAGCTGGGCGACTTCCTCTTCTCCGTCATCAACGCCGCCCGACTCTACAAGCTGAACCCCGACAACGCCCTGGAGCATACCAACCAGAAGTTCATCCGCCGCTTCAACTATGTGGAAGACCATTCGCTGAAGCAAGGCAAGAGCCTGAAAGACATGAGTTTGGAGGAAATGGATAAACTATGGGATGAAGCCAAGAGACAGGAAAAGTCTGATAACTCGGAACAATAAAAAAAGAAGATATTATTATGAAGAAATTATGTTATATGTGCATGGCCTTGGTGGCGCTCTTCGCCGCCAACAGTTGTAAGAACAACAAGACCACGGCTCCTGTGATCAGTGCCAGCGACTCTATCGCGATGGAGGATGCCGCCGACTCCACCATCTACGGCGTATGCGGCGATGGCACCTCGATGCACAGCCTGCAGCTGGTTTCCGACGCTGGCGACACGCTGTCGGTGTTTATCGACGACGAGACTCCCGACATCGTGCAGGGCGGTTTGTTGGCTGGCGACCGCATAGCCCTCGTGGGTTACAAGGCCCAGGACGGCGAGATGATGGCCCAAAGGGTAATCAACCTTACCTCGCTCTTGGGCAAGTGGACTTCGATAGACAAGAACTTCGAGATCATGGAGGGCGGCGAGGTGAAGAACAACGTGAAGGCCGAAACCAACCCTTGGACTTCCTGGAAGATACTGAACGGCAAGCTGCTGCTCAACAAGGACACCTTCGCCATCGACAAGCTGGGCTCCGACAGCCTGATGCTGGAGAACTCGCAAGGCATCTATGTGTTCAAGCGCCAGGAGTAGGAGGGAGGAGAGAAGAAAAATGGAACCTTTCAAACTACATATCCTGGGGTGCGGCAGCGCACTGCCCACCCAGCGGCATAATGCCTCCTCGCAGCTGCTGGAGATGCGGGGCAAGTGCTTCTTGATAGATTGCGGCGAGGGGACGCAGCTGCAGTTGAGGCGCTCTCACGTCAATTTCTCCAAGCTCAATGCCATCTTCATCTCCCACATGCACGGCGACCATTGCTTTGGCTTGATGGGGCTGCTCTCCACGCTCGGTATGCTGGGGCGCACATCGAAGCTAAGGATTTATGCGCCAATGGAATATGAGGACTTGTTCAAGCGACAGGTAGAATTCTTCATGCAGACCATGGAGTATGAGATGGAGTTTGTGGCTGTGGATACCACCAAGCATCAGGTTATCTACGACGACCATTCGCTCACGGTGGAGACGCTGCCCCTGGTGCATCGTGTGCCCTGTTGCGGCTATCTGTTCAGGGAGAAGCCCACGCTGCCCCATATTCGCCGCGACATGATAGATTACTATGAGATTCCCCTCAGCCAGATAAACAACATCAAGAACGGCGCCGACTGGATCACCGCCGAGGGCGACGTGATAGAGAACAGCCGATTGGTGGAGCCTGCCGACCCGCCTCGCAGCTATGCCTACTGCAGCGATACGAGGTATGTGCCCGCCCTGGCCGACAAGGTGAGGGGGGTGACGATGCTCTATCACGAGAGCACCTACACATCCGCGCACGAGGACAGGGCGAAGATCTATTATCACAGCACGGCTCGCCAGGCCGCCCAGATAGCCCTGAAGGCTGGCGTGGGCAAGCTGCTCCTGGGGCATTATAGCGCCAGGTACAACGACGAGGGCGTGTTGCTCGACGAGGCTAAGACCGTGTTCCCCGAGTCTTATCTCTCGCAGGAGGGGATGGTTTTCTCCATCTGATGAAAAATGAGCCTTGCATCAAAAAAAGTTCGTTTTTTGGTGCAAGGTTTCTTGCATTTGGCGTTTAATCATAAAAAACATAGAGGAAAATTGGAAACGGAGAAAGAGCTCCTTTGCAGCATCAATAGCGGTAGCCGCGAAGCTTTGCGCAGGCTATACGAGCGCTATGTGGGGTATGCCATGGCGGTAGCGCTGCGGTATGTCCCTGTGCGTGATGATGCCGAGGACGTGGTGCACGACAGCTTCGTGAAGATATTTTCCTGCATCTCTGGCTTCGACTATCGGGGCGAGGGAGCCCTGAAGGGATGGGTGCTCAGAATCGTGGCAAACGAGGCGGTGGGCTTCGTGAGGCGTAAGAATAGGTTCCAGGTGGTCGACGATATGCCCGACACGGCGGTCTGCGACGACGCATTGGAGCCCGATGTGGAGAGGGTGCCGCCCGCAGAGCTGACGAGGATGATAGGCGAGCTGCCCGACGGCTACCGAATGGTGCTGGGCATGTATGTGTTCGAGCGGAAGAGCCACAAGGAGATAGCCCGCCTGCTGGGCATCAAGGAGACCACTTCGGCATCGCAATATCTCAGGGCAAAGAAGCTCCTGGCTCGAAAAGTCAACGATTTCTTGCGCCGAGGAGGGGCGCTGGAAGGTGGAAACAACAATATAAACAAAGGTAAACGAAAGATATGAGCAAGAACGATTGGACAGACAAACTTCGAGAGCGACTGGCAGACTATCAAGAGCCTGTCGGCCCAGACTTGTGGGCTAGCATAGAACAATCGCTTGCCCATCCTGCCGCTGTCGGCGAGGGGGAGGAGAAACTTGCCGCTGTCGGAGAGGGGCAGGAGAAATCTGATGCCCCGAAGCCTGCCCCTCTGAAGGTGAGGATGTGGAGACGATGGTCGGCTGCCGCCGCAGCCATCGCCCTGCTGGGCGTAGGGGGGAGCTATGTTTACCTGAGGGATGCCGGGGAGTCGGCTGAACCTATGGTCCAGAGCACTGCCCGGGAGTCTGCCGAACAACCTACGGCTCAGGGCACTGCCGGAGCGTCGACAGAACCTATGGCTCAGAGCTCTGACGGAGCGGCTGGTGCATCTTTGCAGAAAGGAGCCCCATCCCTATTATCCAAGGTAAAGAACTTGGCGGCCGCTCTCTTGCCTGCCGAGGACAAGGGGCTTGGGGCTGCTGCCCGTCGGGAGCCAGCTTTGTTGGCGCTCGGCGAAAGGAGGAGCGAGGAGGCGAGCCTGCCGATGCAAGAAAAGGCTGCCAGCCTTCTGATGAAGGCAAAAGAAAAGGCTGCCACCCCTGTGGCGGAAACCACGGAGGCGGTAGCCCTGACAACAGAGATGGGGGGTAGCGTAGCCAGCCCTGCTGGGCAGAAGGCTTCTTCTGGCGCAGAGAGAAAGCCCGCTCGCTCCTCGCTCGGGGCAGAGTCTGCTCGGATGTCATCCACCGAGTGCGAGCGCAAGCCCGCTCGCAAGGCGAGATGGCAAGTGGGGCTTGGCGCATCGAACGTATCTGCCGCAGGAGGCTCTGAGGGAGCTACGGGAGGCTACGTGATGTCCGACCCTCAGCCAGGGGTGTTCTTCGGCGACAAGCAATATGTGCTGGCCTCGGCAGCCCCGACGATGGTCAGGGCTCCACGCTACGAGGAGGCCAAGCATCATGCGCCGCTCTCAATAGGTCTGCAGGTGGGTGTAGAGGTGGCTCCTCGGCTGTCGGTGACCACGGGCGTGGTATACACCAGGGTGGCTAGCGACTTCAGGCCGACCGGGGCATCGGGCTTCAACGTGAGCCAGGTGCTCCACTATGTGGGCATCCCCCTGGGCGCCCGTTACGAGCTGGTGAGCGTGGGCGGCCTGCATGCCTATGTGATGGCAGGCGGCGAGGTAGACTTCAATGTGAAGAACCACACCGAGAACGGCGGCGTAAGGGAAGCCGCCCAGCGCGACAGGGCGCAGCTCTCGGGCAAGGCCTCCCTCGGTGCCCAGTATGACGTGACGCCTCATGTGGGGCTATACCTGGAGCCTGGCGCACGATACTACTTCGACAATGGCAGCGACGTGGACAACACGTTCAAGGACAAGAAATTGAACTTCAATCTCCAGATGGGTGTTCGCATCAATGTCAACAAATAGCTGTCAGAGGGTGTGTGCTCTTTCTCTCTCTCGTCATCCCACGCAGCTCGGAGTTGCTCCAGCTCTTGGTGTTTCGCACGATGAGGTGCACGCCCTCCACGCTCTGCGCCGTCACCTTCTCCTTGGTGTCTTCGGCTCTCGACGAAGTGTTGGCAGAATTGTTTTATTATGGTTCAAAGCACAAACAGCCGACTGTCATGAACCTTGCAGTAGACTGTCCGCATAAGAACAGCCAGCGGAAAGAGCATCATGAGGAGTGGTAAAAAGCGTCCCGACGTAGCCTTTGCTACGTCCCGTCGCATCGGAAACAACATCTCGACGCAGTAAAGATTGCGTCGGGACGTAATTTCAGACTCCAGTGCAAAGGGATTTACGTTTTGCTCTTCACTCTTCACAGAAAGAGTCTAATTATCTGATTTGCAAAGTATTAATCTAGTGAAGAGTGTACATTACCTCTTCACCTCTCTTCACCATGTCAGACAACCTATATTAGGAAGTAAGCGGCTCCGCGTTTATACCTTGCGACGTTCTCCGAAAGTTCGTACCTTT
>CAVKXW010000174.1:4445-7127 GCA_963660215.1 Bacteroidaceae bacterium | reverse complement strand
TTGACAGAAAATTCTTCTTGTTTAGACTTACGAGAATATATGCCTAATCCACACACTTTTGCAAGTGACCCAGAACACCTATATAACATACTTTTTTGTAAGCTATCCAAACACGTACAGCTATTAACACCTTATATTTCAATCACATACAAAACATCTACACAAAGACAAAATATTTATTTCACAAATACTCAAAAGTTCACAGAAAGTTCATCTAAAAGTTCACTTTTGGAAGATTTGTCCCAAAATTTTTGGCGATATGCCAAACTTTACTTACCTTTGCCCAAAAAACAAGAAATTATGCAAACCCTATTGGCGTCGGCAAAAATCATGAACACCACGACAGCCGTGGAAGTGCCGAAGAAGAGCGAACCAAAGTTCCAGGAACAAGCAGGGAAGTTTGCCTTGGAACTGGCATCATGGGACATCAAACGTCTCATGAAGGAACTGAAGTGCAGCCAAGCCATCGCCTTGGAGAACCACCAGAGATACCAAAGCTTTTGGAACGAAGAGGAACGGATGCCTGCCATCCTCGCCTACTTCGGACAGGCTTACAAGTACTTGAAGGCTGAGACTTTCACCAACGAAGACTTCACTTTTGCTGAAAGCCACCTCTTCATCACCTCCTTCCTCTACGGACTGTTGCGACCATTGGACGGCATTCACCCTTATCGCTTGGAGGGCAAAGTAAAGTTGGAGGCAACAGACGGCAAGAATCTCTTTGCCTTTTGGAAACCATTGCTGACGGACATGCTCATCGAAGCGGTGAAAGCAGACGATGGCATCCTCGTGCATCTTGCCACCGAAGAGTTCGAGCATCTGTTCGACTGGAAGAGAGTGGAGCAAGAAGTAAAGGTGATCCAACCCTTGTTTTATGTTGACAAAGGCGACACCATCAAGGTGGTTTCGGTTCATGCCAAGAGTTGTCGGGGAGCCATGACGAGGTTTATTATTCAAAACAAGCTCTCCCACCCTGCCGACTTGCTTGGCTTCGAACTGGAGGGATTCAAGTACGACCCGAATTATGGAGACGAGCTTCATCCTCACTTCATCAAGAAATAAAGACTTACTTCATCAAGAAATATTCATCAAAAAAGATATACCATTATGGAAATAGGACAGAAATTACCAGAGATTCTTGGCATCGACCAAGACGGAAAGGAATGGACGCTTGCCCAACTGAGTGGCAAGAAAGTAGTGCTATACATTTACCCTCGCGACTCCACCCCAGGATGCACCAACGAGGCTTGCAACCTGCGTGACAACTATCAGCGTTTCCTCGCCGAGGGATATGTCGTGATAGGTGTCAGCACACAGGATGCCAAGAGCCACAAGAAGTTCATCGAGAAGTACGACTTGCCTTTCCCTTTGATTTGCGACACGGAGAAAAAGCTCGTCACCGAACTCGGCGTATATGGCGAGAAGAAGATGTATGGCAAGGTGACGATGGGCGTATTCCGCACCACCTTCATCGCCGACGAGAACGGTGTCATCACTCGCATCATCGGTCCTAAGGAAATCAAGGTGAAGGAACACGCAAGCCAAATTTTTGGTGCTTAACCATCCACCCATACACCACCACGCATATCACCACCGAGAAGACGGAACCGAAGCAGGTGGTCAATCCCATCGGATAGAGTGTATCGGGGTATGCCTCCGAAGCCAAATAAGCAAACGGAATCCTCACAATGATGACCGAGAGGAAATTGTAGGCGAAAGAGATAATCGAGTAGCCACACGCCGCAAAGAAACCGCCAAAGCAGAAGTGGATGCCAGCGAAAAGGCAATCCCACACATAGCCCCTCAGATAGACGGCTCCCTTTGCCACCACCTCTGGGTCATCGGTGAAGATGCCCACGGCAGCCTCTGGGAAGAGATGCCACAGCACTATCATCAACAAGCCATACACCGACGTGATGGCAAGGCTATAGCGCAAGGTCTTCAGGGCACGCTCTACCTTGCCAGCACCGAAGTTTTGTGAACAGATGGCCGACACGGTGGAAACCATCGCCGAAGGAAGGAGGAACACCAGTCCGATAAATTTTTCCACGATGCCCACGGCTCCTGCGTCGTACACGCCTCGTGCATTGGCTATCGCTGTGATGGCAAGGAAACCTATCTGTATGAATCCGTCTTGCATCGCTATCGGAAAACCTATCTTTAATATATCCGAGATGGTTTGCCGATGAGGACGGAAATCATACCGATGCACATCAAACACTTCACGATGCCTACGGATGGCTATGAGTGCCACGATGACACTGAACATCTGCGAGAGCGTGGTACCCAATGCCGCTCCCTTGGCTCCCCACCCCATGTAGCCGATGAAGAGGAAGTCGAGCACGATGTTGACCACGCAAGCCACTGCCACGAAGTACATCGGACTCTTCGAGTCGCCCAGTCCTCGGAAGATGGAGGCGATGATGTTGAATGCCATAATAAAGGGGATGCCGATGAAGCAAACGGTAAGGTATTCCATACTCCCTTGCCAAGCTTCTGTCGGAGTACCCAACAAACAGAGAAGATTATCTCTGAAAAAGAGTCCACCGATAGCCAACACCACGCTCAACATCAAGAACATGGTGGCTGTATTGCCGATGACACGAGCCGTGCGAGCCGCATCCTTCGCCCCCACAGCATGAGCTATCTTCACGGTAGTACCCATCGCCAGTCCCACGACCA
>CAVKXW010000174.1:0-3653 GCA_963660215.1 Bacteroidaceae bacterium | reverse complement strand
TTATCTCCATTAATATCTTTTTTCGGCAAAGTTACACATTTTTGATATAAAAAAGTGGCAATCCTGCACATTTTTGGTATTAATTAACGTAAAGACCACAAACATAGAGCCAAGAATACTTACAACAAGTATCTTGTGCTGAGAAAGTATGTTGAAAAGATAAATAATAATAAAAAGTTTCGGAATATTCCCATAAATAGATATTACTCTATATCTTTGCGTAAAATTAGAAATAATTATAGTCGAACTTTCTGACAAGTGGCTATTAGAATTTGGATAAAAGATAGAAATCACAAAATGAAGGCATTATTAGTTATTTTTTTAGGTTTATATGTAAACGCAACGTATGCTCAAAAACTTGATACAACAAAAGTATCAAGTAGAACAAAAGAGCTTGAGGAAGTGGTTGTCAAGGCATCTTATCTTTCCAGAGAGGATGACCATATTGTCGCTATGCCAACTAAAGAACAGCGTAAACATGCCGTGACAGGGTATGACCTATTGAATAACCTTATGATTCCTGGCATATCAGTTGACCGTCTGAAGGGAATTGTTTTAACTCCAGTTGGAAATGCAACACTCTATATTGATGGTCGTGAGGTTGAGTTCAGAGAGATTCAGGCATTACGCCCTAAGGATATTTCTCGTGTAGAGTTCTTTGATATACCGACTGGGAAATATGCAAAAGATGCCTATGCTATTAATATCGTAATGAAGCCACTCAACAATGGCGGATATACCCAACTTGACGCACGTCAAGGAGTGGGGTATCTCAATGGTGACTACAATCTTATTTCTAAGTTTATGACAGGAAGTAAAAGTTTGAATCTTTGGGCAGGTCATTCTGTGGAAAATCCGAAATCTTCGATGACAGAACATGAAGTCTTTAATTTTCCTTTCTATCAGTTGAATAGGTTGCAATCCTATCATAATGCAAGCAATAAGAGTATGGAAGACTATGTACAGGCATCGATAAGCAATCGGGGCAAGAAATATACTTGGATGCTTCGAGGTGGCTTGGCATGGAATGATAGAAGAAATAGCATTAACAACGGGATAACAAATTCTTGGCAAACAGATGTGGCACTTGCCAATGGCAGCATTTTGAGCGAAAATAGTCGAGATAAGTCTTTTCGCCCAAGTGTGTATTACTATGGATTGCATAATTTATCCAACACAAAGTCATTGGATTATGTTATTGATGCTTATTATTCTCGGAATGACTATAATCGTCTGTACAATGAGGATGAAGCATCATATCGTTCTATAGTCAAAGAAAATTACTACAATGCAAAGATAAACGCCAACTATTCTATGTCTTTCAATCACAGGAACAGATTAGGCATCAGTTTATTCGAGTTCTTAAAAATCAGCGATTCGGAATATACAGGTACTTCTACATATAATCAAAAATTGCGTTCTTCTGAATCAATTCTTTTTGCTGATTATTCCCAACGTATCGGAAAGTTCTTCTTTGACATCAATCCAGGATTGTCTTTCCTGACCTATCGCTTAAACGGCATGAAGTCTATCAATCATCTAACACCTCGATTTCAGTCGAGGGCATCGTTCATGCTAAACAAGATGCAGCAACTTCAATTTACATTTGCTTTAGGAAACACCTATCCAAGAATAAATACCATCAACAATGTCGAACAACAAATCGACCCAGTTATTATTCTCAAAGGAAATCCAGATATGGACAACTCGATTCTCTTGAGTCCACGTATAAGTTATATGTTGAATATTAGTAAGTTCGCATTACAGATGGGAGCATCCTATTTCTATCAGAACCATGCTATTGTGTCTGATTATTATGTTCGAAACGAGAATCTCATCAGTTCTTTTAGGGATGATTGTACCTATCATAAACCGAGTGTAGATGCGTCAGTTACATACAAACCATCCAATTCACTCAACATGAAGTTGTCAGGACAATGGAATGAACATTTGGTACGAGGAGGTGTTGAGCATCGCAACCTGTATTCTTTCTCTGGGTCAGCCATGATTAATTATTATGTTGGTGACTTTTCTTTCGGTGGTTCTTTAGCCATACCAACTCGTGATTTGATTGACAGTCAAATTCATAGAAAAACGTTTTGGCAATATCAGTTGTCTGCAATATGGAGACATGGTGATTGGGCGATTGAGACTAATGTAAACAATTTGTTTCTTACAAAGAACAATGTTGTGGATGAATTGACAACTACATTTTATAGTTTTAATCAAACAGAGCAAAGTCGCAGTTTCAACCAATATGCAACTTTGAAAATTGTCTATAGCTTTGATTATGGTAAAAAGACATCCAAGACACCAATCTATGAACATAGACACAGTGAAAGTGCAATCTTGAAATAATTTAATGAAATCTCATGCAAGTATTTGATACGGTCTGCGTTTACTAAATAGAAGTGTAACCCTTTAAATAATGAAGAAGCATATGAAAATTAGAATGATTCTTATGGCATTGACCGCTTTGCTATCTTTGGCAAGTTGCAGTGATGATTACACAGGTATTCAACTCACGCAAGATGAAATCATTGGTGATATTAATACAGGTAAGAAACTTCCGATTACTACTCTTACTATCTGTTACCTATTAATAATTGTACGGAAGTTGTATTGGATACATTCTATATAAAACAAGATAGTATTATTAAAGATATGACTGACAATTATAAAAAGACATATCCTAACATTAAAAAAGTTGAGCTACAGGCCATTTATGCAGTAGAAGAATTAGAGCCAGACAAATAATAATATAAATGTCTCGACAGGTGCAGACATGAAAAAAGATAGTGTTTTCTTACTATTTTTTGTAAATGCTTGCATATATCGAAAAGAATTCTTATCTTTGCTCCCAGTTAAAAAAGGACATTGATTATGAGACAATCGGAAGAACGATATATTAGTTTATTGACGGACTTCGGTTTCAAGCGCATCTTCGGAACCGCTCCCAACAAAGACCTGCTCATCAATTTCTTGAACTCATTGTTCGGAAAAGAGCAAGTCATCAAGGACGTGAAGTACCTCAACAGCGAGAACGTTGGGGATGTCTATACCGACCGCAAGGCCATTTTTGATGTATATTGCGAGAATGAGCAAGGCGAGAAGTTCATCGTGGAAATGCAGAACGCCTACCAGAAGCACTTCAAGGACAGGTCGCTCTATTATTCCACCTTTCCTATCAAGGAACAGGCTCCAAAGAGTGCGGACTGGGATTTCGAACTTGCCCATGTCTATGTGGTGGCACTTCTGAACTTCGACATGCACGATGAGGCTTTTGACAAAAAGGCCATAGCGCATGATGTTGGCTTATTGGACAAAAAGACCAAGAAGGTCTTTAACGACAAGCTGACGTTTAAGTATGTGGAGATTGCAAAGTTTGACAAACCGCTGGACAAGTTACATACCATTTATGATAAATGGCTTTATGCCCTAAAGAACCTGTCTCGTTTGACAGACCGCCCTAAAGAGTTGCGCAACAAGGTGTTCGACAAGCTTTTCGAGGAGGCAGAGATTGCAAAATTCTCCAAGCAAGAACTCAAGGAGTACGAGGATAGCTTGAAAGCATATCGTGACATCAAGAACTCTCTTGACACTGCGATGGAACAAGGATTTGAGAAAGGGCGTGAGGAAGGACGTGAAGTCGG
>CAVKXW010000173.1:0-7131 GCA_963660215.1 Bacteroidaceae bacterium | reverse complement strand
CAGTTACACCATTGATAAATCTGAATTAAAGATTACCAAAACAGGTATTACATTCAATATGCCTGAGAACATGCCTGAGCATGAGAACATTTACGTCACCACTAAGTATGGTACCACCAAGGCGCCATTCCAATACAAGGATATTCGTGGTATGCTATTTGACTTCGACACACCTAACGCAGCGACAGGAGTAGTTCTAGGTAATCATGGTTGGCACGGTCGTACCATCCAGACCGACGAGACTTCATTGAGCGGAAACTACCTATTGATGGGTGACGCAGACATGGACGCCGGCGGTGGTTGGAATGACGGAAACTTCTCGTTCGAGTATTGGGCAGGCACATGGAATCAAGACTTTTCGGGTGATGGCCCTAAGCTTAATGATGTCGCCGACTTCCGTGATTGGGAGAACAAGAGCATCAAGTTTGAGATGTGCATCCCTGAAAGCAACCCATGGATGGCAGCAGCCATGCAGGTTATCTTCGCAGGTCCAGACAAGGTTACACAGTGGCAAGCCAACAACACCTTCTTCCATGAGCAAGGAACATTAGGCCGTGCACTCTATATGCCTTGGAACAATGACAAGGGAAGTTACGACACTGGTGGAAAGTGGGTTACTGTAACCATTCCGTTGAGCAGTTTCACAATGGATTGGGATGGAAATAGCCTGAAGAATACAACCTTCACAAGCGTTGAGGACTTCGCTAGTTTGACCCTCTTTATCGTAAATGGTTCTTACAACGATAAGACAGTCCTTCCTACTGGTACAGACTGCCACCCAATCATCAAGATTGACAACATCCGTGTTGTTCCTAATAAATAAACTTATAATCTGAATTGATATGAAAAAGATAAGCAAAATATTCGCAATGTTAGTGGTAGCCCTCGTAGGGCTATCGCTGACAGCGTGCAACGACGGAGACGACCTCTCTACCGACCAGTACGGCAATGAGATTTCCCTCCAGTCATTCGGTCCTTGCCCAGTGCTCCGTGGCGGTACCTTGTATCTCTATGGTACAAACTTGGACCAGATTGAATCTGTCAACCTCCCAGGTGCCGACCCTATCACCGCATACGAGGTATTGCAGAGTGGCAAACAGAGCAAGATTTCCATCCAGGTGCCTGCCGAGAAGTGTGAGCCTGGCCAAATAGTTTTGAAGACCAAGAAGGGTGGCGAGATCACATCTATATCCCCTATTACCTATCGTGAGGACATCGAAATAACCAAGTTCTATGTAGGTGACAACGAGGCGAACATGACAGGTAACGTAGGCGACATCGTAACCATCAAGGGTGATTACCTCAACCTGATGCATGGCATCATTTTCGAGAAGGAAGATACCATCAAGGAAGAGGATTTCGTCGCTCACGACCGTTACACCATTCAGGTTGCTATCCCTGTAGAGGCAAAGACGGGTGTGTTGAAATTGACAGACCTTGCCGACGAACCTACAGAACTGGAGACCAAGGAGGCTTTGACTATCAACACTCCTGAACCTACTCCTATCAAAGACGTAACCATCAAGGCTGGCGAGGCTCTCTCACTCAAGGGTACAGACTTCGACCAGATTGCTAGCGTTAAGTTTGAGGGCGCAGAGGTTGCTGCTTCAGAATTCAAATCACAAGGCAAGCAAGAAGTGGTGGTAAATATTCCTGCTACAGCTACGGATGGTACTGTCTATGTAGTAACCAAGAGTGGTGTAGAAATTCCTGTTGGCAATATTATCACCGTAGTACCTACTGAGTTGGTCGCTACTCCAGACCCAGTAAAGAATGGTGCGGAGTTGACTATCACAGGTAAGGATATGGACTTGATTACAGGCATCGCATTCCCTAACGCAGCAGAGTCTAAGCTCAATAAGGTTGAGACTACCAAGGTTACATCCACAGTTCCTGAGGATGCACAGGAAGGCGACATCACACTGAGCCTTGCCAATGGTAAGACCGTAACCGTAGCTTATACTTTGGTTAAGCCTACTGTTACATCTTGCACTCCTGCTGCCATCACCGCTGGTGAGAACACTATCATCAAGGGTACAGACCTCGACCTCGTTGCATCCATCACATTCCCAGGCGACGTAGAGCAGACTGTAGAAGATTTCAAGGGCACAGCCAACGCACTCGCTGTCACAGTACCAACAGCTTGCGTAGGTACAGGTTTCAAACTCAACTTGAAGAACGGAACCACTGTTGAATTCGAGGACGAACTGAGCATCAAGGCATCAACAGAGCCAGCATTGAAGGAATCTGAACACACAGGCTTCCTGGGCCAAAATTGTACCTTGACAGGAACCAACTTCAACAATGTAGAAGCTCTCTATCTTGGTGAGACTAAGGTAACAAAGATTACCAACAGAACCAATACAGAGATGACATTTGAAGTACCTGCAAGCCTTGCTAAGGGTACATACGACATCATCTTCATAACACCTAGCGGCGAAAAACTTACAGTAGGTAAGATTAACGCTAAGCCTGAGGAGTACGACATCTGGTCGGGTAAGGTTGGTCCAACCAACTGGTCTGGCGACAAGCAAGTTAATCTCGATGCATTCCAGTCTGAGCTAAAGGCAGGCACCAAGATTCACTTCGAGGTAGAACGTGACCCATCTGCAGATTACTGGCAGATAGAAATCTGCGGAACATGGTGGACAGGAGTTCAGAGCTTCTATGACACCTATGGTGGAGGTAGCCGAGTACAGCTCGATTGTGCTAATATCGACTGCGTAGAGTTCACATTGACTCAAGCAGATATCGACTTGCTCAACCAGCAGAACGGTTTCTTGTTCGTAGGAAATGGAGTTTATGTAACACGTATCTTCTGGACCAAGGACTAACATACATCCATAAGCGATATTTAACAAAAAAATCGCACGTATGTGAAATAATATTTGTAAATTTGTGGCGTAGTTTTAGGACTGCGCCACATTTTTTATAAAGAAGACTATAACATAAAATTTTTCGTATGAAGAAACTAGCATTATCCCTTATGGTGGCACTGAGCTGCATGACAGCCAAGGCTACCGATGGTAAATCGCTGTTTGTTACATTCAACGATGGACAGAAGGTGGAGTTCGCCCTGGCGACAACACCGGAAGTGACATTCGGTAACGACCAGATGACCATCAAGACCACTGAATCAACCGCTACCTACGACTTATGGAAAGTAGCCTCCTTCACCTACAATGCAGAAACCACAGGCATCAGCAAGACTGAAACCGACAACAAATTGGCATGGGATGGCAACCGAATCATCGTGGAAGGAACCAACAACAAGGTGAACATTTACGCCATTGATGGCAAGAAAATAGGTGTTTCCCCAATCATATCGGGCAACAAGACAATCATCAATCTGGATGCTCTCACCCAAGGTATATACATCATCAAAATCAATAACAAATCCATCAAAATAGCAAGACAATGAAAAAGATATTACTCTCACTCCTGGCAGTAATGATTTCATTCACTGCCTTGGCTCAAACAAAAGGTGACAAAGTTACAATCAACTTAAAAAACGGAACCGCCGAAACCTGGGATTTAACAAACGATGGGCAAACTCCATTATCCACTATCAAGCACACCGCTGATGGGAAAGTAGAATTCTACATGACAGGCTTCGAAGACTTTGGTGCATGGGCTACACACAATGTCAATGACATCAACAATATCACCTTCTCCATCTATCACGAGAGCGATGTTAGCGACGTAACTCTAGCCGATGCCTCAGCTACCGACAAGGCAAAACGCCTCTATAAGTACCTGAAGCTTAACTATGGCTGCAAGATGATTTCGTCTGTAGTAGCCAATGTAAACTGGAATCACACTGAGGCTGACAAGATTTACACAGCCACAGGCAAGTATCCAGCGATGAACTGCTACGATTTTATCCATATCTATGTTCCAGAGAACAACTGGATCAATTACAATAATATCACACCTGTAACAGAATGGGCTGACGCTGGCGGTTTGGTATCCCTGATGTGGCACTTCAATGTACCTACAGCAGAGGGAGTTACCCCTGGTACAGATGGCAGCGGCGTAACTTGCTCGCCAGACAAGACTACCTTCCGAGCTAAGAATGTATTCACCTCTGGCTCTTGGGAAAACAAGTGGTTCTATCAGGAGATGGACAAGGTAGTAGATGTATTGCTGAAACTACAAGATGCAGGCATCGCTGCCGTTTGGCGTCCTTTCCATGAGGCAGCAGGAAATGCCGAGCGCAACAAGGGCGACTGGAAAGGTACATCTTGGTTCTGGTGGGGATACGATGGCGCCGATACCTACAAGCAGCTTTGGCAAACTATGTTTGACTACTTCCAGAGCAAGGGTGTACACAATCTCATCTGGGAGTGGACTACCCAAAACTATAACGGCGATGCCACAGCCTACAACAATGACGCTGCTTGGTATCCTGGCGATAAGTATGTGGACATTATCGGTCGTGACCTCTATGGTTACAATGCAGAGAAGCAAGCACAGGAATTCAAGGAGATACAGGCACGCTATCCAGAAAAAATTGTAGCACTCGCTGAGTGCGGAATAGACGGAAGCACAGCCACCGCAGATATGGACGAGGCTTGGAACGCTGGAGCTAAATGGAGCTACTTCATGCCTTGGTATGGTGAGAAGAGTATGCCATCCAATAACTGGTGGAAGGCTGCCATGAGCAGCAAGAACGTCATCACTCGTGACCAGGTAAACCTCAATGCCAACTATGTAGAAGAGACTGCTGCCGTAGCAGTAAAGAACATGGGGCTAGGCACTAACTTTGGCAACTGTATGGATGCTGTATGCGCCAACTGGACCATGAACACAAACTCCGTAACCGACTTCGAGAAAGTATGGGGCCAAGAGCCTACCACCAAAGCGATGGTAGACTTCCTTAAAAAAGAAGGATTTAACTCTGTTCGCTTCCCTGTAACTTGGTGGCAACACATGAAGGCAGACGGCACGGTAGACGAGGCTTGGATGAACCGTGTGCAGGAAATCGTGGATTATGTCATCAACAATGGTATGTACTGCATTCTCAATGTACACCACGACACAGGCGCAGACCCTGACGATGGCAGTTATCAGCACTGGATAAAAGCAGATGAAGCAAACTATCAGTCAAATAAAGCAAAGTTTGAGAGCCTTTGGACTCAGATAGCCACTCGCTTCAAGGACTACGACCAGCACTTGGTATTCGAGGGCTACAACGAGATACTCGATGCCAGCAACACTTGGAACGCCCCTAAGAATAGCAGCAGCTACAAGGGGCTGAACGGTTACGCTCAGAGTTTCGTCAATGCCGTTCGTGCCACAGGTGGCAACAATGAGACTCGCAACCTCATCATCAACACCTACGCAGCAGCCAGCGGCGATGAGGTATTAAACAATCTTACTATCCCTTCCGACAAGGTAGACGACCATATCGCCGTAGAGGTTCATACCTACGCACCTTGGGACTGGTTCGCACAGAAAGGCAAGTGGGACAGCTCTTGCAGCACCGAAATCAAGAACATGCTCACTCGTCTGAACAGCAAGTTCATCAGCAAGGGCATCCCTTGCATCATCGGTGAATATGGCACACACGGTAGCAAATCCGTTAGCAAGACCAGCACTGCCAGCGAGATACAAGCTGCCGCCGACCAAGCTGCCGACATCGTGAAGCAGGCCAAGGCTTACGGCGTAGCTACCTTCTACTGGATGAGCATCTTCGAGGGTAAGGATCGCACCGTACCACAGTGGTCTCTCCCTACCGTGGTAGAGGCTATGAAAAAAGCATACAATGAATAAATCATCATGAATATTGGTGGAGCAGAGCATCCACCAATATTCTTTTTACAAACATCTAAAACAATGAAAATCAAACATTTCTTAATACTTTCATTTGCATTCATTGCATTCGCCACCAGTATGACATCTTGTGGAGACAAGAAGAAAAAATCATACGACGAAATAGCGATGAGCGGTCTCACCACTCGCACGGAGAACATGAAAACCAACATCAAGGCTTTCGCCAACAAAGGTACACTCATCGGACAGATGTATGGTACGCTGACAGGTATGGGATGGCAACGTTGGAACTGCGATAGCGACCGATGCGACATCAAAGCTCTTTGTGGCTATCGCCCTGCTGCCATCGGCTATGAGTTGGGAGGTATTGAGACCAACAAACAGCAGAATACAGACGGCGTGCCATTCAAGGCTATCAAGGAGGATGTACTGAAAACTTTCAACAAGGGTGGACTCATCGTCATGAACTGGACCGCCCCAGACCATAATGGCAATGACGAGCTATTGGAAGAATATACCAAGCAAATAGCTAACTTTCTGAATGGTCTGCAAGATGGCTATGGCATCAAGGCACCAGTAGTTCTCAACCTCCTACCTCTCGACGGCAAGGCTTGGTACTGTAAGCTAAGCAAAGATGAATATATCGACCTATACAAGAAGGTACAAGACTTGCTGGACGATGAAGATGTTAATAATGTAGTATATGGTTATTCAGAGACCTACATCCCAGGGCACAACCTGATGGAGTACTACCCTGACCACAACATAGACGTAGTAAACATCAGTTATCTACAGCCAAAGAATGCCGTCAATCTCCCACTTTACCAGAAGAGCATCAAGGACATCATGGCAAAGGCATTGCCTTTCGCACAAGAGCATAACGCTGCCTTTGGTTTGACCACTGGCGTAGAATCAATAGGCGACTCCAGTGTCTTCTCCGAGATATTGCTGCCTGAACTAAAGCAGCACCATATAGCTTACCTGATGTTTGGAAGAAACTATGGCGAGCCTACCGACGAACATTATTTCACCCCATATCCTGGTATCTCAAACAGTAAGACCCATGGTTTTATGGAGCTAGTAAATAGTGATATTTGTATTTTCATTGAAAAGCTAAACGGCTTGTACCTAGAGCATTAACAACATAAATTAAGGGCAAGGAAGCATATCGGCTTCCTTGCCCTTTTTAAATCTAGGATTTTCTAAACCAACCTTATGTTTTACTGAACGTATTTCTTACCATTCTTGACAACTACACCCTTATAAGATGCATCTACCTGCTGACCAGCAAGATTGTAAATCTTAGAAGACTTTGCAACTGGAGCTGCTACGGTGTTGGAAATGCCTGTTGTAGGA
>CAVKXW010000172.1:0-7131 GCA_963660215.1 Bacteroidaceae bacterium | reverse complement strand
ACTATGTCGTTAGGTGCAAATCTGCTTAGCATTTTTGTACCAAGTTATTTTTTTACTGTTACTAAAAAAGCCTTTTTGCAAGAATATTTCCAAATATTCTTGCAAAAAGGCTTACTTTTCTGCGATACATTCCATTTCTATCAACCATCCTGGTCGGCAAACCTTTGCCTCTACGATGATATGGGGTATCTGTGGGTAGAACTGCTGCATCAGGTGCTCCACGGTCTGATAGTCGGAAATATCTCTCAGATAGATGATGAAATACTGTATGTGGTTCATCGTGGCATCACCATCCTTCAGAAGCGCTCCGATGTTCTCCAATAGTCTGCCTGTCTGTCTCACCACGTCTCCCTCGTATACCACCTTGCCATGTTTGTCGATGCTGGCGGTGCCAGAGATGAAGTATTGTTGCTTCTTGGGCAGCGTGAGGCGGGTTCCTCGCTCGAAGGCCACTCCATATTCATGGGTAGGATTGAGATGATCGAGCGCCTGGAGGTATTTCTTGTCTGCTTCCTGGATGCCAGGAACCGTGAGAAAGTCTATGCCTACTGCCGCATGTCGAACTGGGGTTGCTCCACCAATGCCCGTACTGGCGATGTAGTGGGTATCGGCTGTAAGTCCTTCCTTATCGAACACATCGTTTCGCGCCACTACCACGCCGTGATAGTTTACGTCGATATTGGTTACATATATCCATGTGCGAACAAGATTGCGCTCCATGGTCATGCCGTCGGCGAGCGTCTGTTGGTACTTGTCGAATATCAGGCGGGTCTGTTCATAGGAATCCTTGCCTGTAGCTTCCTCTTCGGTGAGTCGGATGCTATGGAAGATGATCGGTGTCTCGTCATCGGTGGTCTTCACCAAGAGCGAAACCTTGCTGCCATTGAGCGGTGCCTGCTCCACGATGGTAAGATTGCTCTTCGAGAGAAACTCTTGATAGAGCAATGACTCCTTCAGGTCTTTTATCTGGTTCTGCGAGTCGCTCAAGAAGACCTTGCAGTATTGCAATGTGCGATGCTCGATATTCTCGGCATCCAGATGGTTGCCGAGTTTGAGATACAGAAAGTTGAGGCGGTCGTTGAACGTTCCCTTGCTTTCTGGCGAAATAATAGTATATTTGTCCATTTTATTTTTTTCTTTTCGGCTGCAAAGGTAATGCTTTTTCATGAGAAACAAGCATCTCCACCTAGTTTTTGACAAGAATACTAACAAATAGGTATCTCTAGATGTGACACACCTCTATTTGAACCGCTCCGTAGGTTTCTTTTTGATGCTCTCGATGTCGATGGCATTGTATGGAGCCTTGCCGCGGCTCAGCTCTGGCACATTGAAACATTTCAGGCAATCATCATAGATGCGTGGATTCTTCTGCGGCAACAAGAATGGCTTGCACGCCCTACCCTTGCGGTCGATGTAGCAGATATATGGCTTGGTGTACACTCCATCGTCTCGCTTGCTACCGAAGACGAACCATCGACTGTTGTGCGACCAACTGTGATAGGTGTCGCTCTGCTTGCTGTTTACGATGGCGAGGCTGTCTGTCCTCCCCGTTCGCAAGTCCATCATGCAAAGGTCTGCCTCTGGGTGCCAGGCTGGGCATGTGCCATAGTCGGCGACTGTAAAAAGACAATATCTGCCGTCGGGACTTATCTTCGGATGGCATACCGAGCGAGCGGTATACAGTGTATCCATCTGGTTGCCAAAGGTTCCGTCCGCTTCATTGAATGGTATGCGCACCAGGGCGTATTTCATGTTTTTGAGCCCATCGGTATCTAGTATCCTTCCGTTGGCTACGCAATAGTAGATGTATTTGCCGTCGGGCGCAAAGGCAGGGTATGTTTCGAGCATCATGCTGTCGCAGGTCAATGGCGAAGAGATGATGGTGTTGCGGTCTAGGTCGGCTACATATACATCGCTCTTGGTGTCGTACACCTCTATGCGTTGGTTGGATACGGCATGAAAAGCTGGCTTGTATACATTGGTGGAGAAGGTGATATACTTGCCCGATGGGCAGAATGAGTAATACACACTAGGCGAAATCATCCCTTCTGCCTGTATGTTGAGTTTACGTAGCTTGCCGTTTCTGTAGAGCACGGCTTCCTTTCCATCCTCATCCAGATACATCATGCTGAGGTTAGGGTCTTGGTTGCCCTGTATGTGGCAGTTCATGCAGCGATTCTGCTGCAAGCCGTGGTCGGCGATGAGCCTTTCACGAAAGTTCTCCACGCAACGCTCCTTGATCTGTATGCCGTTCCATACCTTATAGTCTGGCTCTACGAGCTGATAGGTCAGATAAGGGTCTATGCTGTCGTTTGCCACTTGCCAGGCAAAAGGCTTGAAGGCAGTCCATTCACCCTTGTTGCTTCGGGTGTAGACTTGCACATTCACCTTCTTTCCTGCTGCCTTTTGCAGAAAATCTTTCCACTCGGTGGCGTCAAACTTTACCACATCTCCCCTGGTGGCTACCGATATGCTGTTGTCGGCGGTGCTTTCTGGCGCATGGCTTCCCTCCTTGATGGTTGCCACGACCTCGATGTCGCTAAGATTCTTGTCGCGAATCAAGAAGTTGAGCGGCGCAATGTTCACAGGGATGGTGACATCGGCATAGTCGGGAAACATATTGGGCAGGTGGTTCACCTGCTCCGCATCCTCGTGGGTGGGAGCGCATGATGCCAGGCACACAATGGCAGCCATGACGCTATATAGTAAATGCTTTACGTTCATAGTTTCTAGTTGTTATGATGATACTTCTTCATAATATCATTGTTCTTGATATAATATTTCCATTCCTCTGGCGTGGCGTTTATTTGGCTCAGGCATTTCGCCATGGTTTCTTGGTACAAGAGATCGTAGGCTACGCTCTTCTGCTTGAGGTAATAGGAGTCATAATCTTGCTTGAATGCCACGAGGTTTCCCATCTGTATATCGCTGCATAGCAGATAATTGATGGCGATGTTATTGGCTGGATTGCTCTCAGCCAGCTCCCTCATGCAGGTGAGGCAGTCGTCGTCGAGGCGCAGGGTATCTTTCGTATTGACGAACGGACGCTTGTCCAGATAGGGCTGCAAGGTGAGTTTTTCCTCTTGGGTGGCATGTCGCCCAAGGGCTGCGAATATACGATCCGCCCATTTGCGCCACACAAATGTCTGTTGCAAGATGCGCAGATACTTACGCGCGGTATCATAGTCGCCTGTCACGAGGTTGATTTCCGCCAAGCGTTTTACCATGCGGATGTTGCGACAATTCGGTGAGGTAATGTTACCTAAGAGGGCAGCCCGCTTGCAGAGCGTCATGTCGCCGAGCACCCAATATAGCTCGCTGAGCGTGTGGATGGTGAGCGGTGATGCGCTGAGGTCGAGTCGCTCCTGCGTACCGAGATTATTGTCTGGGAATTTCTGGAAGGCCTCTGTGAGACTGCGGTTTTGAGCCGTCACCAGATTGTAGTAGAACTTCATATACTTGTTGGGCTCTTTCTCTTTTTCCGCTTGGCTGAGGATTCTGTTATAGTCGCCGAGATAGTATTCGCAATCGCTGGCTATCGCCTTCTCCATATCCATCTGCGGCAAGGAGAAGGAGCCAATGCCCGGATAACTGTATAACGTAGGATAGTCGGTGAAATAGAGCAACTTGCCCATCATGAGCAAGAGAAATCCCAATACCAGCGCAGCCAGACGATAGAGGTTGCCCACCATCCTGATGTTGACCACACAACCCAGGATAACAAAAACGGCATACACCCATGCGCCATATCCGAAGAACCAGTGGCAAACAGGAATTGTTATGAACACGTTGAATATAGAGACCCACGCCGAAAGAGTCATTTCCCTATGTGGGGGGGTATTCTTTTTCTTCCCCAGACTATCCAGGTCTTTGATGACACTCTGGCTGAATCGCAATGACTTGGCGCTTGCCAAGAACACATTGGCACCACCCATAAAGGCTATGATGCTGCTAAGGCGATAGGTGGAGTCGAAGCAGAAGCATACCAGCAAGCCCATGACTGCAAACGCTGCGGAATAAGGTATCCATGTACCCTTGACACCAGCGGTTTCCACGCATCTCCTCACATTGTATCCTGACGCGAGGATGCAAAGCGTAAGAATGGCAGGGCCTAAGAAACGATAGTAATAAAACTGGGTGAGGAAGTCGCCCGTAAGACAGGCCAGCCATCCTGGCTTGCCAAAATAGGTAAGCACATACTCCCAGCTGTTGAGAAACAACTGGTTTTGCTCCTGGAAGAAGAGGTGATAGGGGTAGCAGAATTGGAGAAAGCCAAAACATGCCATCGCCCATAGGAAGATGAGGGTATGCAATCCTGGTTTTTGAGTTATTTCTTTCATTATTAGTTGTTTTTTGAATTCTCTGCAAAGGTAAGCAAAATATTTGATATAGAAAAAACAAAAAGCAGGAAAAAGACTATGGATTCGCTTTTCCCTGCTTTTTATATGCTTATAGGGATTCGAGCATACGCTTGATGACCACCTCGGCTGAAATCTCACGGTTGGCAGCCTCCGGGATAACCAAGCTGTTCTTGCTCTCGATGACATCGTCGGTAACGATAAGTCCACGGCGAACAGGCAGACAGTGCATGAAGCATCCATTGTTGGTCCAGCTCATGTGCTCGTCGTCGATGGTCCAGCTCATGTCCTTGCTCAATATCTCGCCATATTGCGCAGGGTTCTTCACGCCAGGGCAGCTCCAGTTCTTGGCATATACGAAGTCTGCGCCTTCGAGTGCCTTCTTCTGGTCGTACTCCACCTTAGCATTGCCCACAAACTTAGGGTCGAGTTCATAGCCCTCTGGGTGAGTAATCACGAAATCCACGTCGGCTGCGTTCATCCATTGTGCGAATGAGTTTGGTACTGCCTGAGGCAAGGCACGGCAGTGAGGAGCCCATGTCAAGACCACCTTAGGACGAGCCACCTTCTTGTGCTCCTCGATGGTGATGAGGTCGGCGAAAGCCTGGAGAGGATGAACGGTTGCAGTCTCCATGGCGAACACTGGGCGACCGCTGTACTTCACGAACTGGTTGACGATGGTCTCGGCATAATCGTAGTCACGGTCTTTCAAGCCAGCAAAGCTACGCACACCGATGAGGTCGCAGAAGCTACCCATCACAGGGATTGCCTCAAGCAAGTGCTCGCTCTTGTCGCCATCCATGATGACACCACGCTCAGTCTCCAACTTCCAAGCACCTGCGTTCACGTCGAGCACGATGACGTTCATGCCCAAGTTCATGGCAGCCTTCTGAGTGCTCAATCGAGTACGGAGACTGTTGTTGAAGAATATCATCAGCAAGGTCTTGTTCTTGCCCAACTCCTGATAACCAAAACGGTTTGCTTTTACTTCCTGTGCCTCGGCGAGGGCTGCTTTCAAGTCGCCAAGGTCTTCTACATTAAAGAATGTCTTCATTGTTATATCTTTTTTAATTTCTTATTTGTCCATTACCCGTAATCAACCACTTATAGGTGGTGATTTCCTCCAAAGCCATAGGACCACGAGCACCCAACTTCTGGGTACTGATGCCTATCTCCGCCCCTAGTCCAAACTGCGCACCATCGGTGAAACTTGTTGGGGCATTGACATAGACGCAAGCTGCATCTACCATCGTCTGGAATTTCTTCTGTGCCTCTGGGTTGTCAGATACGATGCTCTCGCTATGTCCACTTCCGTATGTGGCGATGTGTTCGAGTGCCTCGTCTTCGGATGCCACGGTCTTGATACCCATCTGCATACTGAGCCATTCGGTCTGCCAATTATTATCTGCCTTATATAATAAGGTGTCGGGATAGTGTCCTTTCAAAGCCTTGTACGCCTTGGCATCTGCATGAATCTTAGTCTCATGCTTCGCAAGGTCTTCACACAGCTTAGGAAGGTCGCTCAAACGGCTTTCGTGGATAAGCAGGCAGTCGAGCGCATTGCAAACGCTCACTCTGCGGCACTTGGCATTGGTGACGATACGCTTGCCCATCCCCACGTCGCCGTCCTTGTCGAAGTAGCAATGCACCACGCCAGCCCCCGTCTCGATGACAGGCACCTTGGCGGTGTCACGCACAAAGTTGATGAGCTTCTTGCCTCCACGAGGAATGCAGAGGTCGATGTATCCTACGGCGTTCAGCATCTCGCCCGTAGCCTCATGGGTGCCAGGGAGGAGAGTCACCACATCAGGGTTAACTCCGAAAGTTTTCAACACCCCGTGGATAACTTCGACACTCGCTGTGTTAGAGGCGTTTGCGTCCTTTCCACCTTTCAGTACGCACGCATTCCCGCTCTTGAAGCAGAGGGAGAAGACATCGAAGGTCACGTTGGGGCGAGCCTCGTAAATCATGCCGATGACTCCGAAAGGCACGCTCACCCTTTGCAAGTGCAAGCCATTGTCGAGCGTCTTGTCCTTCAAGATTCTTCCGAGCGGCGAAGGCAAGGTACTGACGTGTCGCATATCTGCGGCAATATCCAGCAGTCGTTGCTCGGTGAGTTGCAATCGGTCGTACATCGGGTTCGCCTTGTCCATTCTTGCCAAGTCCTCAGCGTTCGCTTTCAGCAATGCAGGAGTCTCAGCGATGATGGCATCTGCCACCGCCTGCAAGATTTCATTCCGCTTGCCATCGGTCAGCAAGCCCAAAGTTTTGCTTGCCGTCTTCACTCGTTGGAAAGTCTCTTTCAGTTCCATTCGCTATTCCTTTCTTTTTAAAATATACAGTTGCTGCGACAAAGGTACGTATAATTATTGATAAAAGCAAACTTTATGCAAGTAAAAATGATTTTTTTTACAGCAACAGCCGACTGTCAATAGCCTTGCAGTTGACTGTCCGCATAGGTACAGCAAGCGGAAAGAATATCGTGAGGGAGGGTAAAATACGTCCCGACGCTGCCTTTGCTACATCCCGATGCTGCGGAAACTACGTCCTGACGTAGCAAAAATTACGTCGGGACGTAATTTCAGGCTTCAGCATAATGTGATTTGCATTTTACTCTTCACTCTTCACCTATCGGCTCGAAAACCCTGTGTTTATCGGCATTCCGAGAGGTGAAGAGTGCATTCAACTCTTCACCACTCTTCACCAGAACCAAAATCAGTAAGCGGCTCCGCGTTTATACCTTGCATAATTCAAAAAAAGCAGTAACAGCGTT
>CAVKXW010000171.1:0-7198 GCA_963660215.1 Bacteroidaceae bacterium | reverse complement strand
TTTGTACTTTTGCATCAGATTTTCGCAATTTTCTTTCTGCTAAGGGTTAGGAAAATAGAAGGTCGATTGTAATATAGGCGTAAGAATACAGAAAAAGAATACAAATGGACAAAGAAACGATAGAACAACTCTTCCGTCGGCATTATCCGAGGATGTACCAGTTGGCAAGGGTGCTTCTGAAGGATGATGCGATGAGCAAGGATGCGGTGAGCGATGTCTTCGCCGATGTGCTCGACGGCAAGATGCGGCTTGGCACGGATGGCGAGAAGCCCGATGGGATTCGCCCCGATGGCGTGGGGAGCTACTTGCTGGTTTGCGTGCGCAACAAATGCCTGACGCTTATCAATCGACAGAAAATGAAAGACCGAGTGCATCATCTCTTGCAAGCCGAAGCCTCGCCGAGTGTTGTTAGTAATGGTGTTGGCTCTTCCACCGTGGATGCGCTCATCGCCTCCATTGATAATGAGGAGGACAAGATGGAAGCGATATTGGCTTATATGGGTGCAGAGCTTACGCCACAGACCCGAAAGGTGCTCGACCTACGGTTTCGCAAGAAGCGGAAGTATCGGGAGATAGCCAATGAACTTGGCATTAGCGAGGTTGCGGTATATAAGCATCTGGCGCAAGGCATCAAGAAATTAAAAGAACGGTTCAATCCTTAGAGGTGGAAGTTTCCTTAGAGGATGGTAATCACGTAGTTTAACCCTTAGTGAAATAGAAAGAAAATTATGGATAAGTTTGAAAAGATATTGGATATGATAGACCATCAGGACAAGTATTCTGATGAGGAGGTTCGTGAGATATTGCAGGATGAGGAGTGCCGTAAGCTCTATCAGACGATGCAAGAGGTGGATTCGGCTTTGCTGAAGCATGACTTAGGCAAGAATCTTGTTGATGGCAAGGCTTCTTCATCGGTGGATATTGATGAGGAATGGGAGAAGTTCAGCAAGGAACATCATCTATCCGATGAGAACTCTTCAAAGGAGATTTCTTTGGATGGTTCTTCCGAAACCATTGCTCATCAAGCTTTCTCTTGGCGCAAGATAGCGGCAGCCATCGCAGGCTTTGTCTTGATTTCGGGCATTGCCTTTGCAGCAATCCACACTTACATCAAGCGAAGCCAAGAGCCGATGCTGATTTCTGAAAGTGATAAGATGGAGGTTGTGGCGAATGATAGCGCAAAGCAAGATGTGGCGAAAGATTCGGTGCAGTTGCAAGCCAAGGCAGAAAAGCCTGCAATCCACAAGATTTTCGAGAATGTGCCTTTCGATAAGATGATAGCGGAGATTGCCGCTTATTATGATATGCAAGTGAAGTTTGAAAATGCTGAGGCTAAGAGTCTTCGTCTCTATTACGAGTGGGATAGCCAATCGAGCATAGAGAGCATCGTGAAGGAACTCAACCAGTTTGAGAATGTTGACCTCGAAGTGGTGGGGCAGATTGTTGTAGTCAAGTAAAAGATGCTTTTGCCCTTGCAGGGCGCAAGGCTACTTCCGAAACTTGACTTATATAATATATAATAAGGTGTATTCCTTAGTATCAAAAGTATTTCATAACAATGAGAAGAATCATAACTGTCATACTCTTGCTGTGCGCTCTCGTCCCTACGACCCTCGCCCAGCATATCACTCGCTACTATCACGACCGCAGCATGTCGGATGTCCTCATCGACCTCGACAAGGCTTCGGCACGCTATAAGATTAGCTTCATCTACAATGAGTTGGAGGACTTTACCGTCACCCAAAATGTCAATACGAATAATATCCCCGATGCCATCCGCAAGGTAATCAGCTATTACCCGATGAAGTTGACAGTGGGCGACAGCCTCATTACCGTAGAATGTACCCGTAAGAGCGAGCGTAAGCTGATAGGTCGCTTGATAGACAATCACAACTTGCCAGTGGAGTTCGCCAACATCCAGCTATTGAATCCGCAAGACTCCACCTTCCTTTGTGGTGGCGTGAGCAATGCCAACGGCGACTTTGTGATACCTTGCGACCAGCGACAAGCCATCATGAAGGTTTCCTTCGTGGGCTATAAGACCATCAGCCGCCTTGTGAACATCGGGCATATCGGCAATGTACGAATGCAAGCCGACAGCTATCAGTTGAGAAAAGTGGAGGTAAAGGGAAGTCTGCGCACAGACCACGGCGACCATGCCACCTATGCTTTCTCCGATGAACAAATCAAGAACGCCCGCCATTCGCAAGACCTTCTGGCTTCCCTCCCTGGCATCTATACCGACCCGATGACAGGCAAAACCACCAGTATGGTAGGCAAGACTATCAAGATTCTCATCAACAACGTGCCGATGACGAGCGAGAACGACTTGAAGGCGATTGCCGCCAACAAAATCAAGAAGGTGGAGTACTACGAAGACCCTCCTGCAAGATACGGTGACGTGGGCATCTTGATGAACATCATCACCAAACCGCTCGATACAGGTTATGCTACAGGCTTCGACATCTCCTGCGCCTTGACCACAGGTTTTAGCGATGACAATGTGTACTTCAAGTACAACAAGGGCAACCATCAGTATTCCTTCGACTATGCTCTCAATGTGCGCAATTACAAGGACTGGATAGAAGATAACCAATATACTTTTGCGCTCGATGACCAGCAAGCCATCTACGACTATCATCGCCACAAGCGTTTTGGATATACCGACAACAAGTTTAATCTGAAGTACGCCTATAGCAAGCCCGATGACATCACCTTTCAGGCAACCTTCTCGCCAGTGTTCTCGCATAAGTTCAATCGTGGCAATGGCGAGGTGAAGACACAAAACAATCCCGACTGGCAGGATGGTGTGGAGCATTCCGACATGTATGTCAACTATGTGAAACCTGCCCTCGACCTCTATCTCAGCAAGGACTTTGCCCACAAGCAGTCGCTCGATGTGGATGTGCTCGGCTCTTATTTCAACACGAAGCAGCAAATGCTCAACCAACAATGGACAGCAGACAAGGAGCAAGTGTTGTCGGACGATGATATGCAGTCGAAGATGAACATCTATTCCTTGATAGCGGAAGCTGACTACTGCAAGGAGTGGGAGAAGGGCGAATTGGATGCAGGCATCCATAGTTGGAACAAGTGGAGCAACTATGACATTCGCAACATGATGTCTGGCTATGAGCTTTCGCAGTATTCTTCTGGCATCAACATTAATACGGTCTATGCGCAATATCAGAACAAGATAGGCAACTTCACTTATCGCATCGGTGTGAAGAGTACTTGGAGAAGACAGAGTTATGAAGCCCTCACATACAACAGCAACTACATCCTTCCATTGCTCTATCTCTCCTACAAGTTGAAGCATGGTTCGTTGCAGTTGCTCACTCCGAGCGGCATTAATTATCCTTCCATCTCTACGTTGAGCGAGAATATGACAGTCGTCATCCCAGGTTTGTTGAAGCAAGGCAATCCAAATGCAAAGGCAAACTCCGAGATTGGTCCAATCTTCCGATATACCTACAACGATGCTTTATTCTATATGCAGGTGGCATTGTATGGCATTTACAACGACAAGGTGCTTTCACCTTATTATTATAAGAAGACCATCGACGGCAAGCAGTACATCATCGAGACCTACGAGAACGGCAGCTTCTTTTGGCGTTACGGTACTGGCTATTTCATTCAGTTGAAACCATTCAAGAACGATGTGCTGAGGCTGAGCATCGGTGGCGGATTTGGGCGAGAGGTGATAAGCGATTCTTATGGTCGCCATTGTTATAATTCTTGTCCTTTCCAATACAGTGTCAACTTCCGAAAAGGAAACTGGGGTGCATCTTACCAAGGTAATATCCCTTCGAAGACAATCAATATGGATGGTCACAAGTCTGATGAGACCAAGAGTGAGTTCTCTGCGTTCTATCAGAAAGGCGCATGGCGCTTCTCGCTTTATGGTATGTGGCTCTTCGCCCCAGCCAAGTATGAGACCGAATTGTTCGACAATCCGATTATGAACCAGAAGGAGTCGCACGTCATCAAGGACAATCGCCGTATGATTATGCTCGGCATCAGCTACAACTTCTTCTCGGGCAAGAAAAAGAACATCCAGAAGAACATCAATAATTACGATTCCGACTCGGGGGCGTTTAAGTAAAGAAACTTGATATATTCTTGCAAAATATGGCAAAAGAAATAGAGAATGAAGTATTAAGATAAATTAAAAAATGTGCGAGAGGCAACTTTTACTCAAGAAAAAAGTGAGAAAAAGTTGGCTTTCGTGCCAAAAACAAGAAAATCTATATGGGGAGTTCTTATGGAAGTTTCTAAGAAAAGACAAGTTGTAATGAGAAAAATTATAACAATATTCTTGCTGTGCGCTCTCGTCCCAACGACCCTCGCCCAGCATATCACTCGCAACTATCACGACCGCAGCATGTCGGATGTCCTCATCGACCTCGACAAGGCTTCAGCACGCTATAAGATTAGCTTCATCTATAATGAGTTGGAGGATTTTACTGTGACCCAGAATGTTAATACGAATAACATCCCCGATGCCATCTGTAAGGTAATCAGCTATTACCCGATGAAGATGACGGTGGGCGACAGCCTCATTACCGTGGAGTGTACCCATAAGGCAGACCGCAAGCTGGTAGGTCGCTTGATAGACAATCACAACCTACCTGTGGAGTTTGCCAACATCCAGCTATTGAATCCGCAGGACTCCACCTTTCTCTGTGGTGGCGTGAGCAATGCCAACGGCGACTTCGTGATTCCTTGCGACCAACGACAAGCCATCATGAAGGTTTCCTTCGTGGGCTACAAGACCATCTCTCGGCTTGTGAACATTGCTCGCATCGGAGATGTGAGGATGCAAGCAGATGCCTATCGGCTAAAAGGTGTCACGGTGGAAGCTGCAAGGGTGATAGAGAAAGTGGATAGACAGATTGTCTTTCCTACGAAAGAACAGGTGAAGACGGCATCCAATGGTTATGACTTACTGGACAATATGTCTCTACCTACTATTTTGGTGGATAAGGTGAACCGCAAGGTTACTTCTCTGAAGGGTGGAGGTGTGCAAGTGCGCATCAACGACACCAAGGCAACCATGCAGGAAATTTTGGCACTCCAACCAGACGAGGTGACCAAGGTTGAGTTCATCAATATGCCTGGTGTGAGGTACGGAGACGCAGGCTTAGATGCCGTCATCAACTATCAGGTGCGCCGTCGCTATGCCGGCTATGTGGGTGGAGTGTCTTCTCGACAGGGCATACAGAATGGACAGAACGATACGGATGGCTATTTCAAGTACAATGTCAAAAAGTCTGAGTTTAGCGTAAGCTATGATTTCTCCTATCGTTCGGACGAGCGAAGCAACCAAAGCCTTGGCACGTATCATCTGCCAAGTGGCGAGACCATCACAAGAAACTATCTGGGCTATGATTCGCCCTTCCTCTATACGATGAACGAGGTACAGTTGGGCTACCGCCTTTGCGAGCCAGACAAGTACACACTGGATGTGCGATTCAACTTTAGCAATTATAATAGTCCTGTGAGGGGTACCAACCAACTTTATCAAGAGGCAGGAAAGGATGCGCAATACTTACAAAACAATGTGAAGGATTTGGAGCAGACCCCTTCCTTCGACCTCTATTATTCGCTGAATATGCCCCATAACCAAAACTTGGCTCTCAACTTGGTGTGTACTTACATCGGCACCAATTATAAGTATCGCATGAGGGAGTATCGCTTCGAGCAGTCGCCAGAACAATCCGTGGCAGGTTCTCCCTTGAATGACTATAGCTATGATGCCACAGGTAGGAAGCGTTCGCTTATCGGCGAGGGCGTATATACCAAGGATTGGAAGAATATCTCCTTTTCGGGTGGTGGTCAATACAATGTGAGCCATACGGACAATAGCTATGTGGGGAGCAGCAATGTTGATGCGGAGCTGAAATATAATAACCTTTATCTCTTTGCCCAGTTGCAAGGGAAGGTGAAATGGCTAGGTTTTCAAATGGGTGTGGGAGCGACAAGGTCTTCTATCCACCAGGGGGAAGATGGATATTCGAAGTGGATGCTTCGTCCTCAGTTAGTTTTGCAAGCGAGGGCGAGCGAACATCTGAATTTTAGGTGGAGCAGTGGCATCTCATCTACAGTGCCGAGTCTTGCAGGACTGAGTGAGGTGCGACAATACCTCAACAGTTTTGAGGCGAGTGATGGCAACAAAAACTTGAAGCCATACCAGAGTTACAAGAATGCCCTTTCCGCCACATGGAACGTTGCTTTTGCAGAACTCTACATGGAGGGGAGCTGGACTTATGTGGACAAGCCGATAGCCAGCACGATAATCCCGGAGCAGAGAGAGGATGGGAGTTATCTGTTTGTCAGCAAGCCTGAGAACCAGAAAAGTCATTCCTTTCAACGCCTATTGGTATTGCCTACCTTCCATATCATAAAGGATCACCTGGATGTATCGCTGTATGGGGAGTATAGCAATACCCGAACCAAAGGATGGGACTATCAGCATCGCTTCGAGTTTTGGCGATGGGGCGGTAATGCCAAGTGGATGCAAGGCAACTGGAATGTAAGTACCAGCTATTACAAGGCTCCCGAAAACTATTGGGGAGAACGGATGAGTGGTGGCGAGACCCACTCGCAACTCAGTCTCTCATATCGCTATAAGTCTTGGCATTTCGGTGCCAGCATCATCTATCTGCTCACGCCTCATGGCTCCTCCTTTGCCGACAAAAAGTACAACAAGTATGTGCAGCAGGACAATCTCATCAGTTTCAAAGGGCAAGCCAACACGATTCTCTTGTCGGCTAGCTTCAACTTTCATCATGGAAGGAAGTATGAGGCAGGAGGGCGTAAGCTGAACAATAGTGATGGGGAGAATGGTATCAGGTAGGTTTTTCGCTACTCTTAAATAATCTTATATTTCAGAGGCAATAGCGGCTTGTCAGATAGAAAAGTATTAATTTTGCACCCTCGAAAGGATGTGGGCCTTTTCCTTTGGAATATGGTGCAAGCCTTTCTCTTTTGAAATTTTAGAAATAGGTATGAAACGTTCGCTCAACATATTGCTCGTGTCGTTGCTCTCGCTCATGGTGGTGTTCCTGAGCGTGGGTACTACCTTCATGCACTGTCTTCGCTATGACACGGTGAAGATGGGAGTGGAGATGATGGCAAAAGCGGATTGTTGTGCGAAGAATGCCGATGGCAAGCAGTATTGTGCTTGTTGCCAAGG
>CAVKXW010000170.1:0-7224 GCA_963660215.1 Bacteroidaceae bacterium | reverse complement strand
TTTGAAGCATAATAAAACAATTCTGCCCGCACTTAGCTCAACTTCTGAAACTAGAATAAACTTATCTTATTTACAATCCCCATCAGAACTGATAATAAATGAACGGCTGAACGCTCTCCTGCGACACCTCGACCACGAGCTGCAAGCACGCCATGAAGAGGACAAGCTTCACTATCCACGGCAGCGTGACGAAGCGGAGCTGCATCCGCTTGTACTGGCGCTCGGTAAAGAGATAGGAGCACATTACGCCGACGATGCAAATAGTCCATGCGGAACGGGCATTCCAGAAAGGCAAGAGATAGTCGATGCTAAAATCTTTTGCCACCTTACGATATATTGTACCGAGAACATCGAGATTCTTGGCACGGAAGAACGACCAGGCGAAGCAGACATACAGATAGGTGATGAGCCAACTCACGAAATCGCCTGCCCAGCAGCGAGGTATCCTCAGCCCCAACTGGCGAGAGAAGAACTTATGCACCACCAATCCGAAGCCATGCAATGCGCCCCAGATGACAAACATCCACGAAGCCCCATGCCAAAGGCCAGCCACCAACATCGTCAGGAAATTGTTGAGATACATACGAACTGTGCCCTTCCTGTTGCCACCCAACGGGATATATACGTAGTCGCGAAACCAGAAGGACAATGAGATGTGCCACCTGCGCCAAAACTCGGTGACAGAGAGCGAGCGATATGGGAAATAGAAGTTGTCGGGCAGATAGAAGCCCAGCATGGCTGCCACGCCGATGCTCATGTCGCTATAGCCCGAGAAGTCGAGGAATATCTGCACAGGATAGCCAAGGAGGGCCGCCAAGTTCTCGAAACCCGAAAAAGTCTGCGGAGCGTCGAACACCCAGTTGTCGAACTGGGCGATATAGTCGCCCAGCACATTCTTCTTCACCAGTCCGAGCATGACGAGGAAGAGCCCCGTCCAGAGCATTCGGCTCGAAGCCTGCTGGTTGCGCTTGAGGCGAGGAATGAGATGCTGTGCCCGGGTGATGGGGCCTGCCATCAAGAGTGGGAAGAAGGTGAGATAGAAGCAATACTCCAGGAGCGTCACCTCCATGTCGAACTTGCGCTTGTAGGTATCCACCGCATAGCTGATGGCCTGGAAGGTATAGAACGAGATACCCACAGGCAGGGCTATCGAGCGCAATGAGAAGTTGGCATGAAGCATCTCGCCCAGCACATCGCCGATAATAAAGTTGGTATACTTGAAGTAGCCCAGCAGAGCCAAGTCGACGAGCACCACCGAGGCGAGCAAACCTTTTCGTGCCCTGCCCTCTCGCAGTCGCATCTCCTGCGTCAAGGCATAGTTGATGCAAGCCGTGAGCGGCAGCATCCACATCACCATACCATTTACCTTATAGGCGAAGAAGAGGCTGAAGCCGATGACATACAGCATCATCGCCGTGCGAGAGCAGCTTTTGAGTATCGTGTAGATGGCGAGAAAGAGAATGAAGAGGAGGGCAAAGGGTATGCTACCCATCATCAGGGGCGAATCCGCCTGATAGACAAAGAGGTTCTCCACCCAATGCCACAGGGCACCCATATCTATAGCGCAATAATCCATTTATCTTCTGTTATATTATCATGTACTTATTTGATCGAATCCTGCTCATGAACTGTCTGCATAGCAGGAAGAACCTCTTCCGCATCCATTCCACTTTCGGATGCGGCAAGCGAGTCGAGACTCATCCCCTTGGCTTCAGAACGCTTGGTGCCAGGAGGCAGGATGGTGATCTGCCTGTAGCGGCGATCGTGCTTGTCGGGCTTCTCCATACGGAATGGATGCACGCTATGACCGCTGTTCATCCACTCGACTATCTTGTCCATCCACATGGCAGACGACTTCATCGTAGGATGCCTGCCGTCCTCCTGTCGCTCGAAGGTGAGCTTGTAGCTAGGAAAATATCCCTTGCTGCCCATCACCTCTCGGAGCATCTTGTTGTAGCCATGATCCTCCGCCCAGTTTGGCGGACCTATCCATACGGTAGGGATATTGCCAATCTTTGCCAGCACGGCACGCACACGCCGCTCACAACTCTTCATGTCGGTGAGGTAAAACTCGTTGCTGCCCAGGCATACGAAGACATGGGTAGGCTGTATCTTTTGGATATAGTGAGCTAGGGTGTCGGTGCAGGCCCAGTTGCGAGTGCCCGAGCTCACCCATGTGATACAAGTGAGCTTATGCCCATTCTTGTTGGCATAGTCGGCGAGGCGCAGGCCGAGATACTCCGACATCGAGTCGCCGAAGATAAGCACTCGTTGGGCGGTGGTATCCACAGGCTCATGAGTGAGGCTGTCCGCCTCGTCCTCCATCTCCAGAGGCTCATCAGCCTTGCCGACAAGAGCCTCCATCCCCATCTGTTTCAGGGGAATGTTTTCCGCCACTTGCCCTGGTACGAAGGCGTATGCCAGCAATGCGCCGATGGCAACAAGCAACAAGACCAGCAATTTAAAAGTTTCTTTCATTCCAACCCTATGTATATGTATTTTTATTCAATAATCTTTCAAGTTTACATTCTGTATATTACAAAACGAATGCAAAGGTACAACTTTTTCTCCTTTTATTTCTATATTTATTGAAAAATGAGTAACTTTGCACCCAAATTGAAAAGAAAAAATGAACAAAACAGCGCAACATATCATTGATATAGAGAACGTATCGAAAAGATTTGGCGAGAAAATAGCCCTCAACAACATCAACCTGTATGTAAGAAAGGGCGAATTCATGACCATACTCGGTCCTTCGGGATGCGGTAAAACTACACTTTTGAGACTCTTGGCTGGATTTGAGACTGCCACCGAGGGTAACATCACCATCGCAGGCAACGACATCACCAACCTGCCACCCTACAAGCGCAACGTGAACACGGTGTTCCAGAAGTACGCCTTGTTCCCACATCTCAATGTCTATGACAATGTAGCCTTCGGGCTGAAGCTCAAGAACACACCCAAGGAGCAAATCACGACGAAGGTGAAGCGTGCCCTGAAGATGGTGAACATGAGCGACTACGAGTACCGCGATGTCAACTCGCTTTCGGGTGGACAGCAGCAGCGTATCGCCATCGCCCGCGCCATCATCAACGAGCCAGAGGTTCTTCTGCTCGACGAGCCGTTGGCTGCGCTCGACCTGAAGATGCGCAAGGACATGCAGCTGGAGCTGAAGGAGATGCACGAGCGTCTGGGTATCACCTTCGTATATGTGACCCACGACCAGGAGGAGGCACTCACCCTGAGCGACACCATCGTGGTGATGAGCGAGGGAGAGGTGCAGCAGATTGGCACGCCTACCGACATCTACAACGAGCCTGCCAACTCGTTCGTCGCCAACTTCATCGGCGAGAGCAACATCTTCAACGGCCTGATGATTCGCGACTGCCTGGTGAAGACCGCTGGCGCAGAGCTGACCTGTGTAGACAAGGGATTCGGCGAGAACCAGCAGGTGGACGTGGTGATTCGCCCAGAGGACATCGAGGTTTCCAAGGACACGGAAGGGGCTCAGTTCGTAGGCAAGATCACGTCGAGCATCTTCAAGGGCGTGCACTACGAGATGCTCGCCGAGACCGAGAACGGCTATGAGTTCTTGATTCAGAACTACAAGCATTTCGAGGTAGGTCAGACCGTAGGCATGAGTGTAGTGCCAGACAACATCCATATCATGAAGAAGGAGCGTACATCCAATGTGTTCGAGGCTGCCGTCAAGGGCAATAACCTCATCGAGTTCCTGGGTTGCGAGTTCAGAAAGGAAATTCCAGCCGACCTGCAAGGCAAGGACACCGTCAGCATATCCGTGCCTTTCGACAAGATAGAGCTCTTCGACAACGAGGAGGAGGGCACCTTCACGGGCGACATCAGCTTCATCCTGTACAAGGGCGACCACTACCACGTCACTGTCGACACCGACTGGGGAGAGAAGCTCTTTGTGGACACACAAGACGTATGGGACCTCGGCGACCACGTTGCCATCACCATACCTGCGGAGAGCATTCTATTCAAATTATAAATTATAAATTGTAAATTATAAATTGAAACTCATTAAGTTTATATCCTCCCGCCAAAGTTGGTCGATACCTTATGCCATCTTTGCGGCTATATTCGTGGTGCTGCCGCTGATCCTCATCGTGATATTCGCATTCACCGACGAGAACGGCAGCGTAACGCTTGGCAACTTCGCCAAGTTCCTGGCGCATCCCGAGGCCATCAACACCTTCGTGTATTCCATCGGCATCGCCTTCCTCAACACCCTGCTCTGCATCTTGCTGGGCTATCCTGCGGCATACATCCTTACGCAGACCAAGATGAAGTACGCCAGCACCATCGTGATGCTCTTCATCCTGCCGATGTGGGTCAACATCCTGGTGCGCACACTCGCCACCGTAGCCCTCTTCGACTTCGCCGACCTTCCGCTCGGCGAGGGTGCATTGCTATTCGGTATGGTATACAACTTCATACCATTCATGATTTACCCTATCTACAATACGCTCCAGAAGTTGGATCGCAGCTATATCGAGGCAGCCGAAGACCTCGGCGCATCGCCATGGCAGCAGTTCTTCAAGGTGGTGCTGCCTCTCTCCATGCCAGGCGTGGCGAGCGGCGTGCTCATGGTGTTCATGCCTACCATCACCACCTTCGCCATCTCCGAGCTATTGACTCTCAACAACATCAAGCTCTTCGGTACCACCATCCAGGAGAACATCAACAACTCGATGTGGAACTATGGTGCGGCTCTATCGCTCATCATGCTTCTCCTTATCGGTGCGTCTACCTTGATTGGTTCCATCGACAACAATGCTAAAGGGGAAGGAGGTATCAGATGATGCACACATTATTCAACAAGGAAATGATGAAGAAAGTATTCTGCCAGGGTTACCTCTGGTTGCTCCTGCTGTTGCTCTACTCTCCTATCATCATCATCGTCATCTTCTCTTTCACCGAGGCTAAGGTGATGGGCAACTGGACGGGTTTCTCCATGCAGCTCTACAAGAACCTCTTCGTAGAGGGTACCCACCACTCGCTGACGGCGGCTCTCGTCAATACGATTACCATCGCCCTGATTACCGCCACCGTCTCCACCCTCTTCGGTACGTTGACAGCCATCGGCATCCACAACCTGCGTAACCGTGCAGCTAGACAGGCCATCTCGTTTGTCAACAACATACCTATCCTGAATGGCGATGTCATCATCGGTATCTCGCTCTTCCTGCTCTTCATCTCGCTGGGCATTCCGCAGGGCTATACCACGGTGGTATTGGCGCACATCACCTTCTGCCTGCCATACGTCATCCTCAGCGTGATGCCACGCCTGCAGCAGATGAACCCCAACATGTACGAGGCGGCTCTAGACCTAGGTGCATCGCCGATGCAAGCACTGAGAAAGATTATCATCCCAGAGATATTGCCAGGTATGATTTCGGGCTTCATGCTCGCCATCACCATGAGTATCGATGACTTTGCCGTAACCATTTTTACCATTGGCAACGAGGGATTGGAGACACTTTCCACCTTCATCTACGCCGATGCCCGCAAGGGAGGTCTTACACCCGAGCTTCGCCCACTCTCCACGATTATCTTCGTGCTGGTGCTCGTGATGCTCATCATCATCAACCGTCGTTCAGACAAAAACAAGAAGAAGTAAAACAAGACAAGTTTTATAAAGTCAAAAATGAAACATAGAATATACAACAAGGCATGGACTTTTCTTGTCCTGACCCTCTTGCCCCTCTTATCTTTTTCTTCTTGCTACAACAAGGAGAACCGTGAGGAGATATTGAAGGTATACAACTGGGCTGACTATATCGACGAGGATGCACTCGCCAAGTTCCCGGAATGGTACGAGCAGCAGACAGGCAAGAAGGTACGCATCATCTACCAGACCTTCGACATCAACGAGGTGATGCTTACCAAGATAGAGCGTGGACACGAGGATTACGACGTGGTTTGCCCTTCGGAGTACATCATCGAGCGAATGCTGCGCAAGGACCTGCTCCTGCCTATCGACACCAGCTTTGGCAAGACACCTAATTATATCAAGAACATTGCCCCATACATCAACGAGCAGATAGACCATACCTCCAACAACGGTCGCATCGCCCACCGCTATGCCGTGCCATACATGTGGGGTACCGCAGGCATCCTCTACAACAAGAAGCACGTGCCGCTGAAGGATGCCTTGACCTGGGGAACCCTCTGGGACAAGAAGTATCGTGGCAAGCTCCTGATGAAGGATTCCTACCGCGACTCTTACGGCACCGCCCTCATCTGGGCTCACCGCAAGGACTTGAAGGACGGCAAGGTAACCGTGCCTGAGCTGATGAACGACTACTCCTTCGAGGCCATCGCCACCGTAGAGAAATACCTCAAGGCGCTGAAGCCTAACATCGAGGGATGGGAGGCCGACTTCGGCAAGGAGACCATGACCAAGGGCAAGGCTCTGCTCAACATGACCTGGAGCGGCGATGCCATTTGGGCCATCGAGGAGGCAGAGAAGGTAGGGGTAGACCTCGGCTACGAGGTGCCTATGGAAGGTAGCAACGTATGGTTCGACGGTTGGGTAATCCCTAAGTATGCCAAGAATCCGAAGGCTGCCGCCTACTTCATCAACTACCTCTGCCAGGAAGACATCGCCCTCGCCGACATGGCTGCCACAGGCTATGTGAGTTGCGTGGGAGGCAAGAAGGTGCTCTCCGAGATGAGCAGCGAGGAGGATTATCCAGAGACCGTGGATGCCTCTTACTTCTTCGGCGAGGAAGGCAAGAAAGTACACCTCAACCCCATCATGTACCCAGACAGCAGCGTGGTGGCAAGATGCGCCATGATTCGTGACGCAGGCGACCGCACACCAGAGATTCTCGATATGTGGTCGAAGGTGAAGGGCGACAACCTAGGCGGCGGCATCGTCATCTTCCTATTGGCTGTGATAGCTGCCCTGACAGCCTTCGTAGGCTTCAAGAAATACGAGCACTATAAGCACAGAAGACTGTCGAGAAAACATCGCAGACACCATGTGATAAAGGTAAAAGGGTAAAAAAGTAAAAAGGTAAAAGGGATAACGACCCTTGACGGAACTTTTTTTGAGGAAAAGTGAAAAAAGTGCAAGAAAAATTTGGTGGAATGAAATAAAAGCATTACCTTTGCACTCGCTTTTGAGAAACAAAGCGTTCGGGTGGTTACCAGAGTGGCCAAATGGGGCAGACTGTAAATCTGCTGGCTATGCCT
>CAVKXW010000168.1:0-7327 GCA_963660215.1 Bacteroidaceae bacterium | reverse complement strand
AAACGTGGATGTGATGTTCTATCCTGTGTTGAAGTACGCCCCATTGGACAACTTCACCAAAGAGCAGCAGGAACTGTTGAAACTGGGCAAGGCTGTGGTGGCAGATGTGGATATGCCTGATGGCAACCGAACCAAGGCATTCGTGCAGATTGACAAGGAGACCAACCAAGTGATGACCGTTCCTACACCAGTGATTGGCAGAAACCTACAAGTATTGTCCGACGAACTCAGTCTTGGAGGAACAGAGTTGAAGAGCATCCAAAATGGCGAGGAACTGACCTTTGCCGTAGAAGACGAGCCAGTGACTGTAGGCATCGATCTGAAGAGCGACACTGGCATCCGCTTCGCCAATGGTGATGGTGAGCAGTGGCGCAAGGAAGGAAAGCGAGAGTGGGACAAATATACCTTCGGCATCTATGGCTGTTGGGTAATGGACGATGACGGCAATCTCGACTATGTTCCAGAAGAGGAATATACCGAAGAATTGTGGAATGAGCAGAAGAAAGCCGCAGGTCGTCATGCTTCGGCAGTCGCAAGAAAGTAATGTGAAACTTCAAACTTAGGGAAGAAATGAGAAAAGGACCTTATTATACAGAAGACATCCTTGTGGATAAGATGCAGAGCGGCGAATATGGTTGGCTTGACTACGTGAACCATTTCAGCGAGGAATGGCAGGACGAGTATGAGGAATACTGCAAGGAACACGCCCTGTGCATCGGCAACAAGAGTGCGGAACAGTTCGTGAAGTACAAGGACGAGCTGTTGGAAAAGGGAATGGAAACAGAGAACGCATAATACAATCATGCTATGGCGATAAGAAAGAACTTGAATCCAAGGCAGGTGGACATACAGCCAGAGATGCGTGACATCTTGATGCGCAATGGTATGCAAGCCCATATCATAGCCAATGGCGATGGTTATCAATTGGCAGTGCAGGGACATGACTCCCCACTGCTGACCTATAACCTCACCGAAAAGCAGATGTTGGCGTTGACAGATTGGGGAACCAACTCTGCCAACAAGAAGGCGTACAATACCTTTACAAGCATTATCGGCAAGGACTTCCATCTGCCAAGAAACCTTGTCCATGCAAGGAACGCCAACGGAAGAGTGGCGATGGGACTGCATGGATATAGGATTGGTGCAGGTGAGTACGGTAGATTGGGATGGAGTCCTGAGTTCTTGGGTTGGACACCGAGGATGCAGGACGGCTATCATCTTCGTAGGGTCGGAGGACAAATGTTCTATGCAGGAGCACCAATGGTGGCGGAAAGACCTGACCGCAGACTGAAACCAGGAGAACTGACTTCGGGTGGCTACGGCTTTTACTATAAGGGACAACAGCAAGCAGCACCACAAACTGATGTGTTGCAGAACCTGCAAGCCGTGGTGACACCTGTCGAAGCAAGACCGAGAAGTACAGAGCCTGCCAAGCCCTATAAGGAACTGATAAGCTCACCTGTATATTTCTCCAACGAGAAATGGCAGGAATGCCTGTCATCACACGGCATCATCATTGACGAGAAGGCCAAAACGCTCACCATCCAGTCGGAAAGTACCAAGAGCGATATGGTGTATGACTTGACGGATGAGGAATTGAAGGCATTGACCAACAATTCCATCAAGCAAGTATCGGTAGCCAAACGACTGGAGATATTGAACAATGTCATCAAGGACGATTTTGCTGACAAGATAACGATGGATATGCTCAACAGTAAGGAACGCCTCCATATCAGTTTGCGCCCAGAGGTGCAGCAAGAGTTGGACGGAAAGATGCAGTTGCAGTCAACCGTAGAAAACTTGCAAGTACAACAAGAGCCAGTGAATAATAAGGTGGGCATCGTGGATGGGCAGGACTTGGACGAGAGCAAGGGTTGGTTTCGGGAAGGCAAGCATGGCAGAGAAGTAACAGTCGGTGAGATACGAGTGGAGCCAGCGGAGCAGGAAGACAAATATTGCATGACCGCCATCATCAACGGTGAGCGGGTGAGCCACGAGATAACACAGAAGCAATATGACAAGTTCATGGCTGTGGATGACTACCACCGCATGAAACTCTTTTCCAAGATATTCGGTGAGGTGGATATGAAAGACCGCACCAGTTTGGGAACAAAGATTGGAGCGGCTTTGTTGGCTGGATTGGGAGTTGCTGCCGAAGTGGGCAGTGAGTTACACCATCCGCATGGAAGTCCTGTGGTGATTGTTGACCACCATCATGGCGCTGCGCCGACACCACCTCGCCCCTACTTCAAATCAGGAGTGGATACACCGATGGATGTGGCGGCGAGAAACTTTGAGGCAGCCATGAACCAAGAAGTGTTGCATCCCCATATGGGTAAAGGACTATAACGAAATACGCTTATGGCAAACAATGAACTGACATACAATGATTTTTTGCAGCGACTGAACATACAAGAGTTGCTGGTGGACGCAGGCTATCAGTTGAACAAACGAGATGGCTTGCGCTATCCGTCGTATGTGAAGGTGGACAGTCATGGACAGCGAGTGAGGGGTGACAAGTTTATTGTCACAGGCAATGGCAAGTGTTGCTTCCAACCTCCTGAGCAGAAGAACTACAATGTGATAGGTTTCATTAAGGAGCACCCTACGCTGTTTGACGACTACAAACCGGGTATGTCCTTGGACAGACTGGTGAATGTGGTATGCAACCGACTGTTGAACAATTCCATTGGTGTGCGTGAAAGCAGAGTGGCGGAACCGAGGCGAGATGCCAAGCCCTTCAACCTTTCGGACTATGACATCTTGCGTTTCAATCCAAGGGAGAAGGACACGCAACGGAAGCATTATCCCTATTTCAAGGAGCGAGGCATCAACATGGGGACGCAGTTTGCCTTTCACAAGCATTTCTTCTTGGCAACCAAACATCGAAATGACGGACTGAGCTTTGCCAACCTTGCCTTTCCACTGTCTTTGCCATCCAATCCTGAAAGTATAATCGGATTGGAAGAGCGAGGCAGACCGAGACGAGAGGACGGCAAGGCATACAAGGGTAAGGCGGAAGGAAGCAACAGCAGTGAAGGACTGTGGATAGCCAATCTGACAGGCAAGCCATTGAAGGAAGCCACCGAAATTCTTTGGTTTGAAAGTGCCTACGATGCGATGGCAGAATATCAAATCAATCCTGTGAAGAGCGTGTTTGTCTCAACTGGAGGCACACCCACCGTAGGACAAATAAAGGGAATGCTCGAAGAAACACGGCAAGCCAGGCATTACTTGGGCTTTGACAAAGACGAGGCAGGACGTGGATTTGTGAAGAACTTCAAGGCAATCGCCAAGGACATGGAATTTCAAGACTTCACTGTACAATCCTACCATCCTTCGGGACAATACAAGGACTGGAATGATGCCCTGCTTGGGAAGCGAGACCAACGGTTGATAGACCAAGGAGAGATTGATTTCGACTATTTCAAGTTCGCTAAGATGCAAGAAGCAGAAAGACTGCAAGAACAAGCCATGCAAAAGGAAAAAGAGGAACGAACATCGGTTTTTCGCAGATAAAGGCTGATGTCGTCATCAAAAAAGAGAAATATGAAGCAGACATATCGGTATAGAACCATCATCATCAAGCCCCATTGGATGCAGTTCGTGATAAACGAGCTGCACTTGCTTGTGCTTATAAGCGTCGGCTTCATGTATGTAGGTATGGATGATGTCATACTCTCCACTTTGGTACTTATCCTCTCATTCTTGCTTTCCCTATGCTTGGCTTATCGGCTTGTTTATCTATGCAGGATGCGGTACATCATTGGTAATGAACAATTGGTGTTTGAGCATGGCGTGTTTCATCGGGAAGTGGACTATCTGGAACTATACCGTGTGGTGGACTTTAATGAAAGTCAGACTTTCATGCAGCAACTGTTCCATTTGAAAACGGTGAGTATATATTCTGGAGATAGGACAACGCCAAGACTTGACATTATCGGAGTACCGATGAAAGAGAACTTGGTGACAATCATCAGAGAACGAGTAGAAACCAACAAACGTAGGAGGAGCATCTATGAGATTACAAATCGGTAAGATATGGCTGATAGCAATTATCGGCATGGCATCTTTATCAAAAGTCAAGGCACAAGTGGTATCATCCAACCCTTTGGAGTGGATGGCATTGGCGGAAGGCAACGAGCAGATCAACGATGAGATTGATAAGCAAATCAACGGACAGGCCAAGACTGCAATGTTGCAGAACACAATGGCAGCCGAGTTCAACCAGATACACAAATGGGAGAAAAAGTACAACAGCTACTTGAAATCAGTGAACGGCTATGCCTCTTCGCTGAAAGCCTGTACCCATCTGTATGATGACGGCGTGAAGATTTTCATCACGCTCGCCAAGTTGAAGACAGTCATTAGGGACAATCCGCAAGGCATTGTGGCAAGCATGAGCATGAACAACCTGTATATCGAAACCGCAACGGAACTTGTATCGGTTTTCAATCTGCTGAACGATGCCGTGGCACAAGGTGGTTCGGAGAATATGCTGACAGGAGCAGACCGTTCCAAGACCTTGTGGGCTTTGAACGACAAGCTGTCGGCTTTCCAGAAGAAACTCAACAAACTCTATCTGAGCATTCGCTATTACACCATGAATGATGTGTGGAATGGTGCCACGGCAGGAATGATAGACAGAAGCAATGGGGAGATTGCCACACAAGCATTGGGGCGGTGGCGGAGGACTGCCAAGGTAAGCACACCATAATAATATAAAGCATTCAAGTATGAGAACATGGATATTTTGCTTTGGTATCATGCTGCTTTCAGTCTACAAGGTACACGCACAGAACGACCCAGTGTTGGCAGGAATGATATACGCCTACACGGACAAGGCAGAAAAGGAGTTGAAGAACCAGGAGAAAGTGATGCTGATGCAGACCACTGGACATATCTGGCTGAAAGAGGAAGTGGAAGGAACCACCAATCTGCAACGAGAGTTCAACAACTACTTGGACTCGTTCCGTTCCATCGTAGTGTATGCCGCACAAGTGTATGGTTTCTACCATGAGATAGACCGACTGGTGGACAACTTGGGAGGTTTCACCAAGCAACTGGACAAACATCCGAGTAATGCCCTTGCCGTGGCACTGTCAGCCAAGCGCAACAAAATCTACCGTGAGTTGATAATGGGCAGCGTGGAGATTGTGAATGACATTCGGTTGGTTTGTCTGTCGGGTAACAAGATGACCGAGAAGGAACGAGTGAAAATCGTATTCGGCATCCTTCCGAAACTGAAAGTGATGAACCAAAAACTGCAACGACTGACCAAGGCTGTGAAGTACACCTCGATGGCGGACATCTGGGCTGAGATAGAGGAAGGAAGCCATGACAAGGCGGACAAGAAAACCATCGTGAAGGACTGCATGAACCGATGGAAACGGAACGGCAAAATCAAATAGTAACAACAAAAAGACACGACTATGAGTATATGGGCAAAGATAGCGAAGTATGGCGGCAGTACACTGAAAGGTGTGGGTGGTTATGCCAAGCAAGGCTTGAAATCGGCAGGGAATGCGGTTGTCCATCCAACACAAGCACTGAGAAACACAGGAAGTGCTATGAAGACAGCCGCCGTGGGCAGTGCAGCAGGATATGTGGCATGGGAGAACCTTGTCAATGACAAGAGCATGGTGGAGATAGCCAGTGACGTGGTGGTCGGAAAAGACACCACGGAGAAAATATCCGAGGCTGTGGAAGATGTGAAGGGATTGAAGAACAAGGCAGGGGAAGCCGTGGATGCGGTGAACGATGCCATGGGCGACATCAACAGCAAGTGGAGCGGCATGAGCAACTTCTTCCGTGGCATCTTCGGAGGCAACGGATTGGAGATGTTCGGCAACTTCTTCAAGAACTTAGGGAAAGGCAATGTGTCTGGACTGAGCCTTGCAGGACTGGTGACGGCAGCGTTCCTCACCTTCGGACGCTTTGGATGGCTCGGTAAGATAGCAGGAGCTATGCTCGGCATGATGCTCATCGGCAACAACTCCAACATCAAGAACATTGTGAGTAGCGACAGTGGTCATGGAAGAAATGTGAGCGAAACGGAAGAGGCGGCACGTAGTGGCGGCATGAAACGATAAACGTAAAAATAATAACAACATGAGATATACAGAAGAAATGATGCTGCAATCGAAAAGCGGCTATTGCATGCCCTTTGAGGAACGAGGCAAGGATGTGGAGCTGACACTTGGCTATGGCAAGCAGAAACATCCTGTGACAGGAGAAATGTTCTTTCATCACGGACTGGACTTTGAGGCGAACCACTACCTGCTGTCAGGCTTGGCAAGCGGAACGGTGTCGGGCATTGGCAATGATGCGACACATGGCATCTACCAAGTGATACGCTACGGCAAGTATGAAGTGACCTACGCCCACCTTGCCAACGTGTTCGTGAACTTCGGACAGACAGTAAAAGCAGGAAACATCGTGGCATTGAGCGGTGACAGACTGCACTTCGAGGTGAGGTTTGACGGTAAGGAAATCAATCCGATTGAGTTTCTGACCATGTTGTATGGCAATGTGAAGGCAATGGAACAGACAGGCAAGACAGGCTTTCCTGAGTTCGAGACCTACGACATGAACATAGCCACACAGTTTGACAAAGACAAGAAAGAGATAGAGGAACTGATGCTACGCTTCATGCCATCGTATATGGAAGACCTGTATCGTGGTATGTATGTGACACCGCAACATACGGAGCAATCCCTGAGAAACATTTTTTCGCTGTCGGCAGCGAAGAACTACTTCTATGAGACCATGCCGTCCATCAGCAATCCGTTGGGTATCGGACAAAGAGCCATGCCCTTGGCTTGCAAGGTGCAGAACCTGCTGATAGCCGACTTTCTGAACTATCTGGCACTGCGACATGGCATCTATCTGTCCACACAGAGCGAAGTTCTAAAAAAAAACTCCATGACCAAGCCGTAAGGACGAGCGGCATCATCGACCCACTTGCGGAACTGGACATCGATGTGCAGAGCTTTGACATTCCAAGGTTGGTGAGCGTCTATCCCGACCGTGCAGGAGTGAGATGGTGGACAAAGGCATGGTTCAACAACCGAGAGGAAGGAGAATGCTCCGTGGAGATAGAACTGCAACAAGCCATCCGCTTCATCCATGACAGGATAGAGAAGGACGCTTGGCTGGAGGAATACTTCCCGAAACAGATGGAGGTATATCACCAAGCCATCGAGCAGACAAGAGAACAGATATTAGGTCAACTAAACGTAACGCTATAATGAGTACAATCAAGAACCCGACACGCTTTGCGGAACTGGAGTATTGCCTACAAGGATATTTTGACGGCAAGCTGGCA
>CAVKXW010000167.1:0-7359 GCA_963660215.1 Bacteroidaceae bacterium | reverse complement strand
CCGAGTATGTAGGCTTTGGCATCCTTATCCTGTTGCTTGTCGTGGCGAACCTGAACGACGTGTTAAGATTCTTCGGCATCATGTAATGGATGCCGAATGATTATTTAACAATGCCCTTCATCTGTCAAAGTTGAAAGGCAACATTTTCTAAAAATACTCTTCACTCTTCACGGAGTATGTCTAATTGCTTGTATAACAGGTGATTATGATTGTGAAGAGTGGTGAAGAGTTGATAATTCTCTTCACAGAGTTAAGCTCTTGAAAAACAGTAGATTATGCTTACCTCGTGAAGAGTGAAGAGTAAAACGTAAATCCCTTTATGCTGAAGCTAGAAATTACGTCCCGATGCAGTCTTTGCTGCGTCGGGATGTAATTTCCGTTGCATTGTGATGTAGCAAAGGCTACGTTGGGACGTATTTTACGACCCCTCACAATGTTCTTTCCGCTGGCTGTTCTTATGTGGACAGTCGGCTGCGAGGCTCTTGACAGTCGGTTGTATAATTGTCTCTTTGCCTAAGAGAAAGTTGTGTTCATAAGTTTTGAACCTACGTTCATAACTTATGAATGTGCGTTCAAAACTTTTGAATATAGATTCAGAACTTATGAATACAAAAATCTCCTAGGTCTACGAACAATTACTCTTAGGCAAAATAACAATTATACTTAGGCAAAGCAACAATTATACAATAAGAAAAAGGAGATAAATGTGCTTACTTACATCATTTATCTCCTTTTCTTATATATAATGGATAGTATCCAGAATATCTAAAAATTATGAGTAGCGGATAATCTGTCCTGCGCTCAGCTTCTTATCCTTCTTGTAGCCATTGAGGCGGCAAATCTGTTCTACGGTTACGCCTCGTTTCTCTGCGATGCTGTTGAGAGTCTCGCCAGCCTTAACTTTGTGGTAGAGCTTCTCGCCGGTAGGGCTTGCTGTATATCTGCCCACTTCGCCGCCGTTAACCTGCTCTTGGGTGTATCCGCCGTTTCCTATCTTGCCGCGAGCTGCATTTGCCTCGGCATATTCGCTTTCATAGGTGTCGCGGTTGAAATTGTAGAAATCGCCTGTGACATCTTGGTTGCGGAAGTCGAAGAACAAGGCTGGGTTCAAGGCTACACCACAGAGACGTGTCTCGAAGTGGAGGTGGGAACCTGTGCTTCGGCCAGTGTTGCCACCTAATCCTATCACATCTCCTGCCTTTACCTCTTCGTTCTCGCTTACGAGTTGCTTGGAAAGGTGACCATAGATGGTTTCCAGACCATTGCTGTGGCGAATAACGATGTACTTTCCATAACCACCACCTTCATATCTTACGATGCGAACTTTGCCTGAGAAGGCTGCGCGGATTGAGTCGCCAATATAAACCTTAATATCCATGCCTTTATGTTGGCGGCCAAAGCTAGCACGGTAACCGAAGTTACTTGTGACAACGCGACTAGGAGTTGGCATGCAGAAATGACGGAGGTCGATGCGGAGATGCTCAGGTAGAGTGGTAGCTCTATGGGCATACTGGTTGGAGAAGTCTTCATACAGCTCGGCTGCAGGATTCTCATGATCTTCCATTACGCGATAATGCGAGACGGCTAATGTGTCAAGCGACTTCATTCTGTGGTCTACTGGTGCTTGTCGTGCTAACAAGTCCTGACCACACGAGGGTAAGGCTGTTAACGCCAACACAGCAAAGACCGAAATTTTCTTTATTTTACTTTTAAAACTCATACTTCTTTTTCTATTTTCTTTTAGGTCCGTGCCAATAAGAGCAGAATTATAACAGAAATTCCGCAAAAATCACTAAGACAAATGCCTTAATTAGCGATTTTGTTATATAGACGTTGCAAATATAACAAAAATAATTCAAATATACAAGGTTGTTAACGCCAACCGTAGGATATTTAACGTGAGAGTATGGTTTTTAACGTTTGTTACGAACTAATGGTAGTTTTCTGGCTTATTTTGTGTCTTTGTGCTGGTATTCACCCTTTTGCAACCATCTTAGGATGGCTACGGCAGGAGAATGTCCCATAAAAATATACTTTTTCACCTCTGGACTGGTAAATCTCAGGCAGTTCTGGTATGCACGATAGAGGTCGGCAAGATTGATGGTGAATTCCTTGCCTGAGCTCTCTCGGATACCAATAATCATCTTGGCTGTGAGGCGCAGTTGGATATATCTGATGCCAGTGGCGCTTTCTATTTCTCTTAATTCCATGAGCTTGGTCCTCATCTCTTCCATGGTGAGGTCGGGACGAGGTTCATGGATGGCTGGTTTACGTCTTCTATCAATTTTTTCCATAATCTCTAGCTGATTGCTGCCCAGTTGATGTTTGTTTTCTTCAGTTCTGCCAGTCGGTTCCAGAGCAGGGCATTCTGTGGGGCGTTGCATTGTGGGTCGTTGTCGATGATGTTCTGTGCTTCTGTGCGTGCCAGTTGCACGAGCTGCCCGTCCTTGGCGATGTTGGCTATCTTGAGGTCGAATGCCATGCCGCTCTGTTGGGTTCCTTCCAGGTCGCCAGGGCCTCGGAGCTTCAAGTCTGCCTCGGCGATGCGGAAGCCATCGTTGGTATCACACATGATATCAATGCGTTTGCGTGTTTCCTCCGATAGCTTGTAGCCTGTTACGAGGATGCAGTAGCTCTGGTCGCAGCCTCTGCCCACACGCCCTCTGAGCTGGTGCAGTTGGGAGAGACCGAATCGCTGTGCGTCGAGGATTACCATCACTGATGCGTTGGGCACATTCACACCAACTTCTATCACCGTGGTGGCTACGAGTATCTGTGTCTCGCCCTTCACGAAGCGTTCCATCTCCTCTTCCTTCTCCGCCGACTTCATCTTGCCGTGTATCTTGCTGAGGCTGAACTCCGGGAATATTTGTTTCAGTGCCTCGTAGCCCTCCTCCAGGTTCTTGAGGTCGCTCTTCTCGCTCTCTTGGATGAGGGGGAATACGATGTACACCTGTCTGCCCAGTTTGATTTGGTTGCGAATGCTCTGGTAGAGCGAGGTCATCTGGGTGTCAAACTTATGCAGGGTCTGTATCGGCTTTCTGCCTGGTGGCAACTCGTCGATGACGCTTACGTCTAGGTCGCCATAGATGGTCATCGCCAAGGTGCGTGGGATAGGGGTGGCGGTCATCACGAGTACGTGAGGGGGATTCTCGCTCTTGTTCCAGAGCTTGGCTCGCTGGGCTACGCCGAATCGGTGCTGCTCGTCGATGACGGCGATGCCGAGGCGGTGGAATACCACTGGGTCTTCGAGTACGGCGTGGGTGCCTACGAGTATCTTGATGTCGCCTGTGGCTAGGTCGTCGAGGATGGCTTGTCGCTTCTTGCCCTTCACGATGCCTGTCAACAGTTCCACACGGATGTCCATGCCCTTCAAAAAATCCTGGATAGTTTGAAGGTGTTGTTCGGCGAGGATTTCGGTAGGAGCCATGAGGCAAGCCTGAAATCCATTGTCGAGGGCGATGAGCATGGTCATGAGGGCTACGAGTGTCTTGCCCGAACCTACGTCGCCTTGCAGGAGGCGGTTCATCTGCCTGCCGCTGCACATGTCGGCACGTATCTCGTGCATCACTCGCTTCTGTGCGCCCGTCAACTCGAAGGGCAGGTTGTGGGCATAGAAACCATTGAAAATGTCGCCGATGCGATTGAAGATATAGCCACGGTACTTGCGTCGCTGGTCGCTCGCGTACCTTATTATATTAAGTTGCACATAGAATAGCTCCTCGAACTTGAGCCTTACCTGTGCCTTCTGCATCTCCTGATGGCTGTGTGGATAATGTATCTGTCGGAAGGCTGCATCACGGGATATGAGGTGCAGGCGGTTGACGATGAAGTCGGGCAAGGTTTCGGGCAGAGGGGGGAGGATGCTCACCAATGTCTTGGTAATCTTCTCGATGCTGCGAGAGGTGAGCCCGAACTTCTTCATCTTTTCCGTCGTGCCATAGTAAGGCTGCATACCCATCTCCGAGATTTGCAGGTTGTTGGCATCGTCGATGTCGGGGTGCGAGAACTGGAAGCGACCGCCAAAGATGTTTGGCTTGCCGAATACGATGTATTCCGTGCCCACCTTATAGGTCTTGTAGATGTATTGCGCACCGCGGAACCATACGAGGTCTACCACACCGAAGCCATCGGAGAAGTGAGCCACTACACGCTTGTTGCGCTTGCCTGTGTCAAACTCCTCGTAGCTCAGTATCTTTCCCTTGATTTGCACGAAGGGCATATCGGCAGTGAGCTCGCTGATGTGGAATATCTTGGTGCGGTCTACATACTTGTATGGGTAGTATTCCAACAAGTCGCCATAGGAGAAGATGCCGAGCTCCTTGCTCAGTATCTCCTTCTTCTTTGGTCCTACGCCTGGTAGGAACATGATGTCTTGATCTAGAATACTACTCACCTTGATGGAATGTTGAATGTAGAGTGTTGAATGTTGAGTTATTCGGATAGCAATGCTTCGGCAACCTTGATGTCGAATGGTGTGGTAATCTTGATGTTCTCACGATTGCCTTCCACCATTGCCACTTGGCAACCGAGGCTTTCCACCACCGATGCGTCGTCGGTAAACTGCTCCTTGTAGCCTTGGTTGAAGGCTTGCTTTGCCAGACTGATGTCGAAGGTCTGTGGTGTCTGCACGATGCGGTAGTCGCTGCGCAACACATTCTTGCCGCCGCCACGCTTGTCGATATAGCGCAAGGTGTCGGTCACGGCATAGACAGGGATGGCAGCGTATTCCTCACGAGCCGTCTCGTAGCATTCGGCGATGACGTCGGTGGATATAAAAGGGCGCACGCCATCGTGGATGCCCACCACGCCGTCTTCGCCATCAGGGATGAGGGCGAGACCATTCTTGGATGACTGGAATCGGGTGTCTCCTCCATTGGCTATCTGGTGCTTGATGTCGAAGTGATATTCATCGCAGAGCTGGTGCCAATATTCCTGCTGGCTCTCTGGCAAAACGAGGATGATGTTCAGCTTATCATCGTATTCGTGAAATCGCTCGATGGTGCGCATCAGGATAGGTTTGCCAGCCACTGGCAGAAACTGCTTCGGTATCTCGCTGCCCATGCGGAGGCCCTTGCCCCCGGCTACTATGATTACGTAATCCATTGTTTAATTAAGAATTAATAATTAAGAATTAATAATGGGGGATTACTTGCTTGCCATGAGGTGAGCGTACTGCATGCCTTTCTGGAGCTGGGCAACCTTCTCGTCGCCTACGAAGTAGCTCAATATCTTGTAAGCGTATGGTAGGGTGGCGGCAGGACCTTCGCCTGTAATCACGTAGCCGTCTTCCTGAAAGAGCTCGCCAGTGTACTCGGTGTTCGCACCAAAGTAACGCTCGAAGCCTGGGGAGCAGGTCGCCTTCTTGCCATCCAGGATGCCTGTGCTGGCGAGTACCATAGGGGCTGCGCAGATGGCACCCACACGCTTGCCAGCCTTGTGCTGTGCGATGAGAGCCTGGCGCACACCCTCGTGCTCGTTGAGGTTGGTGCTACCTGGCAGACCGCCTGGCAGCAGGAGCATGTCTGCATCCTCGAAACTCTCGATGTCCTCAAACTTTACGTCTGCCTTCACGGTGATGCCGTGGGAGGTCTCTACAAACTCGCTGCCCGTGATGCTCACGGTCTTGACCTCTACACCACCTCTGCGGAGAATGTCTACTGGTGCCAAACCTTCGATTTCCTCGAAGCCATTGGCAAGAAATTCGTATACCTTAGCCATAATTTTATTTGTTTTTATTGCGTTATTCGAATTATATTATTACTTTTGCAATCGTGAAGCAAGATTACACCTTTTTATTATATAGGTGTTTTCTTCTTCATTTGCAAAAGTAAGAATAATAATTGAAACTACAAAATAAATGGCACAACAACATTTGAAATTCGCAATATTTGGCAATGAATACCAAGCCAAGAAGTCGGCTAGCATCGAAAAAATCCTCGATTATCTTGATAAGCGAGGGGCTGAGGTGTATGTAGAGAATGCCTATTATGAGTTCCTTACCCATGACCAGCACATCAAGGTGAATGCCGCTGGTGTGTTTGAGGACTACAACTTCGATGTGGATTATGTCATCTCGATGGGTGGCGACGGCACCTTCCTCAAGGCGGCGAGCCGAGTGGGAGCGAAGGGCACGCCTATCATCGGAGTGAATATGGGCAGACTCGGCTTCCTTGCCGACGTGTTGCCGAGCGAGATTGAGGCGGCGTTGGACAGCCTCTATGCTGGTGAAGTGCAGATAGAGGACCATGCCGTCATTCAGGTGGAGGCAGAGGGAGGAGTTCTTGCTGGCAATCCTTTCGCCCTCAACGACATCGCCGTATTGAAGCGTGACGATGCCTCGATGATAAGCATCCGCACGCAGGTGGATGGCGAGTTCCTCGTCACTTATCAGGCGGATGGTCTCATCGTCACCACGCCTACGGGTTCCACCGCCTATAATCTCTCCAACGGCGGACCAATCATCATTCCGCAGAGCGGCAGTCTTTGCCTGACACCTGTGGCTCCGCACAGTTTGAACATTCGCCCTATCGTCATCAACGATTCGGCTGAGATCACTCTTGACATCGAGAGCCGCAGCCACAACTATCTCGTAGCCATCGACGGCAGAAGCGAGCGTATGACCGAGCAGACTCGCCTCGTCATCCGCCGTGCTCCGCATAGCATCAAAATCGTGAAGCAGCGCAACCAGCGTTACTTCTCCACACTGAGGGAGAAGCTGATGTGGGGGGCTGACCAAAGGGAAAGGTAAATCATATTGGATAGATGAGGGTGTGTCATAAGTCTATTTTCTATGTGCCCCAAAGGGGCAATAAGCTCTAAGCCCAGGGCATCGCCCTGGGAAAATATAGCATAAACGAAGTCGCCCTGAAAGGGCAAAAGCATTGGATTAGAGATGCTTTTGCCCTTTCAGGGCGTTATTAGTTAACCTAGGGCGTTGCCCTAGGCTTGGTGCTTATTGGCTTTCAGCCCGTTTCATAAACCATTTATGACACACCCTCATTTTGCTTTGTTCAATTTACTTGATGATAATCTTCTTGCCTTGATGGATGTAGATGCCTGTCTTGACAGGCTTTTGCTGCATCTTCATGCCAGTGAGCGTATACCAGGCATTGTCATGATTGACAGGCTGTACTGCGATAGGGATATCGGAGATTCCTGTGGTAGTGGTAACATCTGTTACCTTATAGCACTTCTTAGCTTCTGTAGAGGTTGCTTCGTTCTGAATCTCTAGGAAGGTGTTCTGGGTAAGGTCTACGACATCGACTGTTTGAGGTGTGCCGTTCTTGGTGCTGAATACCAAAGATACGGTGTAGTCCTTGCTCTTGATTTTATAGGTGTTATAATACCATGTCTTGC
>CAVKXW010000166.1:0-7408 GCA_963660215.1 Bacteroidaceae bacterium | reverse complement strand
ATGCTCCTGCAGGGGCTAAGTTGGAGATTACATACATCGGTATGCAACCTAAGACTGTCAAGGCAGGTCGAAACTTGAAGATTGTATTGGATGCAGACAACCAGTCTTTGGATGATGTCGTTGTTGTTGCATACGGTACATCCACCAAGGGTTCTTTCACTGGTTCTGCTGGTGTGATGAAGTCCGACAAACTCGAGCTTCGTCAGGTTTCAGATGTTTCTAACGCTCTTGCTGGTGCCGTAGCTGGTGTTCAGATTCAGAGTTCCAACGGTCAGCCTGGTACATCTGCAACTGTACGTGTTCGTGGTGTCGGTTCTATCAATGCAGGAACAGACCCTCTTTACGTTGTAGATGGTGTGCCTTTCGATGGTGATCTTTCTTCTATCAACACAGCTGATATAGAAAGCCTTACTGTCTTGAAGGATGCTGCTTCTACAGCACTTTATGGTGCTCGTGGTGCCAATGGTATCATTATGATTACCACCAAGAAGGGTAAGATGGGTAAGGCTACCGTAACTTTGGATGCAAAGTGGGGTTCCAACTCTCGTGCCATCAAGAACTATGATGTCATCCGCAGTGCACAGGAGTATCTTGAGACTGAGTACACCGCTATGTACAATGCGGCAACTTCCGACCTCAACTACAATCCTACACAGGCTTGGCAGTGGGTAAACAGATATATCACAACCAATACCAACGGTGGTTCTGGTTACCAGGTATATACAGTGCCAGAGGGCGAATATCTTTTCGGTACCAACGGTAAGCTCAACCCTAACGCTACATTGGGCTACATGGATGAGGCTAACAACCGCTACTATACTCCAGACAACTGGGAGGACGAAATCTTTAAGTCAACTCTCCGTCAGGAATACAACGCTACTATTTCCGGTGCAACCGATCGCAACAGCTTCTATGCTTCATACGGATATTTGGACGACGGAGGTTTGGTGTCGGGCTCTGGTTTCAAGCGTTCTTCTTTCCGCTTGAAGGATGACTACAAGGTGAACGACTGGATGTCTGTAGGTGCCAACATCTCTTACACCTATAACAAGAGCTTCTATCCTAGTGATCAGACAGCGAGTGCTTCATCAGGCAACGCCTTCGGTGTAGCCAACTTGATGGCTCCTATCTATCCTTACTATGTACGTGAGGCTAACGGCAACATCTTGGTGAACAATGGTCGCAAGACATACGACTATGGTACTGCAAACGATGGTACCCGTGACCGTTCGTATATGTCAATTTCCAACCCTGGTGGCCAGCTCCAGTACGACAAGCGCCAGTTCATCATGGATATTCTTAGCAGCAACTGGTACATCAACCTGACTCCTATCAAGGGATTGAGTCTCAAGGCTCAATGGGGTCTTAACATTGACAACACCAACCGCAATGTATTGCAGAATGCTTATATGGGACAATTCGTTGCCAATCAAGGCGGCGCATATCAGTATAACACTCGTACATACGGCTTCGACCAGCAGTATGTGGCTAATTATACCCATACATTTGCTGCCAAGCACAATATCGACGTAACTCTCGGTTACGATGGTTACACATATAAATATAAATATTTGTATGCAGGTGGTACACACCTTTACAACCCAGATAACTTCTATGTAAGCAATGCTGTGGGCGATTGGGGCATCGGAGGATACCTTGATACATATGCTACCGCAGGTTTCTTTGGCCGTGTAAACTACTCTTATGAGGACAAGTATATCGGTAACGTTGCTGTTCGCCGCGACGGTTCTTCTCGTTTCTCTAAGGATAATCGTTGGGGTACCTTCTTCTCTGGTAGTTTGGCATGGGTTATTTCTAAGGAAGACTTCATGAAGGACGTAGAGTGGGTGGACATGTTGAAGCTCAAGGCTTCTGTTGGTCAGCAGGGTAATGACAACATTGGTAATTACTACGCATACCTCGACCAGTATACCATGACTGGTGATACTTCAGGCTTCTCTGATGGTACACTCGACTATAAGGGTAACCCAGACTTGACATGGGAGACTCAGACTGCATTCAACATCGGTGCAGACTTCGGCTTGTTCAAGAACAAGTTGAATGGTTCCATCGAGTACTTCTCTCGCAAGTCTTCAGACATGCTCTATTATAAGCCAGTTGCTGGTTCTCTCGGTTACTCACAGTTGCCAATGAACATCGGTAGCATGACTAACTCAGGTTTGGAAATCGACTTGAGTTACAACATTCTCAGCACCAAGAACATCTCTTGGGATGTGAATGCCAATGGTACATTCATCAAGAACAAGATTAACAAATTGCACCCAGACTTGAACGGCAAGCTCATCAAGACTACCCGTATCTACGAGGAGGGTGAGTCTATGTATCGTATGTTCTTGCCAGAGTGGGCAGGTGTAGATCCTGATAATGGTGACGCATTGTGGTATTACAATAAGACCAACGAGGATGGCACCGTGACTCGTGAGACAACCAACGATTACACCATCGCAACAAAGACCGACAACCGTATCGCTACCGACGATCTCCTCCCTACAGTATATGGTGGTTTCGGCACAACCTTCAAGGCTTACGGCTTCGACCTTTCCATACAGGCATCTTATCAGCTCGGCGGTCAGATCTACGATAGTGGTTATGCACGCTTGATGCATGGTGGCAACAACTCTACCGCAGGTCAGAACTGGCATACTGATATTCGCAAGGCTTGGACTCCAGAGAACCGTTATACAGACGTTCCACGTTTGAACTCAGTTTCTAAGAATGCGAACTATGCTAGTTATACATCTACACGATTCTTGACCAGCAGCGATTACTTGTCACTCAACAACGTGACCATCGGTTATACATTGCCTAGCCAGCTCGTAAAGAGCTTGGGTCTTACCAAGGTTCGTGTTTACTTCACAGGTGACAACTTGGCTCTCTTGACAGCTCGCAAGGGTCTCGACCCACGCCAGAGCTACATCTCTGCCAGCGTATCTACTTATACAGCAATCCGTACCCTCTCTGGTGGTATCAGTGTTGCATTCTAAACATTACATCAATATTTAAGAAAATAATAATATGAACGCAAAATATTTTATGTCAAGTCTTGTCGTAGCCACATTGGCTTTGACATCTTGTACAGATCTTGATACAGCTCCTCAAGGTAGTACTATCACTACCGACCAGAAGAGCGATGTTATCAATAACAAGCCAGAGCGTGGTGAGGCTGGTGTACGTGCCGTGTTCTCTGGTATGAACGTGTATGCGCCAAACTACACAGCCCTTGGAAACTCTCTTCGTCACAACGACTTCGGTTACAGCTCTGTTTTGTATTTCACCGATGCAAATACAGAAGACCAGTCATCAGCCAACAATGGTTATAACTGGGCAGGAAATGACTTGGACTACGCAGACCGTATCTATACAAGCAACGAATGCCAGATTGTATGGAACAATCACTATCAGATTATCTATGCAGCCAACAATGTTTGTGCTTCATACGCTGCTGGTGACCCAACCGATGACCAGGGTAAGTTCTTCTATGCACAGGGTCTTGCAGCTCGTGCCTACATGTACTTGAACCTCGCACAGCTCTATCAGTTCACCTACAAGGGCAACGAGAGCAAGCCATGTGTGCCTATCATTACCGATGAGAACTCTAACGAAGCCGCAGCCAATGGTGCTCCACGTGCAACGGTAGAGGAGGTATATGCCCAGATCAAGAAGGACATCGACCACGCCATCGAGTTGCTGACAAGCACAAGCTACGAGGCTGGCGATGCTGATGCCAAGCGTTACATCTCCAAGGCTACCGCATACGGTATCCGAGCTCGTATGAACCTCGTGATGCAGAATTGGTCAGAGGCTGCTAGCGATGCCCAGAATGCCATCGACGAGGCTAAGAAGAAGGGCATTGAGCCTGCTCCTATCTCAGAAGTAAGTTTGCCTTATTTCAATAAGAGAAGCTGCATGGACTTCATGTGGTGTATCTACATCGAGGAGACTGACGACGTGGTATCTTCTGGTATTGTCAACTGGATTTCTCACTGTGGTACATTCAACTATGGTTACTGCCAGTACTCTGGCGGTCACCAGATCAACAAGAAGCTCTACAACCAGATTCCTGAGACCGATGTTCGCAAGGGCTGGTGGTCTGGCGAGGATGGCACAAACAGCCATTTGGACAGCAAGTATAATGTTTATCTCCAGCAATACGGCTTCCCAGCTTACACAAGTTGTAAGTTCAATACCTACGATGGTACACTCGGTTGCTCTACCAATGCCAACGACATTCCTTTGATGCGTGTTGAGGAGATGTATCTCATCAAGGCAGAGGCAATGGCGAAGGCTGGTCAGGACGGAAAGAGCTTCCTTGAGAACTTCGTGAAGACCTATCGCGACCCATCTTACACTTGCACGGGTGACGTACAGGAAGCCGTTTACTTCCAGAAGCGTATCGAGCTTTGGGGTGAAGGTCTTATTTGGTTCGACGTGATGCGTTTGAACAAGGGTGTTGACCGTCGTGGTGGTGGCTTTGACGCTACCGTAGTTTACAACATTCCTTCAGGTGACCCTATCTTGTTGTGGCGTCTTCCACAGACAGAGATCAATGCCAATGTTGCCATCTCAGAGAATGACAATAACGAGGCTGTTCCTGCTCCAAACCCTGTAGCAGACTCCGAGTAAGGGAATGCGTTGTGATAAACAATATGTTAAACATATAATATAGAAACAATGAAAATCAAAAATATATTTCTGAGCCTAGCTGCAGCAACCATGTTGCTGACAGCTTGTGGCAACGATGATTTGGAGTTGGGTGACTCTACAACACCAAAGGTTGAGGCTTCTTGCCCAGCGGTAGAGTTCAGCGCAGCCAACAAGACAACTTTGGAAGTTGACCCATCCGACCCAACCGTTTCATTCACAGTGGTTCGTAAGGCAACAGACGCAGCTTCTTATCCTATCAAGGTGGTAGAGGGCGCTGACAACTTCAACATTCCTACTTCTGTAGATTTCGCAGCTGGCGAGACTGAGAAGGACATCAACGTATCTGTAAAGGAAAGCGCAGCCCAGGGTACTCCTTTAGCATTGGAGTTGACCTTCGACGAGGCTAACTTGAACCCATATACCACAGGTATCAAGGATTTTGTAGCTAACGTTACAGTCATCAAATGGGAGGCAGCAGGCACTGGCTATTGGATGGGTAACATCATCAACACTTTCTGGAGTGTAGATCCTATGCCTATGGTTGTTGAGTACGAGAAAGCAACAACTGCCACTTCCGTGAAGTATCGCTTTAATAGTCCATACGCAAAAGTAGCGACAGCTCAAGATGAGATGGGTGCTTACAATGGTTATCCTTATAATGAGGAAGGTGATGTTACAGGCAACGATGGCAAATTTGTTATCACAGTGACAAAGGATGGTGCTTCTTTGGCTCCTGTTTTGTTGGGCATGAACTGGGGATATGGTGAAATCTCTATTGGTCAGGTTTATGGAAACCTTTCTTCTAACATTAGCAGCTATCCTCTCGGTGTCTTCTCAGCTTCAAAGACGGGAGGCGTTATAACTTGGGCTGCAAAGTCATTATATGTAAGCATGGCTGAGTACAATGATGGTGATGAATATCCTTGTAGCGCAGGTCCTACATACTTCTTTTTGAGCAAGGAAGATTTTGCAGCAGCTATGGAAGAGTAAGAATCTCTCTTATAAATAAATATATCGAATAAATCGAGGCATTTGTGTTTTCTAAGTTAGTAAGCACAGATGCCTCTTTTGTTATTTGCTAAGTAAAAAACAGGTAAGCTTATGAAACGATTTTCCTTTTTCTTCTTGATTCTTTTGAATATTTCGAATGTTCAAGCATCAGACCGCAGCGAAGCTCAACTAATGAGTATTGCAAAGGGTGTGTTGCATGCAGATTCGCACCATGCGTTTTCTGCTACCAGAGTAGGTGAAAGTGTACAGATGCTTTACAATGATGCAGTGCTGTCTGTGGCAGGTTATCGGCAAGGTGGGTTCGTGGTGTTGGCTAAAGACGAAGCCTTTAGCCCTGTATTGGGTTACTCCTATTCCGTTTTCGACGTGAACAGCAACAATCCTGGTTTTCAAATGTGGCTGAAGGCTACGACCCATGCGTTGGCAACGAAATCTGGTTCGCTTCAGCCTGCCAAACCAGAGGATGTTCCTACAGAGGTGCAGTCTTACGTAACGACAAAATGGAACCAAGGCACTCCGTACAACAATCTTTGCCCATCCTATACAAGTAAGGGAACTGTCAAGCACTATCCTACGGGATGTGTGGCCACAGCCATGGCACAAGCGATGTATTACTATAAGCATCCAGAAAGAGGGACAGGCAAGCATACCTATCGTTTTGATCCAGGAACAGGTGTGGAAGAAACGGTTTCCATTCAGTTGGAGAACTTTCCTTTTGATTGGAACAACATGATAGTCAATTATAAGTCGGGTTATTCTGAAGAGCAAGCCAAAGCAGTGGCAGAGCTGATGATGGCTTGTGGCGCATCTGTCGATATGCAATATACAGAATCGGGCAGTGGAACGCAGATGCCACCAGTGGTAAGCGCCTTTAGAAACAACTTCGGGTTTGATGCAGGATTGCCATTGCATTGCATTTTATTCGAGAGTTCCGATGAATATTACCCTGCATTGTATCGTGCCATTGCCTCAAAGATTCCTGTGGTTTATGCTGGCGCATCCGACCAAGGCGGTCATTGCTTCGTTCTAGATGGATATGATGAGGATGGCTTGTTCTCAGTTAACTGGGGATGGGGAGGAACAGACGATGGAATGTTCAACATCCATACCCTGAATGGCTATACTGAGCAACAGCAATTCATCCCAGTTACAAACCAAGGCATCTATCCACAGTATGTTTCCAGATTCACCATCTATGAAGGGGCCGTGAATTTCTCGCAAGCAGATGCTACACATATTAAAGTCTCAACCACAGCCAGCCCTCTCAACGTGGATGGCGATGCTTACCAGGGCAACCTGTATGTCGTGGCTAGAAATCTGGCTTCTGGTGAAAACAAAGATATTGCCACGTTTGAATTAAAAACAACTGTACCAGCCTATTATTATGCGACGGATGGCAATCTCTCCAAGCCTTACATCACAATAGCCAATAAGTTGGACGATGGCGACTATCGCTTGTTCTTGGCTTCCAAATCTGCCAAGGAGAAGGACTTTTCTCCGTTCCGTACTTCCGATGATCATGCCAACAGTGCTTTGATGACCATCAAGGATGGTGTCATTACTTCTTTAAATCTAGATGATGCAGCAGGGTGGATGGTTACAACAAGCATATCGTCTGTTGTTTCAAATTCCTATAGAGAATCTCCTATGTCGGATAAGATTTACAACCTTAATGGTCAGCAAGTATCTTCTGCCTACCATGGCATTGTGGTAAAGGCAGGAAAGAAATATA
>CAVKXW010000165.1:5437-7429 GCA_963660215.1 Bacteroidaceae bacterium | reverse complement strand
TATATTTCTTTCCTGCCTTTACCACAATGCCATGGTAGGCAGAAGATACTTGCTGCCCATTGAGATTGTAAATCTTGGCAGAACGATGAGCGACTGGATTCGGAGATGCGACAGAAGCAACTCCTGTAGCCCATGGAGCCTTGTCTTGTGTCAGACTAATAGTACCATTTACTTTAGTCAATGTATAGCTATTCTTAGCCCCATGGGATGAACGGAAAATCTGCCAATCAGGATCATTCATACCCTTGGCAGCAGCGTAAATCTTGTATTCTCCATCATCCAAACCTTCTACAGAATACTCAGTTTCATTAAAGATACCAGAATAAGAAACACCAAAGACGAGTTTTTTGTCCAAGGAAGTTATCTCATTCTTTACTCCATCCTTCTCTGCTATAATTGCAAGTTGACCATTGAAATCATCTGGAAGAAGATTGGTTATTTTTGACACGTTCACCGAAATACTGCTATCTGTCACCTTCTTGACAGAGATACTTCCCATGCCTATATTAGAATAAACTGCGAAAGGAGTTTTCTGACAAACTACCATATCTTGATTGCTGCTAAAACTCATAGAATCTGTACCAGCCACAGGATTCAGCAAGGTTATGTCGTAAAAACCATTACCTGTTCCATTCCATCCCCAGTTCACATGCACCAAACCATCTTCATCATAACCATCTATGACAAAAGAGTGACCGCTCTGCTGACCATTCACTTTGGACACTCCTCCATACACGACAGGGTTATGGTTGCTCAGTTGAGCATACACAATATCCATCCAGTCTGAAGCCGTATAATAAGAACGGTCGTAATAAGTGGAAAACATGCTAAAATTCTTGTTGAAGGCGTTGCATGCCTCAAAGTTATAAGAAGCACTGCCCGAATCGTCAAAATCCATATTAAGTGCCAAACCACAGTCAAAAAGTAATGTTGCTACATCGTCGGCTCCCTCGCCTGAAGGAGTGTCATAACTTGGCTGCATTTTGTCCCATGCATAGTTGATGCCAGAGAGGTCTTGCGCAAAAATCTTTCCTCCGTATGTGTAACTACCCTTTCCCACTGACTTGACAGGAGACTTGTGGTAATACAAGACTTGCGCCATCGCAGTCGCCACACAGCCTGATGGGCATCTACCTCTGTCGCCTTTTGGGCATAAGTTGTTGTAAGGAGCGTCCTGTCCCCATTCCGAAACCATCAACTGAGGAATGGGCTTTTTCCCTACTTCGTTAGCCACATTAATATTTTCCAGTTGGGTTGCTTGCAAAGCTCTGCTCATTGCATTCAGCCACCAGTTCAACCCCGGATTGCTTGCTTGGTATGGTTGAATGGAATAACCAAGGACTGGCCGAAAGTTATCATCATTGGCAATGACAACATAACCATCATGCTCATACCCTATGACCGTGAGCGCATCATTTTCCTTGATGGTCTTCAATCCTTGCTTACTAGCTCTTGTATCAGTATGTACAATAGACCGAAGGACATTCTTAGCTATCGCCTGTTTCACAGAGTAACTTCTTGGCGATGCGAACATTCCCAAAACAGTACACAATAAAATAAAAGTAGTAGACACTCTTCTCATAGCTAATATTTATTTTTAGTTAAATAAAAAAGCGGAATGACAAACCTATTATGGCATATCATCCCGCTTTCCTATATTATATTCTTAACAAATCATCCATTGCATTATTCTGCTGCGTATGGATAACCCTCGTTCCAGTCGAAAGACCAATAACCTAAGTTTATTAAGCTTTGGCCATCAGTTGTAGCACCATTGAATGTGATGAGACCATTTTCGTTTGTTATACTACAGTATTGTGGCATTCTTGAACTATAATAAATCATATAGCCACCATCTCCGTCGTCTATCAAACTAGTTCCTTCCTCTACTTCATAGAATCCATTTGCAATGCTAACATTTCCCTCTTCATCCATAGTAAATTTCCAATCTACAGCACCAGGAAGTTTTGACTCTCCATTCTGTTTAAAAGC
>CAVKXW010000165.1:0-5427 GCA_963660215.1 Bacteroidaceae bacterium | reverse complement strand
GCCGTAGTCATTGGAGCAACAAACTTGTAAAGATTAGTACCTTCTTTAGCTTTAGCAACATCTACTTTTGCCTTATAACCAGTAAAGAAGTAGTCAAGGAAATCTGCAGTACCGATCTTAATCCAAGTATAGTCACGAACAATTGTTACAGAGATAGTATCGTCACCATATACAGATGAGTTCTCTGTTGGAGTTGAGAACTGTACAGTCTCAGAAGAGCCTATTGGCATGTCGAAGGTTACTGGAACCGCAACAGTTGACTCACCTGCTTTGAACGTAACCGTAGAAGGAGCGTTGAACTTATCGTTGTCACACTTCAACTCAAAAGTTTGCTCGCCAGAAGCATTTCCACGTCCCAAGTTGATGGTGAATGCCTGAGTGTCATCTGGCAAGAATGTCTTAGAGGCGAAGTCTGCATAGAGATATGCACCGTCAGAAGCCTCACCGACAGTATAGTTGTCATCGTCGTCGGAGCAAGATGCGAAAGACAAGCCTGCGATAGCTACGACAACCATCATGAAATATTTAAAAATCTTATTCATAATTGTCTAATTTATTCTATTGAAACATGATTAAACGTCTGCAACAGCAGTTGGTTTTGTGCCTACAGGGTTGTTCTGCTCCGCAGAAATCTGCTTGTTATACTGCTGCTCGTTGTAAGGAATACGCCAAATCAAGCAGTTGTCGCCAGCTTTGATGTTATACACCTCAGAAGCATCATAACCACCACCACGACGGTCGAAGTCTTTGTCCAAACGGATGAAGTCGAACCAAGTGATACCCTCGCCATAGAACTCTACACGACGCTGATCCAAAACGGCATTCACCACACCATCCTTGGTTGAAGCGTTCAAGGTGTAAGATGGGTCGCGATATTGGCGAACAAATGCCTGCAATGTGGCTGCACCTGTTGAAGGAGCTGTCTGTGCCTCGCACTCTGCCTTGATCATGTACATCTCCTCGATACGAATCAATGGAACGTCGCTGGCATTGGTAGATGTGCCAACCTTGCCCTGATAAGGAGCGAACTTAACCTGTGTATAAGCAGGGGCACCCTGAGAAGCAAGATAAGCCTTCTCAGTAGCATTCAAGTTGGCAGAGTTGCCATCGCCATCAAGGAACCATCCCTTGCGGGCATCAGTCTCATTGAGTTCGTTGTAGAGCTTCTTGTTAACCATCTTCCAAGCACCTACAGTTGCATAACCATAGCACAAAGAGCCCATGTGTGATGGGAAGTTGCAGATACCTGTTGTTACCACACGGTCGGTCTCGCTAACCTTGATACCCCACAACCAGTTGTGTGTGTCGATGTCGTTGAAACCTGGGCGGCTAGCCTCAGCGATAGACAACGGAGTAGCGCCACTGTTGTTGATTACGAAGTTGGCATCCTCAAGAGCTGCACTGTAGTTCTTCATCACGAGATAGATGCGTGAACGGATGGCGCGAGCTGTATAGATGTCAACGTAACGCTTGTCTGTACGTTTGTAATCGCTCTTCTCTAAGAAGTCGATGGCCTTGTTCAAGTCGTTGAGAATCTGCTCGTATGTTTCTGCTACGGTAGCACGAGGGCAACCATTGGCAGCAGCATCATCCTGGTTAGCCTCTGTAATCAATGGCACGCCAAGAGCTGTACTTGGGTCTACATCGGCATAGGTCTTCTGGTAGCACTGTACCAATGTGAAGTAGTCGAAGGCACGGATAGCCAATGCCTGTGCCAAGTAGCCCTGGAGCTGTGCGTTCTCTGTCTCAGGATCTACAGTCTTGATTACGTTGTTGGCTGAGTAAATCTGATTGTACATCGTCTGCCAAATCATACGGTTGTCGCCGTATGTGTAGTCGATGTCATCGTATGTCAAAGCGAAACCAAACCAATTGTAACCGATGTTCTGCTGAACAACATCCGTACCTCTAGCCTCCAAAAGGAGCATGATGCTTGGATAGCCAATGTCGCTATGTACACCTGTACCTCGAACACTACCGAATGTACTGAAGTTTGTGGTGATGGCAGTAACACTAGCCTCCAAACGCTCAGGGTTCTGAGCCACTGTCTCCGACTTCTCGTCAGAGGTGATATAATTTCCTAATGGCTCTGTGTCAAGGCAAGATGCAAAGAGCAGAGGCGCAGACGCCATCATGATATATTTTGCTAATTTCATAAATGTCTAATTTAAATATTGTCCTTGTTTGACTTTTAGAATGTAACCTTAACACCACCAGAGATAGTTCTACGTGCTGTATACCAACTACTTGATACAGAAGTAAGACTCATACGTGGGTCCATACCCTGACGAGCAGTGAACAAAGCTACGTTCTCTATGGAACCGTAGAAGCGCAAGCCCTGGATGCCGATGTGTGATGTCCAAGCCTTTGGCAATGTGTAACCCAATGTGATGTTGTCGATAGAGAAGTAATCTGAGCTTGTCATGAAGCGGTCGGATGTACTTGTGGCATACTGGTCGGTAACATCGAGACGTGGAATGTTAGAACCTGTGTTGTCCTCGCTCCAAGCCTTCAACACATCCTTGTGGAAGTTATGACCTGCAGTGAAGCCTGTGCCACCAGTCTCCATCAAGTTGGCATAACCCTGGTCGTATACCTTACCACCGAGCTGGAAGCTTGTCTGGATAGAGAAGTCGATGCCTTTCCATGCAAAGTTTGTACCAAAGCCACCATAGATTTTAGGCAAGATGTTACCAGTCTCCTTACGGTTGTAGTCGTAAGCGTTCTGGTAGTCGGTTGTTGCCTCCTCAATGTAGTCGCCGTTGGCATCCTTTACAGGAGTCTCGTTACCAGCTTCATCCTTTTCTACCTTTACACCAAGATAGAGTGCCTCACCGTTCTCGTTCACACCCATATAGTGTGGAAAGTAGAAGTTGTAGATGGAAGAACCCTCCTTGTAGATGCGAGAGCCATTGATATACTGACCATCTTCATAGTCTGGAGAAAGCTTGTGGATGCGGTTCTTGGTATAAGTACCATTGAACGATACGCCCCACTGCATGTCCTTGTTCTTGATGATGTTATAGTTGATCTCGAACTCAACACCATAGTTCTGTACGGTACCCATATTGACAGGAATACGAGAGTAACCGTTAGAGATTGCTACCTGCTTAAAGTCGAGAAGGTTGCTTGTGGCACGGAAGTAAAAGTCCAAAGAACCATAGAGGCGACTCTTGAGGAAAGAGTAGTCTGCACCAAAGTCGAAGGCATTGGTCTTTTCCCACTTCAGCTCTGGATTACCCTTATATCTCAAAGTACCATCTGAGAACACGCCATCGGTACCAGTCATCTGGAAGATGTCTTGATAAGCATACCAGCCATAGTAAGAAGAACTATAGTTGTGGTTGTCATTACCTGTCTGGCCGAAAGAGGCTCTGAGCTTCAACTGGTCGAGAGCTGCGAAGTCTTCTAACCATGCTTCCTTCTTCATGTTCCATCCCAAACCTACGTTGAAGAAGTTACCCCAACGGTTGTCCTTAGAGAATGCAGATGTACCATCACGACGATAGCCCAAGTTTACGAAGTACTTCTCATCATAGTTGTAGTTAGCTGTGAAGAAGAAACCTGCAGTGTTGTACTTGTGCTGCTGACCACCAGCCGTGTATTGTGAAGTACCATTACCAAGCATATAGTCACCCATCTTGTAAAGCTGCTGAGCGTCGCCATAGAAATACAAGTACTTCAAGCGATAGCCCTCAAAACCAGCCATGGCACTTACATTGTGCTTGCCGAATGCGTTTTGATAGTTCAACAGATACTGGTGGGTCAAAGCTGTCTGGCGAGATTGCTGGTTGCCGATTTCGCCTCCATAGCTACTGCTCTGGCCATAAAGTGGGTTGCTGTAGCTGAAGTTGATGGTGTTGTCGGTGCTCAAGCCCAAACGAGCTGTAGCTGTGAAGCCATGGGTCAAGTCGATCTTGGCAAACCAGTTGCCCTCGAAGATATCCATGTTGTACTCTTCCCTGTTGTACTGGAGCGCACCGATAGGGTTGGCCATAGACATCCAGTTACGGGAGAAAGCTGTGCTAGCACCATCACCGAAGTCATACATCTTCTTGCCTGAAGCCTGGTCGTACATGATGTTACCCTGAGCATCACGCACATACATAGGATAGATAGGAGCTATTTCATTGGCAATATAGAAAGCATTGCCTGAAGAAGACGTAGAACTTGCATCCTGGTCGCCAGGGCTCATGCTGCTTGTATGAGTATAGCCCATGTTTGAGCCAAGGGTCAACCACTTGTAGGCCTTGTACTCTACATTGGTACGAGCAGTGATACGGTCGAAACCTGAGCCCTTGATGGTACCGTCATCCTGCAAATAGCCAAATGAAGAATAGAAAGAAAAATTATCGGAACCACCAGATACACCTACGTTATACTCCTGGCGCATTGTTGTCTTGAAGGTCTCGTCCTCCCAATCGTCAGGAGTAAAGTAGTTGGTACCATCGGTGTAACCCAAAGTAGCCTGTGGGTTCAACTTTCCGTTCTTACCGACGAGGTACTGACCAGCAGGAACGTTATAAATTTGATAACCAGTCTTGCTCAAATCTGCGTTGGCAAGCTGGAAAGATCTGTTTGCAGAGAAGCCACTGTTGTAAAAATAGCCATTATAGAAGCCCTTGTACAACAACTCGTAATACTGACCAGGATCAGAGATTACGTCATAGTTCTTGTTCTCACGAGAAACGGCACCCCACTTAGCATCAGCAGTAACCTGTGTACGTCCCTGCTGACCCTTCTTAGTGGTAATCATTACGACACCATTAGAACCACGAGAACCATAAAGAGAAGTAGATACAGCATCCTTCAATACGGTCATGGATGCAATATCCTGAGAGTTGATAGATGACAGGTCACCATCGAAAGGCACACCGTCCACTACATACAAAGGAGAGTTGGTACCGTTGATAGAGGATATACCACGGATACGGATAGAAGTATCCTGGCCAGGCTGTCCGTTGGTCTGGAACGTCTGCACACCAGACATAGTACCTACCAATGCGGCAGACACGTTAGAAATCTGACGAGCCTCAATCTTTGTTGACTTAATTTCCGAAGCAGCACCAGTATATGCTGACTTCTTGGCAGTACCGTATGCAACGACTACCACATCGTCCAAAACTGTGTCATCTGCATCCAATACAATCTTCAAGTTTCGACCTGCCTTGACTGTCTTAGGTTGCATACCGATGTATGTAATCTCCAACTTAGCCCCTGCAGGAGCATTCAATGAGAAGTTACCGTCGATGTCGGTAACAGTACCTGTGTTGGTTCCTGCCACCTTGATGGATGCGCCAATCACAGGTGCTCCATCCTCGGAAGAGGTAACCTTACCAGAGATTTGACTTTGCGCAAAGGCGAAGCTCGTGCTAAGAGCCAGGCCTGCGACCATTGTCATGAGTCTTTTTTCCATAAATCTCTCTC
>CAVKXW010000164.1:0-7436 GCA_963660215.1 Bacteroidaceae bacterium | reverse complement strand
CTCTTATAATTATCATACCTAAGCTCAAAGCTTCCTGAAAATGTATCTGTTACAGAACTTCTTTTCCACTTTTTAATTTTAAGATTGATACCATCATCACTACTAAAATTACAGGCTATAAAAAAAGGTGCTTTTACAAGACGCTCATCTTTCATACCATTGTCTGGTATTATTCCAATCGTTAAGTAGTTATAGTAGTCCCCAAAATTCAAATCAGCATAAAATGAAACAATGTCACTACTAATATGAAATAGCCCATCTGAATCTACACCATCTATCGTATAATACCCTGCAAAACAAGGACGTTTATTCTTCAATTCATTCAGAATGACAGTATGCAGCACATCTTTTGTATAATGTGTACAGTCCAAGAATTGCACCAAATCCTTATCATATCCCCAATATTCGGCAAGATTTGGTCCCCAGAAATTTTCAACAGCAGTATTTCCCATATTATTGGCAATGGCTATATGATAGATAAGCGTAGATATAGCTTCTGCCTCTGTTTTCGAATAACCATTACGATAGTCAGCCTTTATGTTAGTCCAATCATACAGTACTCCACTTTTTATAGTATCAATTTTAAAACCATATTCCGTTGTATAACCTGGTATATCTTTCAATAATGTTTGAGGATACTGATAATACCTCATGATTTTTGCAATTTCATAAGGCCTTCTATCTTCTGAACCAAACTCCCAATTGTTCTTTGGATATTTATCAGAAAAAGGAGAACCTGATGGCCAATACACATTATCCAACAATGGTTTTATAGGCTCATATTTTCTACCTCGTATTTCTTTAATTTCCTTGATATGCTTTTTGGCAAAATAATCTCCCTTATTCAATTTTGAGATAAATTCGCTATAAACCTGTAAAAAAGTCTGATGAGTTGAATTTCTATCAAAATGTCCCTTCTCGTCATAAGCAAGAATATCAGGCAATTGGTCATTTCCACTGACCATAACAAAGCCTTTGTCATCCTTAAAATTAAAAACATAAACATCACTCGATCCCAAATTGGTGTTGTCTAACGTACGAGACAACTCTGCAGCTTTCTTTTCCGCAATAGCTATTGCTTGTTGAAGGCTACGGCTCGATGCATGAATCGCACCTATTCCTATCAATAGGAATGCAATTAAAGCGCATAAGCTACCCCCCCATTTCGGAAAAAGCGAAACAGAAGACCATTACTATGAGCCCCAAATAGCCCAAAGCTACATAAAGATTTAAGTTCTAATAAATTCATAAATATTGCATTTTAATTTACTATATGCAAAATTAAGCATTTTTTCTGAATTCTCAAACTTTTTAAGTGTTAAATGTTCATTGTAAGCCATTAAGTTTTCCTTGGCACTGCCACCTGACCGCAACATAACAAATCATGCAAGATACTAAAAACAAAATGAGATAAGGGCTTTTCATGAAGCCATTATCTCATTTTTATTATCATCCTCAAAAACTTATTTACATTAGAACACCTTCACCAATCGGTCGATGTCGATGGAGAGACCGATGGAATAGGTGCGACCTGTGGTCATCGCCGAACTCCAATAATAAGCCTTAGGCTTGTAATTGAAGAGGTTGTCGATGTTGAAGTTCAGGTTCACGGCATCGAGGAAACGTTGCTGGAGGGTGAACTTCCAGAGTTGATAGCTCTTGTCATGCTTCTCGATGTTAGTGTCTGGGGCAGAGAGGTATCTACCAGAGAGCGCAGCATTGATGCGATAGAACGAGCAGAGCTGGCGGTCGTAGTCGATGCGCCATGTCGCTGAGTGTGGACGAGGCTGAGAGAACTGTGAGTCAACGCTTCTGCCACCTACGTGGAGATAACTGTAATCGACCTTGGCACCCAAGCCCATATCCGAGCGATACTGTGCGCTGAAGTCGATGCCACTCACCTTCACGCCATCCTCATTACAATAACGAGAGGCAACATCTGGCTGACCTGCGCCAGGCACATAGTCCTCGTAATCCTCGGTGGTGATTCGCTTGTCGTACTTATTATAGTAGCCCATCAGGGTGAGGCTGTACTGACCAGTAAAGAAACCAGCGTTCTTCACTCTGCCACTGTGCTCTAGAGCCAAGTTGAAGTTGTTGCTCTTCTCAGGCTTCAAGTCAGGATTACCGTAAATCATCTGCATACCAGCCATATCGAATGCCATATACATCTCCTTCAGGGTTGGAGCACGGAATCCACCTGCATAGTTGGCACGGATAGAGAAGCCCTTCCACTTGGTCATCAAAGCCAAGCGAGCCGTTGTGGAGTTCTGGCTTGATGCAGAGAAGTAGTCATGGCGAAGACTTGCCACCACGTTCAACCACTGCAATGGATTGTAGTCGAACTGGGCGAAGACATCGTAGGAATTCTGGGTATGCGATGTATTGTCGGTAAACTGATAGGTGGTGAGATAATCGTTGAGGAAATCAGCACCAGCGGTCAGCGTATTCTTGCCGAAGATGTGAGAATAGAGGGCACGCAGGGTGTTCTGACGATTGGTATAATCGTGGTCGTGAGTGCGCTCATCGTTCACATAACGAGCCTTGTCATACTGGTCGTAACCGTAAGAAACCTCCAAGTTATCGTTCTGCGAGAGATTCATCACAGCCTTCAAGCCTGCATTATAGTCCTTGTAGTGGTCATCGTAGTTGTTGCGGTCGCTGATACGAGCAAAGTAACCACCACGACCTATCAACTTCACCTTGTCGGAGAGCTTGTAAGTGAGACGCTCCTTCACATTGAAAGTCTCTCCACCATAGATATGGAGGATGTTAGACTCGGTATCGAACGGACTGGTGAGCTGCACCTCGTCGGATGTGGTGCGCTGCACACTGGTCTGCGAGTTCCACTTGCCAGCGTTGAAGCTGAACGAACCGCCATGTCGCCACTCCTTGTTGAAGTCGTTATATCGAGTGTTCACATTGGCAGTCCATGGCTCGCTGTTCTCACGAGAGATGACATTTACCACACCAGCCACGGCATTGGCACCGTAGAGGGCAGAGGCTGCACCCTTCACAATCTCGATACGCCCCACGTTGTCGAGGTTCAAACGACTGTAGTCCACATTGTCCATCGTCTCGCCAGCCAAACGTTCGCCATCCACGAGGAAGAGCACAGCGTTGCCACCGAAGCCATTCATGTTGAGCGAAGTCTCTTGGTTCATCGCATAGCCAAACTCCAAGCCAGGCATCTGCTCAGTGAGGAGGTCTTGGATGTTGGTAGCATCAGCTATCTTGATGTCGTTGGCGGTAATCAAGCGAGTTACCACTGGGGCATCCTTCAGAGCCTTAGGAGTACGAGTGGCGGTCACCACCACTTGGTCGAGAGCCGTGGCATCAGGTTGAAGACGAAGCACATGCTGCTCGCCCTTTTTCTCGTCGGCTTTCAATATAAAAGTCTGGGTCTGAAAGCCCACATAGCTCACTTTTACTCTCACCGCTCCGTCCTTGCTATAAGGAATGCGGAAATATCCGTCCTCGTCGGTAGTGACACCATCCTTGCTGTTCACGAGCTGAACGGTAGCTCCAATCAAAGGAGCGCCCGAATCATCGAGCACCCGACCCACGACATCGCCCTGGGTCTCAGCCTTCAGATTCAGGCACAATCCACAAAGGATCAGGAATAAAATAATCTTTCCTTTCATCAGCTATATTACTTTGTAGCCTCAAACTTACCAATCATAGGCATTGGCATCTTGCCATACTGCAACTGATAATTCAATGTCAAGGTATTATTCTTGAAAGTACCCTGCAAAGTTACAGTATAATTCTTCTCTTCACCATTTACGGTAATAGAACCTGTGTAATTCTCCTGTGACAAAGTATAGGAACCATTAGAACCTGCTACCTTAACAGCAGGAACCTCCAATGAAGGCAATGCCATCATGCCCTCGCCAGCTGCAGGCAAAACAACCTTTACGGTTGCATCATCCACAACTTCCAACTTGATTGTAGCGTTCTCGTATGTAGAAGTCTCGCCCATCACTGTCATATCAAGGTTGCTAACGTATGTGCCAGCTACTTCCTTAGCAGCAGGAGTCACTACATCATCATCGTCATCACCACAAGAAGTGAATGCTACACACATAGATACCAAAGCCAACATCATGGCCAACATTGTCTTAAACTTTTTCATTTTTCTTTTAATCTTTTAGTTACGTTATTACTATTGTTTATTATTATTTTTCTTTCTATTCTTCTGTCTTCGCAGGATGATGTATCCCGAAAGAAGTATCAGTGAGATGAGCAATCCCGACAGGAACACGAAAAGGTCGGAGATAGGACCGAGGAACGGTGTATAGCAACGACCTACGTGCAGTTCGAGTGCCACGTTCCAAAGCGACATCTTGCTCTTCGATACCATCTCTGGCATTTCAATCGGGGCAGCTTCCGTGTTCTGTTCAGAAGAAACTTCTCCCCCCTTACTAACCAAAGCTCCCTTGGAGTAGTCGAAGACGATAGGCTTGCCGCCCAAGAAGTCCTTGGAATATCCTGTTACCGCCGAATTGGAGAGCGGGCGCATCGATTTCTGCTCATTTGGCTTACCAGTGAAGTAATCCACCACCTTGCCAGTCTGAGGATTCCAGCGATACATTCCGCTGAAAGAACCTACCAACCACTCGTCATTGGCGACAGAAACGGAATCCTTTTGCACATTCTGGGCTACTCGCTCGAACACGTTGATGCCCATCGGACTGATGCCTGGAGCCTTGTCCTTGCCGAAGAACACTGGAGCTTGCTTAAAGTCCTTATCCACCTTGATGAATCCATCGGAAGTAGAGACGAGCCAGCATTGTTCTGCCGCATCCCATCGGATGGCTCTCAACTTATCCTTCCAAACATTGCCATCTTCCACCTTCTGCTCGGTCTGTACCAACACGAGCGGAATCATGAAAGGTGGTCGGAGGCACATGCCCGAAACAGCGAGCCACAAGGTCAGGACGATGGTGAAATAACCGAAGCGGTTGTGCCATTTCTGATTCCATACCATCTGCTTGCCCATCTTCCTCATCATCTCCTTGGCACCCTTTCGTTTCTGTCGGCGTATGCCATAAGGCAGAATGAAGAGGATAATGCCTGTGATGGAGAGAACTATCAGCACTATGGCGATGGCATCCACCACCAACTTGCCTGGCAAGCCGAAATACTCACCGCTATGCAACTTCCACACGGTGCGGAAGAGCGTGGTCTTTGGCGTATAATCCTTAGGAGCCAAGAGGATTATTTTTACGTCGCGACGTAATTTTTCCTGCATCCCGATGTAAGAATTACTACGTCCCGACGTAAGAAACACTGCATCACGAGATAAAATCACCACCTTCGAACTATCACCATTCAAGGTGATGTCTGCGATTCGGGTGTCATTATCTGGAAGCGCTATCTTTTCCCACTGCTTGCCGCCCCAACGGTACGCCTCGTATTGTGTCGCCATATAGATGTTGCCATCCTTGGTCTGCACGATACCACGCACATTGCGGTTGTCAGCACCTTCGGGAAGTCCTGCATTGTATTCTGTCCATTGCTTGGCTTGATGGTCGGTGAGCCAAACACCAGCTCCACCGTATGCCAGCACCGAGTCGCCTCCGATGGAGAGCGTGCCTCGGATGATGCCATTGTTGAAGTTCTTGATGTGATAGCTCGATGGCAACAAGTTCCTGCTTACCTCGCAACTCTTAAAAAGCGGACGATGGTTCAGGATGATGCCCGACACACAAAACACCAACATGAAGACCGACAATACCAGTCCCACCCAACGGTGATATTTCTTCCAAGTAAAAATCTTCTTCACTCTTTTTACCTTTTTACTCTTTTACCTTTTTACCTTTATTTGTCTTCTGGCACATAGATAATCTCGCCATTCTCAAGCTGGTAGGCGATACCTACCTTCTTACCCTTGTTGCCCGATTTCTTGCTTTGGTCTTCGGAAGGGGTATAGCGATTAATCTTCTGTCCGTCCTTGGTAATGATCTCCATGTTCTCCTTGCCAGGGTTCTTCACCATCGTGAAGTCCTCCTTGCTGAACATCTCGGTCATGCTATAGCGTGTTACGAGTGCCACCATCAATGCCACGGCAAATACCATCGCCACATCGAAGAGGTTGCTCACCACGCTCATTGGGTCATCGTCTTCGCCATCATGCGAGAGACGACTTCTACGTCTTTGTCTCATTTTACCCTTTTACTTTTTTACCTTTTTACTTTTCCTCCAAGAGGTCTGCCATAAACTCCAAGTTGCTCATGTCCTCGGTGTACCAACGATTCTTGGTCTGCTTGGTCACGAAACCGATGGCAGCAGAGAACAAGCCCACTACGGTTGTGGCGAAAGCCACCTGCATGTTGTAAGCCATCGAAGCGATGTCGCCAGTGGAAAGACCTACCAAGGCAGGACCCATAGGAATCAAGGTTCCCATCAAACCGAGCATTGGTCCCATCTTCAAGAGGGTAGAAGGAAGAGAGAGGTCTTTGTCAACAAACTGAGCGTACTGGTCGAGCACACGGTTCACCTGTGCCTTGCTCTGGCGATTTTCCACGAGCTTCTTCATATAGCTCACGATGACAGCCTGCTTGTTCTTAGGCAAGCGGTCGCCGAGGGTGTCGATGTTCTCAATGGTGAGCGCATTCATCTGCTCACGTATCTCAGCACCCGTCTTGCGCTTCACGAGATACTGTCCGAAGAAACCTCCGAGGAGCAACAAAGCTCGCAAGAAGAAGAAAATCAACAAAACTACCACTGGAACCAACATGCCTGTGGAAATCCAAAACAATACGTCTGATATGTAATTCATCTTTTTATAAATGTTGAATGTTAAATGTTGAATGTTGAGTTGGGCTTACGCCGTTATTGTTTGCGGTTTTATGTTCCGCCATTACACCTTTTGGCTAATCTTCTGCATCTTGATGCGGTAGATGCCCCATCCGATTGCCATGCCCACGATGACGATGGCGATGACTCCGAGGAGAGCCATGGCATCGAAACTATTGATGCCTGCCACGGCTGTGCGACCGTTCACCGTGCCGATGATGCCCATCAAGCCGAGCAATACCTCTACGAGGAAAAGCAATTCCAAGCGGATAGGTCGCTCTGGCAAGAGCCAACGCAAACCGTAGGTCAAGGCTGGTGTCAAAACGAGCAATGCCACGGCGAGCGACCAAGCCAATACTTGGAACGACATACCAGGGAGCATGAAGATGACCATTACCAAGAGGCTGAAGAGCACAGGGAATACCAACAAGCCTGGGAAATACTTCAAGGCAATGTAGAAGCACCACTTGCGGCGGCTCACATGCTCGGATGTCTTCAGGTCGACATGGCTCACACAGAACAGCATCGTGAGAGCCACGTCGATGCTCAGCAACACCGCCATGTCGAGCATCAACTTAGAGTCGGCTATCCAAGCCGCAATCTGCGTCTTCGACTGCTCGATGGCAAAGGGCCAA
>CAVKXW010000163.1:0-7448 GCA_963660215.1 Bacteroidaceae bacterium | reverse complement strand
TGATAGCAGATTCTTCCGTAGAAAACAGATAGACGTTATCTGCTGTATGGAAAAGACGACTCTTGTAGTACAAGACATATTTGCCCCGAATCTTGTCTTGCTTGTAGAAGAAAGGCTTGCTAATTTTATCTATCTCCGCATCAAGAGCATCAAGGCTTGTGGGATTGATATCTGTGTCAGCTTCGGATACATAATCTCCACTGGTAATTCTTCTCCAATCTTCAGGTTTAGATGGGTCCAGAGATTCCTCAATATCTTCTCCAAACTCATCCTTGTGACTCCAGCTCCATCCATCAAGTTCTTCAATGACTATACCAGCCCGATTCATATCGAAAAAAGACTCTTGCAAACTTTCCCAAGTATCTTCAAACTCACGAGTAAGCTGAAACATGACACCATCCTCGCCAGTAAAAAGATCTTTAGGTGTGGCACTAGCCAACATCAGCAGTTGCTCCTTTGCCCGTTGAACGCCCTTGCTCGCCTCTTCTTTTATATCAAGAAGGTCGCTCATGCTATGCAAGGCTACTCTATTAAAATATATGCTTCCCTCAGGAAGTTTCACTGATGTTCCATATCCCATATTGTATTGTTGTTTTATACACGCAATGTGTGATTAATAAAATGTCAAAGCTAAATTCGCTCCAAAATTACAAAATAGTTCTTAATGAGCAATGCTTTTTCGGCTAGAAATTATATTTTTGAGTAAACATTTGGCAATAACCAAAGAAAATGGTAATTTTGTCAACAAAAAAAGCTATATAAATGAAGACAAAAATATCCATACTACTTCTTGCCATATCCATGGCATTTACAAGTTGTGAGGCAAACGATGTCACGGATGACGAAAAGCCAACCATGACAATAGAAGACTTTCCTGTGGTAGATTGCTCAACATCCACTCAACCTCTTAGTGTAATCTTGGCTGCAAAAACGCTGGGGTTGCCATACGAATGGTGGAACAACATGGCTTTAGATTTTACATGGTATTGCAAAATAGACTATGACAAAGCTAACCACTCTCAAAACGACAAGCAACTATTGGAAAGCAAATTGAAATGCAGCACTACTCATGGTTCATACACGAACCTCATTGATGGCAATGCAGAACTTATTATCGCCTCTCGCAGCATATCAAGAGACGAGAAAGCCTATGCCGAAGAAAAAGGTGTGTCTTTGATAGAGCATCCCATCGGTCGTGATGCTTTCATCTTTATCGTGAGCACCAACAACTCGATAAACAATCTGACCATCGCGCAGATACAAGACATTTATACAGGAAAAGTCAGAAACTGGAAAGAAGTAGGCGGAAATAATGCGACCATTGATCCTTATATCAGAAATGCCAACTCTGGAAGTCAAGAGAAAATGGAAACCATGGTTATGAATGGGTTGACTATGATTGATTGGCCAGAAATGATAACGCATGGTATGGGTGGACCTTTCCAAGCTTTGAAATTCGATAAGAATGGCATAGCATTTACCCCATATTTCTATTACAGCGTTATGGTACGAGATGAGCAAACTTGGGCGAAGAGCATTGGCGTTAATGGCGTTGAGCCAAACAAAAACACCATTACAGACAACACTTATCCTTATGTGTCTGAGATATATGCTGTTGTGCGCTCTGACATAGACAAGAAATCATCCGCCTATAAACTATTTGAATACTTAACGACAGCATCAGGACAAAACATCGTAAAAGAGAGTGGATATGTTCCTCTTTCAACAAAGTAGCCTTTAAAACACCACTATAAAAACAACAAAGCCTGCATCAAGCAAGAGAACAAATCCCTGTTTGATGCAGGCTTTCACCTTATTATATTATTGCCAACCAAAGGCTATTTCTTCTTAGGTCGGCGGCGTGCCCAGCCCTCTTCTGCGAAGTTTGGTTCCTCGCCCTTCAACTTAATGTCATTGCTATTCTGGAAGAACTGGCGCCAATCGCCTGTATCCTCCTGGCGACGAGACTTCTTTGAGCCACGAGCTTCGCCACGGTTTCCTTTTCTGCTACGAGCTGCCTTGCCATGACCTTCCTCATCGGCATCATTACATCTCACGGTTCTGCCCTTATACTCAGTACCGTTCAATGCCTTCATCACACGCTTGGCATCTTCCTCTGGCACCTCGATATAAGCAAACTTACTGAGCAAGTCGATGTGACCAACCTCCTGACGACCCTTCACGTGCTTGTTGAGATACTGCATAATCTCACCTGGGTAGAAGCCATCCGCCTTACCAAGATTGATGAAGAGACGTTTGAATCCTGCCTCTGCCTCGTGCTTGCGGCGACCGCTCGATACCTTGCCACGCTCACCACGGCTTCCACGACCCTCAGAGCCACGACCGCCCTTAGAGCCCTTGCCAGTCTCTGGCTTGATAATCTCAGGGGCATTCTTATAGTAGTCGAGGAATTTACCAAAGGTGATGGTCACCATCTTCTTGATGATATCCTCCTTGTCGATGTAATCAAACTGGCGATTGATTTCGTCCATGTATGGCGCAATCTGCTCCTCATCCACATCGGTCTTCATGATGTCATCCATCGTCTTGAAGAGCTGCTTCTTGCAAATCTCCTCTGGCGAAGGAAGAGTGCCATCGACAAAGTCCTTGCCTATCTGCTTCTCTATCTGGCGAACCTTAAACTTCTCACGAGTATGGATGATGGAGATGGATGTTCCCTTCTTGCCGGCACGACCGGTACGACCGCTTCGATGGGTATAACTAGCCACATCGTCTGGCAAACCATAGTTGATGACGTGGGTCAAGTCGTCCACGTCCAAGCCACGGGCAGCCACATCGGTTGCCACCAAGAACTGTACGGTATGGTTGCGGAACTTCTGCATGGTGAGGTCACGCTGCTGCTGACTCAAGTCGCCATGCAAAGCCTCGGCATTATAACCATCCTTGATGAGCTTGTCGGCGATGTCCTGTGTCTCCAACTTGGTGCGGCAGAAGATGATCGCAAAGATGCGTGGATAGTAATCGACGATGCGCTTGAGAGCGAGATACTTGTCCTTCGCATTCACGAGATAGTAGATGTGGTTCACATGCTCGGCACCCTCGTTGCGACTGCCCACCACGATTTCCTTGTGGTCGTGCAGGTAGTTGAGGGCTATCTTCTCGATGTCCTTGCTCATGGTTGCCGAGAAGAGCAGAGTGTTTCTGTCCTCTGGCACGTTCTCGAAGATGGCATTGATGCTCTCGGAGAAACCCATGTTGAGCATCTCGTCAGCCTCATCGAGCACCACATTGTTGACATGCTCCAACTGAGCCACGCCACGATTAATCAAGTCGAGCAAACGACCTGGGGTGGCAACGATGATTTGCACACCATGCTTCAGGGTGCGAATCTGCGAGCCAATATCAGTACCGCCATAGACTGCGGCAATATGCAAACCGTCGATATACTTGGCAAAGCTATTCAAGTCGTCGGCTATCTGGAGGCAAAGCTCACGGGTAGGGCTCAGGATAATCGCCTGAGTCTCCTTGCTCTTCGCATCGGTCTTCTGGATAACAGGAATACCATAAGAGGCGGTCTTGCCCGTACCCGTCTGCGCCAAGGCGATGACGTCATTTTTATTACCAAGCAAATAAGGGATAACTTCCTCCTGAACTGGCATTGGATTCTCAAATCCAAGCTCATCGATGGCACGGCGAATCTCTTCGCTCACGCCCAATTCTTCAAATGTCTTCAAATCTTTTTTACCTTAATTCAATAATCAAAATAGGAAGGCCGAATTCACCCTCCCAGCCATGAATTAGGGTGCAAAATCCTTCCGAAACGCTTGCGGCAACCGTACGCTATTATTAAGATTGCCTAAATTCGGGTGCAAAGGTACAACTTTTTATTTGATTTTCCTTCTAATCATATTCTAAATTCCCCTTTTTACAACAGAAAAATGCGTATTTACGCAAAAAAACAATGCAAAACACCCCCTATTACATAAAAAGAAATTAAAAAACCTCTTTATCTTATCGTTTTTCCGCTTATTTCACTACCTTTGCATACATTATAGTTCCCAAAAGGACTAACAACAACGATTAAACCCAATATAACAAACAATCGAAACAATATGAAAAAAGTAATTTTCACACAAGAGTGGATGGCTCTCCACCCATACGAGAAACCAGACGCAGTAGACCAGTACTATGCAGAACTGGCCAACGAGATATACCATGCCCTCGACGAGGCATGCTTCACCCATCAGTTTAAGAATGTAGAAGATGCCAAGCAGCTTGCCCTCAGCATCGCCGCCTACTTCGAGGATGTCATCTCTGACACTTGCATTTGGAAGACTTTTACAGCCGAATGCAAGAAGCGTTACGGCTCATACATCCCATTTTACGAGAACGAGAAGGAGTATTTCCAAAATACCATCAACGATGACATTCCCGAATACGCCCCTGACGAAATCAACTTCGCTGACATCAAATTCCTCTGCTGGCATCATTATCAGCAGAGCAGCTACGTGCAGGAGGCTGTGCCATTCCTCTTCAGCACCATGGAGCTAGCCGCCAAGCTAGCTTATAAGATTCTGGATAGAGAGTATGAGACGGCACCAGAGAACGAGCGTCTGCACGATTTCCTCTGCGAGATTCCTACTTTTGAGATTCCTGTACAGGAAGATGGTGGCGAGAACAAGCCTACAGAGAAAGATTTCAGAGAAGTATATCGCCGAGATGTCTTGGCTTGGTTCCATTATGGCTGCTACTTCAATGTGGGCAACCAAAAGCGTCTGCAATTCGCCTTGCAACAGATGGCGAACTCGCCTCAAGGGCTCACCGAACCTCTCGCCTACTCCATCCAAATGGATATGACTATAAAAGGAAGAAACAATCTTCTCGCCCTCACTTCAGCAGAATGGCTTGGCAAGCTCTGCGAGCACCAACCGACACACGAGATATGGGAAGAAGAGGATTTCAAGAAGATGCTAGCCGAGGCAGAGCCAAAGATAGACCACGAGAAGGCCACCCACGACTACAACTTACTCAAGGCAAAAGGCTATGGCGACAAGTTCGTGTTCCTGGAGGATGTCAAGACCTTGAAGGCTTTCCTGAAGGATATTGATTTCGAGTTGCCAAAGGACATCCGATTCCCTCAGAGATACGAGAAGGGCATCATCGTGAGCGGCTCTCCATACACAGGCATCAACATCAGCTTCGGCTTGGCCCACTGCATCGCTTCGCCAGAGAACCCTTACTACATACCTGAGCGTGCGGAGATTGACAGCTTCAACATCATCAGCGGCAATGGCCGTCCATTCCCTTACGAGATTGTCTGCAAGCTGATAGAATACAACATGCTCCCAGATGCCAACATCTTCACCAGCAAGTATGTGAAGGACGAGGGCTTGAAGGTTACGCAAGACAACCTCCAGTTCCTCGCTGACTATTATCTGATGGGCAGAAAGGACAAGGACCTCTCGCCTGAGGAATTGTGGTAAACTTTCGATATAGAACATAAAAAGAGCGGAAAACAAACTGTTAACTGTTGACACTGTTAACCATAGCTTGCTTTCCGCTCTTCATAATTATGGGTGTTTATAGACTTTTTTACATATCACCTATATCTTCATCACATCACTTGGTAGGAATACTCGCATACCCTTAACACCATGAGCAGGAGGCTCCTTTAAGAATAGTACAAGATGAACTTCCTGGCCTTTCTTAACAAAAGGCAAGTACTTAGCTTTCTGCTCTAAAATATCCATGAGCCTATCGGCATCTTCACCGTGAGTCCATTTACATTCACCTATCAAGATATGCTTCTTGTCAATGGACTCTGCCACAACATCCAACTCTATCATTTTACCATCCTTATCTTCTGGTGGAAAAATCTTACCCCACCAACGAGACGCAACATTGTAAGCTACGCCATCAATGATGTTTCCACTAACATATTCACGACAAAGCATTTCCCAACATTGACCTATAAACTGTGGAAGTTGAGCCAGAACCACTTGCATCACAGTATCCATCCTTCCCAATTCCAAAACCGAACGATAAGGCACAATAAACTGATAGTGAAAGCGTAAGAGAGAATCATTGATATGATAAAGTCCCTTTTTACTTTTCTTAGGGCTCTCGCCAAAAGGAACTTCTCGACTAACATACCCTAAATCCCGCAACTTGCTCAAAGGCTCTGAAATCGTACTGCTGTCTTTACCAGCCCGAGTTGCTATTTCAGACAACTTGTTGGCACCATTGCCTATTATTGTCAACAATGTAGAAGCCTGTACCGTATCCCTCATATCATCACGAAGCAAACGTTGCGGCTCCTCTATCAATGGTCCCTGCGGATCAAGCAAAACCTTGCGAATGGCGGTTTCCTTATCAGGATAATCCCTACGCAGTTCCCAATAACGAGGCACTCCTCCCCAAATAGCATATTCCTCCACCGCTTGCACCGCATCACATTCCATCGCCATACCCACATATCGAGCAGGAATAGGCTGCATTCTCATAATCTCATTGGCAAGTCCATAAAGGGGAGCTTGACGATTGAGCACATACCCATGCATCAACTGCTGTGATGATCCACACAATATCAAATCAAACTTCAACATTTTCTCATTCAAAAGTTTTTGAATGATGGAAGGAAGTGCATCACAACTTTTCACCAAATAAGGGAACTCATCCAAGCAAACCAACATACGCTCGGAGAGTTGCTTGTTTAAACTTCTAAACAATGTTTCCCAATCAGGGTAAATTACCTTGTCAAATTCATCAATGACAGAAGCAACCACCTTGGCAAAAGCTGCACGTTGAACTGTCTCAGCCGAAGTGTCGCTCAAAAAGTAAATCGCCTTGCGTTGGGCATTGACAATATGTTTGATAAGCTTTGACTTCCCGATTCTACGCCTACCATAAATGACGATAAACTGAGTATCTTCTCTATGAAGAGCCCCGTTAATTCGTTCTAATTCTGCCTCTCTATCTACTAGTTTCTTAAATTCCATAAGCTTTACGTTAGAAATATCTTGCACAAAGATAATCTTTTTCAAAGATATTTCCAAGTATTTGATATTCAAAGATATATTTATTATTAAAGTTTAACAGATCTTGCGCTATTCAGTCTTGAACAAATCATCAAGCATCACTTCGTTCTAATATCCATCTGTCGATGACTCCAATAATGCTCGTCCTCGCCATGATAGTTCTTCACAAACTTCAGATAGAAGAGCGAATAGAGGTCGGTCAGTAAGCAAAAACTTAAAAAGTTTACTACGCTAACGACATTTTTATAAGGGTTAGCGTAGTAAACTTTAGTTTTTACTTTAGATACTTATCAAAGAACAGCAAGGTCTTCTCCTGCACTTTCTTGCCACAAGAGTGAGGGATGTCCCATAGCTCGGTATCGAGCTTGCCGTCTGCCTTCTGACTCTTCCACACTTTGTGCATCTCGGCAAAGGCGGCATTCACGCCACGCACTGGGAAGAGATGGTCTT
>CAVKXW010000162.1:0-7451 GCA_963660215.1 Bacteroidaceae bacterium | reverse complement strand
TGCTTGTTCTCCATCTTGATATGGAGGTCGCCGTTCTCATTGAGGTTCACCTCGAAGTCTTCCTTGCGCATTCCTGGGGCTGCAAGTTCGACAGTATATTTTGTTTGACTCTCCTTCACGTTGATGGCAGGTGCCGTGGTGTTAGCCTTAGGCATGTTGCCCTCGTTGAAAAGTCCGTTAAACACTTCTGGTATCCAAGAATTTCTGTAGATCATAATAATAACCTCCTAATTATAATTTTATTGTTTATATTCCGTTAATTAATCTAAAGCTTGTCGCTTACACTTCCCTTTTATACAATCCTTGTACCAAAACTTTTAAATCTGTCATTTCGTCGCATATCATACCTGAAATAGCATAAAATCCCGACATTCTGTCTCGAATGCCGGGATTCTTTACTGTACACCTTATTATATATGTATCATGTCAGAGATGATTCTTTACTTCTCCATAAACTTCTTGGCGGCTCTGAGCTGGTGTCTCATCACGCTCAAGAACTCTTGGCTCTCCTGCAATACATTGAGGTAAACCAGGGAGATTTGCATCAGCGAGTTGTCGGAGAGGTGCTGGATGCGGTCGATGTGGCGCTTGCGAATCACGCTCAACTCGTCCTTGCAGGCATCAGCCTCGGCGAGAATCTCACGATAGTTGTCGTAACGGCTGGTCTCTATCTGCTCGCAACTCATGCGCATCAGGTCGTTGATCTTCTGGCGGACAGGAGCGAACTCCTTGATGTATTCCTCTGGCAGAGGGTTGAAGTTGTTGTCCACATGCTCCTTGATAGGCTCCAGCATACGGCGGAGGGAGTAGATGAACTGCTGGTCGCTGTTGGCACCCAGGTGGAACCAAGTGTTGCGCTCGATGGCTATCTCCATAGGCGAACGCTTCAAACCGAGCATCTCCTGACGGCGGAACTTCTTCAGCATATCCTGTTCCTTGCGCAGTTCCTTGTTGGCATGGCGCAGGGTGCTGGCGTTCTCATTGGCCAAGCCATCCATGATGCTGTTAAACTCGTTGAGGGCGAAGTGGCAAACGAAAGCCTGTGTGCGAGATACCTGACGGCGAAGCAAGTCCCATACAATCTCTGGGTCGCGAGAGCGCATCATCAACTGGAAGGTGCTTCCCTTCTGCTCCTGCTTAGCCTTCTCGTTGTACTTGGCATTGCTGCGAATCAAGATGAAGATGACGAGGGCGATAAAGCCTGCCTGGATGGTGATGCCGCCGAAGTACATGGCGAGACAAACCACTGCGCAAGCGAAGAATGCCACACCAGCGGTGATAAACCATCCACCGATAACGCTCAATACACCTGTTACACGGAACACGGCACTCTCACGGCTCCAAGCACGGTCGGCAAGTGAAGAACCCATGGCCACCATAAAGGTAACGTATGTGGTAGAGAGTGGCAACTTGAGGTTGGTACCGATGGTGATGAGCATACTTGCCAACACGAGGTTGACGGCTGCACGCACCACGTCGAAGGCTGCGCTTTCCTCCAGTTCCACATCGTTCTTGTTGAAACGAGAGTTGATCCAGTTCTTCAAGCTCTGTGGCAAGTATTGGTTGAGCCAAGAGTCAGACTGCTGGCAGTTGCGTACGATGACACGAGCCACCTTGGAACTACCAAACATCTCGTCGCCCTCGTCCTGACGGCTCAGGTCTACGGAAGTCTTGATCACGTTCTGTGCCTTCTTGGAAGTAGCCATCGCCACAATCATCACCACGCCGGCAGCGAGGAGATAGAGCGGAGTGGTCTTGGCACTGTCCATCAAGGATGTCATCATAAACTGGTCAGGGCGTGCGCCATTGGCATTCGCCATGAAGTCGTTGTAGGAAGAGAGACCTGCGAGAGGCACACCGATGAAGTTCACCAAGTCGTTTCCGGCGAAAGCCATCGCCAAGCCGAAGGTACCCATCAATACAGTAAACTTAAAGATATTCACCTTGCAGAGGTGCAAGAACTCCATCACGATGGCAGAGATAACGAAAGTAGCCACGAGGAGCATTCCGATGTTCTGGTCGATGTAGTCACGCACATTCCCAGGCAGGTAAGGACTCTTGCCCAGTCCCTTCATGAAGATGAAGTAGGAGAGGGCGGTGAAGGCGATACCACCGAAGATAGCGATGGAGTAGCGGCTGTGCTTCTTATAATTAAAGGTGAAGACCACACGTGAAATCCACATCACGATGATACCAAAGAAGAAGGCGATGGCAACGCTGGCGAAGATACCGATGATAACCTCCAGGGCCTTGTTACTGTTGAGCAAGATGCCATAGTTGAGGCTATCGTCGCCCATCATTTTCAATGTGGCGAGTATGAAAGCACCTCCCAACAACTCGAAAACCAAGGACACAGTGGTGGAAGTCGGCATACCGAGCGTATTGAAGACATCCAGAACGATGACATCCGTCACCATGACGGCGAGGAAGAGCGTCATCACTTCCTCGAAGGTAAAGTGGTCAGGGCTCATGATGCCATGTCGGGCTATGTCCATCATTCCCGACGACATGATGGCTCCGAGAACCACACCGCAGGATGCGATAATCAGCACCGTGCGAAACTTAGCCACCTTAGCTCCGATGGCAGATTGCAGGAAGTTGACAGCGTCGTTGCTCACTCCCACGAAAAGATCAAACACTGCCAGACAGAGCAGGAAGATCACGATACAAAGATAAATCGTACTCATATATTACTATTAATGATTTGCCTTATATATTAATAAGGTATAGAGCCTATGCCCCCACCTTTTCGGCTGCAAAGTTACGAGTACGATGTTACAGGGTATTTAAACAGGTATTACAATCTTGTTAAGACTGTAATATGAGTTATATTGGCTCCAATGATTTGGTTAGGATGCAACTAAGGTAAAAACCGAATGAAAGGTAAACTAGGGGTAAAGCTGAGGTAAAGTTGAGGTAAAGTTGATACGGAGGAAGAGCGAAGAAATGCACTCTGCTGCAAAAATATAGTGAAAATGAAAGAAAATTGCAGTGCGCTGCAAATTTCTCGAAAATCTTTCGTATATTTGCAGCGGATTACATTTTTTTGTCATTAAAAATAGAAGATTAAGCTATGATAGAGCGTAAGGAATACATAGAACTCCTGGAAAAATGGAAAGACAAGAAGGTCATCAAGGTGGTGACTGGCATCCGACGTTGTGGAAAGTCTTCCCTGTTGAGGATGTTTTGCCAGAAAGTTTTGGAAGAGGGTGTGACTGAAGACCAAGTGCAAGAAATCAACTTTGAGGACTTGGACAACGAGCCATTCCTTGATTACAAGGTCTTGTATGCTCACGTCAAGAAGAACTTGTGCAAGGACAGGATGAACTATCTTTTCTTTGATGAGATACAGATGGTGGACAATTTCCAAAAAGTGATAGATAGCTTGTTCTTGTTGGATAATGTGGACATCTATGTGACAGGTTCTAATGCCTATCTCCTATCTGGTGAAATCGCCACATTGTTGACTGGTAGGTATGTTGAAATCAAGTTGTTCCCATTCTCTTTCAAGGAATATCTGTCAGCTTTGCCAGAGGATACAAGTTTGGAAGCAGCTTATAGGAGTTATATCGAAGAAGGAGCTTTTCCTTATGTCTTGCAACTTCGTAAAGACCGAGAGATGGTGCGAGAGTATTTGTTGGGATTGTACAACACCATCGTCTTGAAGGATGTAGTGAGCCGTCGTAAAATCACGGATGTCATGATGCTGCAAAGTGTCGTGAGGTTTTTGGCAGACAATATCGGGAACATCTCGGTTATCAAGCGCATCAGCGATACGATGACCTCCTTGGGGCGCAAGATAACTTCGCACACGGTGGAGAACTATATCTCGGCATTGACGGATAGCTACATCTTTTATCCTGTGTCGAGATATGATGCCAAGGGCAAGCAATTATTGAAGACTGGACAGAAAATCTATCTCGCCGATGTCGGGTTGCGCCAAGTAGTGAATGGCACGAAAGGTGGAGACTTGGGACATATCTTGGAAAATGTCGTTTATCTGGAGTTGGCTCGTAGAGGTGGAGAGATATACGTAGGCAAGATGGGCGATGCTGAGATAGACTTTGTTGTTGTCAGAGGTGAGGAAAAGGCATATTATCAAGTGGCTTTGACGGTGCGAGATGAAACGACAATGGAGCGTGAGCTAGCACCTTTGCAATCCGTCTCAGATAATTATCCTAAGTATTTGTTGACAATGGATAATGACCCAGTGGTTTGGCATGAGGGTATCAAGCAGCAATATGTGCTCGATTGGTTGTTGGGGAAGTGATAGGCAAAAAAATGCTTATAAAAATGGGATTATTCCAATTATTATTTGTAATTTTGCCCCAAAAGATAAAGTGAAGCGATATGGAACAGCAAACGAAACTAACTTCTGGACAGATAAACATCATGCTGAATGCGCATATCAAGGATATGGCGACATGGTTGATGGAAGACTTCAAGTATTCTCTTGAGGACGCTTTGGATTGTGTGTATAATTCAGAGTTGTTTGAGAAGTTGCAGGATTTGAGTACAGGTTTATACTATCAAAGTTCTGGGTACAACTATGAGTTGTTGAAGGACGAAATCAAGTATGGAAAAATAGCTTAGTGTATGGAACAAGACAATAAAACATATTATATCATATATTGTATTAGCCAATTTGCACGTCATTTTGGCATTACGTTGAAGCAAGCTTATGCGTATTTGAAGAGACATAAGGGACTTGCTTTCTTGTATGAGTGTTATGAGGCGGAACATCTCCAGTCGTTGGATGATGCGGTGGAAGACCTGTCTATTATTTGCCATAGAAATGGAGGTGCTTTGGTATGTTAGAATTATATCATGGCTCTAACCAAACAATAGAGCAAATCGACTTGTCTTTGTGCAAACCTTACAAGGATTTTGGCAGAGGATTTTATCTGACAGATATTTTGCAGCAAGCCTTGGATATGGCTTATAGGCGTACTCGTGTGGTAGGGAACGGCTCTCCTGCTGTTACAAAATACTTGTTTGATGAAAAGCTATTGACTGATGGTAGTTTGAAATTTTTGTCATTTGATGCGCCGTCCAAAGAATGGGCTAAATTTATATTGGTTAACCGAGATAGAAAAGCTAAGTTCGTGCATGAATATGATGTGGTGGTTGGACCGATAGCGGATGATGGTGTCGCTTTTCAACTGCAAAAGTTCAAGGATGGCGGAATTACCTTGGATGAATTGGTGAGAGAACTCACCTACAAGCATCTTAATCACCAGTATTTCTTTGGAACGGAAAAGGCAATTAGCTTGTTGCAACGAATATAAAACTTAGTGGGAAAATATTAAAAGCCGCTTGGAAACTTCTCGTTATAAGAGGATTCCAAGCGGCTTTTATTGTGTCAAATGGACTATGATGAAAGCCTCATATCCGCAACTTAAAGGGATAAGGCATTTTTGTTTCCAAAGGAAGATTCTCTTTTAGCCAGATTACTTTCTACCCCCAAATAGAAAATTTCTTGAGACAAAATCCCCTTACCCCACAAAGCGACTTGAGATAATACGCTAATTATTCAGCAAAGGAAGTCTTTCAGCCAAAGTCTGTTTTGAACAGACTGTCATAAGCAATGTTGTCTGTGTATATATTCAGCACATGTTGACGTGAAGTCTTAATCCATTTCGCAGGTACGGAGATAAATTTGAATACAAAGGTTTTGATGCGACTGTTCATACCCAAGCCGAACTTCTTTACATCTAATCTCTGCATGATTGCTTTGAAGAAGTTCCTAACGAGCGCGGTCATCAATAAGAAAACCGTGTTTTGCGCCATGAACGACTTTGGTAAGCGATTCCAACCAAATCCGTTGTTCATATCGTCAAAGATACGTTCCTTACCTCCACGAAGATTATAGAACTCCACGATGTCTCTTGCACTTGACTCATAGTCATTCGTCAATATACATCTATAAGTGTATTCTCCTTCCCAAATATCAAGATTGCCATCCATGCGCCTCTGTCTCTGTATGACGAGGCGATATGGCTTTCCCTTCCATTTCTCAACAAGGATGGAGTTAAGTTCGAATTCTATGCCATTGATTTCCACCGTCTTCCAGTCTGTTAGTGCAAACATAGAGTCGTAGAGAGAAGAGCATCTGTTGGCACGTATATAAAAATGCTTGCAATGAGTTTCCACCATCTCCACGATTTCCTCAGAACATGAACCACAATCCATGCGAGCACGAGAGACATTTATTCCCATCGCCCCTAATCTCTTGAAGATTCTTTCCAATGTGTCCTTTTGGTTGAACCGCACATTGGTGTTGCCATCTCTATTCTCGATGCCAACTATCACATCATTGATGACAGCAACCCCAGGACCATAGCCTAAGAATTTCTTATATGTAGGTTTTGCGTCGTATTTCTCAGTCTCAATAAACTGATGGTCAAAATCAAAGTCATATTCTTGACCTACTTTCAATTGACCTGTTGCCAATAAAGCGTTGACTAACAAGTCGTTCATCTTGTTTGCGGTATTGAAGTTGTATTGCTTGCCAGAATTAGATATGTATGTCGTATTATCGCAAGTAAGTTCCTCTATAGCTCGCAGTATGGTGTCAGCACTACATGTGCGCAGGTTCGGATGTAGAGACAGGTGCTTCATCAAGTGAATGCTTACATCTTCAACGCATGAGCCACCACAAAAATATACACACATCAAAGAGCGAAATATCTCACTGTATTGATAGCCATATAATTTGCTGCGTATACCCAATGTGGAATCTATTGTTTTGGACAGAAGAGCATCAAATTGCTCCATGATTGAAAATATTCCTCCAAAAGGAGTGAGTTTCTCTGATTTTATTTGTACTTTTGCCATGTCATTCAGAATTTTGTTTGTTTTTTATTTTGCAACACTAAGATAAGTGAAATTCTTGACATGACAAAATCCTGGGCAACTTTTTGTTGCTCAGGTGCTTATAAAAATTATTAAATTATAGTGTTGCGGAATTTAGGGAAAGAAAATACACTGTAGCGAGAAGAAATGTGCGAAAATTTTTGGCGGTTACGGAAGTATTTTATAATTTTGCAACGTCCTCACGCTGGTATCGCTGTATATGCGATGTGGAGGCGGAGGGCATATATACATAAGGCGTTACTGGACGCTTTGGTTTTGACTGTAGAAGAACTTCGCAAACTCATCTGATTGTCAAAAACAAAGCAACGGGAACGCCCCAAGGGTGTAGTATTATATTACACTTGCATTATCATACCCTTTATGATGATGTAGGAGTTCTATATATGCATCAGCGTGGGGCTTTCGGCGTTGTATCAGCGTTGTACATGGCAAGCTGATATTTCTTAATTGTTACCTACTTGATTATCAGCAGGTACACGAAAATACAAACGTAAGCATTGTTTTGTTGGGTGACAAGAACGAACCAACAAAATGAAAAACAAATCCTGTGCAACAAATTTTGCTACCCAACAGCC
>CAVKXW010000161.1:0-7520 GCA_963660215.1 Bacteroidaceae bacterium | reverse complement strand
TTCCCTCGGAGGGGGAGTTGCGGAAAAACGGACTGTCACTGTCACCTGTCACCAACTTGCGGAAAATCTAACTGTAATCGTAATCAGTAATCAAAGCCCCTCAAAATGAACAGGGCTAACTTTTATGAAGGGGCGTTCATCGCATTAGTAGGGGGCTAAATATTTTTGAGTGGGGCTAAATATTATTGAGGTACACTCATCGAATCCGAGCCCCCATAACTTTTATGAAGGGGGGCTCTTTATGTTTTTAGCAGACGTACTGACGGTACATTTCATACCGCCAGCAAAGGCATAAGATAACGCTCCACAACTCATAGTTTTCTCCCACACAAAACTATGAGTAAGTTCCTTTAACGCACCCCTTTCGCCATCTTTGCCGAAAATCGAAGATTATCGCACGCTAAAATTTGGTCATTTCAAAGAAATGTCGTAACTTTGCAAACGTGAACGAAGAAGGGAGCGTGATTTCCCCAACGACAACTAAAAAGGGCAAACAGTTATGATGACAGACATTGATTACAGAAGACTGCCAGTTGGCATCCAGTCTTTCACCGAGATAAGGAGAGAAGGATATCTGTATGTTGACAAGACCGACGTGGTTTGGAACCTTGTCAACAGAGGCAAGAAGTACAATTACCTCAGCCGCCCTCGCCGATTCGGCAAGTCGGTGCTCGTGGATACCCTCCAGGCTTACTTCGAGGGCAAGAAGGAGTTGTTCGAGGGACTGAAAATCATGGACATGGAAAAGAACTGGACTTGCCGTCCCGTCATTCGCCTCGACATGAGCCGCGCAGGAGCCACAGCCGAGAAAATCGAGATTTATCTAAACAAGGTTTTCAGAAAGTATGAAAAGCTATACAACGTGGAGGTCTTCCCTAACGATTCCCTCGCCAACCGTCTCGACGCCATCATCGAGACAGCCTACGAGCAAACTGGACAGCAAGTGGCAGTTCTCATCGACGAGTACGACTCCCCATTGCAGCATTCCTGGAAGACTCCTTACCACGAGGAATGCCGAGACACCTACCGAGACGTGTTCGCCATCTTGAAGGCTGACGACGAATACGAGAAGTTCGTCTTCATCACGGGCATCACCAAGTTTACGCAAATCTCCCTGTTCTCCGCCCTCAACAACCTGAGCAACATCAGTTTCGATGCTCCATACGCCGCCATCTGCGGTCTCACCAAGCAGGAAATCACCGACAACTTCATGCCAGAGATTGAGGAAATGGGCGAAAAGAACGGATGGACGATTGAGGAAACCATCGCCCAACTGAAAGCCAACTATGACGGCTATCATTTCAGTCGTCATAACATGGTGGACGTTTTCAACCCATTCAGCCTCGTCAACGCCTTGTCTGATGGAGAAATCAAGAACTACTGGGCATCATCGGGCGCAACCACCCTCCTGCCGAAGTTCGTCGATGACATGGAGATTCGCCTCAAGGACTTCGACAACTGCAAGTTGCTGAGTGCCGTCATCGAGACTTCCGACGTGACAGGAGGGGGCGCAGAGCTGTTCCTCTACCAGTCGGGCTACCTCACCATCAAGGGATACGCAGATGGAATCTACCTCCTGGGCATACCTAACCACGAGGTGCGCCAAGCTCTCTACGAAATCGTGTTACCAACCTTGACTTTGCAAAAGAGTGGCGACATCCAGTCCGTGCAATCCAACCTGATGTTCGCCCTCCTTACGGGCAATCTCGACGATGCAAAAGTGGCTCTGAAAGCCCTCGTCGCCGACGTGCCATACAGCAACAAGAAACTTGCCTCGATGGACATGGAAGAGCGTTATCGCTTGATATTGAGTACGATATTCAATGCCATCGGTTGCCGTGTGCAAGTGGAGCGTATGCTTGCCACTGGAAGAATCGACATGGTGGTGGAGGTCACCAACTACATCTACGTCTTGGAACTGAAGTTGACCCAGAACGGTGGTCTTGCCTCTGCCGAGCAGCAAATCCGCCAGAACCACTACGCCGAGCCTTTCAAGGCCGACAAGCGCAAGATCATCGCCCTCGCCGTAGAACTTGACGACCTCGGTAAGGGACTAATAGACTGGAAGGAAGTGAAGGACATCTGAAATATTTAGGAAAGGCTTATGACAAGAGGACGCAACATTTGCAACACGCTCAAGGCAATCCGCAAGCAGATAGCGGATGCCAATGGGATAGAATATTCACCCGAGGAATGCCACTTCAAGGGCGAATGCAAGGGAACTTGCCCGAAATGCGAGCAAGACGTGAGGGACTTGGAGTATGAGTTGCGGCTCAGAGAAATGGCTGGTAAGGCTATCAAGGTTGCAGGCATCGCCGCAGGTCTGGTTACCATAGCCGCTTGTTCGGACGGAAAGACAACAGCTCCCAACACACAAGTCAACGTCGCAACAGAATGTAACACTAAAAATGTTTTTGACCCTACACGTTTTGGCGGTACGGTTGACTATCACGTACCGCAATTTCCAGGTGGTTACTCTGCTTTAGAAGCATATATCAAACAAAATATTGAAATTAAAGAAGATAGCCATATTAGTGCAAAATTCACAGTCAATGAAGATGGTAGCATTAGTGACATTGATGTTTTTGGTTGCACATCAGATTCCATAAAACAGGAAATTATCCAACTTATTAAGAAAATGCCCAAATGGAAACCAGGAACACTAAATGAAAAAGTTATCAAAATGAAAAGAGACATTTCCTTCTCGTCTCCAAATACACTAACAGAACATACCACAAACAAGAAAGAGCCGAAAAAGAAGTCCAAGCAAGGCAAGACTGCCATTATCCAACCAGCCATAGGCGCAGACTCCACCGAAAACAGCAAGATATTTGGCGCAATGGAGGAAATGTCTTCATTTCCTGGTGGTTCAGCAGCTTGCATGAAATACATCGCAGACAACCTCCGCTATCCATACACACAAGGAGATAGCAGCATACAAGGCAGAGTCATCCTTGGCTTTACCGTCAATGAAGACGGTAGTCTGAGCGATATAAAGGTGATGAAAAGTATTTCACCAAGCCTCGACGAGGAAGCCATTCGAGTGGTGAAAAGTATGCCGAATTGGATTCCTGCCAAGCAAAACGGCAAAGCTGTGAAAACAAAGTACACACTCCCAGTAAATATCCATTGGCAATAACGAGCAAGAAATATCACTTGTGCATTTTTTTGCACATTTCATCTTCCCCAATCGAACCTGTGCATTTTCCGCACAGGTTCCACATTAAAACAACGAACTATGCCAAACAAGCCCACTACCGCCCCTCTCATTTGCATCGACCGCCATCGCCTCACGATAGACGGCGAGGGTGTCACCACGCTCGTGGCATTCCACGGCTGCCCACTCCATTGCAAGTATTGCCTCAATCCCCAATGCCTCGAAGCCGACGGCGTATGGCAGGAAATGGACACGGAACTGCTAATGATGAACGTGGAGATGGACAACCTTTATTTTTTGGCGACAGGAGGCGGCATTTGCTTTGGCGGAGGCGAACCGCTCTTGCGAAGCTCATTCATCAAGGACTTTTGCGAGCAATGCCCTGAGGGATGGCAGTTTACGATGGAGACAAGCCTCAACGTGCCTCGTCATCACTTGGAGGAAGTCGCCCCCTTCATCGACTCCTTCATCATCGACATCAAGGACATGAATCCAGCCATCTACCGAGCCTATACTGGCAAGGACAACCAACAAGTCATCGACAACCTCGCTTGGCTCTCCACCCACGCCAAGCACAAGGAGCGCGTCATCCTCCGCCTCCCCCTTATCCCCGACTTCAACACCGAGGAAGACCGCAAGCATAGCCGAGAGATATTGGAAGAAATGGGCTTCAAGCGATTTGATGAGTTCGAGTATATCGTGAGGTGAATATCCCCCCAAACGCCCCTAATCCCAAAAATCAGTATAAATTTTGGGATTAGGGATATTTTCTGGCTTATCACATACTCTCCAACGAGAACGCCTGCAACAGAAACTGATACTCACCGAAATCCTTCTTTGGCAACACAGCAACCTTCTCTTGCAACTTCGCCATACTAATCTTATGCACATTGCGCTTGACTTCCGCAACGATGCCAGTATGGTCAAACTCATTGATGGCAATGAGGTCTATCTCGTTCTGTCCCTTTCTGTCCCACCAGTTTCCCACTTGCGTAAATTGCTCCGTCTCCATCACCTTGTCCTGAAAATAGCGTTCAAGCGTACGCCCAGTGAAGCCCTCGTAATTCTTGGCGATGTTGCTTCGCAAGAGCGAGAACAAGTTGCGCTCTATCAACGATTGGTAAGGATAGATGAACCGAAACCAAAAGCGCAAGAAATTGTCATGTATCTCGTATGCCGTCACCTTGCCGTTTTGCTTAGCCAACAGAGGTTTCATACGACTTATCAACTCGTATTTTCCCTCCAAGTTCTGGAGATACGTACCCATGTCCTTGTGCAAGGTGCTATCTATCTCGCTTCGCTTCGTCTTACCAGCCGCCATCACTTGCAATATAGAGAAATAGGTGGTAAACTCGCCACTGAACTCTTGGTTGAGCAAGTCCTTCCCCTCGGTGAGGAAATAAGAATCCTGTCGGCAAACATAGTTGAGCATTTTCTCCTTGGTATAGCACTTGGCATCGATAAGCAGTTCGATGTACTTAGCCACGCCTCCCGTTATCATATACAAGCAAAGCAGGTCTTCCGCCGAATAGTCGGGATTGGCATCATGCAGTATCTCCTTCATCACCTCGATGGTGAATGGTCGCAAGGTAAACTTCGACGTAGGGCGGCCATAGAGGGGTTCTGCCTCATTCTCGAAGATACGTTTCATAAGCGTTTGGATACTGCCCAGCACGATGAGATTGATTTTTGCCGTGCGCTTATACCTATCCCAAACATTCTGAATGTCACTGAAGATAGTAGGATTTATCTTATAGAGGGTTTGGAACTCATCAAGCACGATGGTGAGATGCCGCCTCTGAGCCTCCTTCATGATGACCTCGAACAAGTCCTTGAACTTGCTCACCTCTCCATAAATCGTAAGTCCGATTTGCGCCTCCAATTCCCTTTGGAAGTTTTGGCAAAGCAAAGCCTCCGAATCCTTGGACACGAACAGGTAAGCATACTCCTTACCTTCCAATGACTGGGTGACAAGCGAGGTCTTCCCCACTCGTCTTCGTCCCATCAGCGCTGTGAACACTGCGCTTTCAAGCGACTGCCTTTCATTATCTTGCAACAATGCAAGTTCGTTTTTTCTATCATAGAATTTCATAATATAAATCCTCGTTTATATAAATGACCGTTTATATTTGTGGCAAATATACGACTTTATTACGAAACCACCAAATGTTTTGATGTTTTTCTGAAAATTCCGAGAGAAGAAACTATGTAAAACAAGGTTTTTATGGAAATTATCCGTTAGCAGAAGTTAAAAGAATCGGCTGAATATATTTTTATTAAAGATTGCTTCGTGTTTATAACAATTTAGCCTTACCTTTGCCGGAAAATCACAAAAACTAAGAAATATGGCTTGTACAACAGAATTCATTGATTTCGTCTGCTCTCAACTGAGTGGCGTGGGCGAAATACGTCCTAAGAAAATGTTTGGCGACTGGCTCATCTACATCGACGAGAAGCCAGCTATCCTCGCTTGCGACAACATCTGCTATGTCAAGATGTTGCCAGCGATAGCCGACTTGATGGCGGATGCCGACACTGGGCATCCTTACGATGGTGCCAAGGAGCATTACATCCTCGACATTGAGCATCGGGACAAGGCTATCGAGATGATTCAAACGCTCTTGCCCAAGATTCCCTATCCTAAGAAGAGGAAGAAGAAATAAAGAGAAGAGCAAAATGAAATAAAAAAAGTCCTAAGTCTCTGAACTGATATAAGTTCCAAGACTTAGGACTATCTTTACCACTCTACCTTTTCATTCAAGATTACACCATCTGTGGCATCCTCTTCTGAGAAAGTAGCACCACGATACTGCACACAGAGCATCACAAGCGGCTCAGTGCCGTTGTTGCGAACGGAACGCTTGCCATCAGGAGCCACTCTTACCACGCTTCCCTCAGCAACAGGGAACACCTTGCCATCCACTTGGAACTCGCCCTTGCCACTGAGGAAGAAGTACAATTCCTCGTGGGTCTTGTGCGTGTGGAGGAAGCCAGTCTCCGTGCCTGGGGCAAACGACTGGAAGGAGAAGTCGCCACCAGTTGCGCCTACCAATGCGCCACCGAATACCTTTCCAGGAATTTGAGCCTCCGGGGAAAGCACCGTTACATAGTCCTTGATGTCATTCAACTTGCCGAAATCAACGGCTGTCACATTCTCTGCCTTGATAATAGTCTTTGTCTCTTTCATTGCTTTAATCTTTTAATCTTGTTCTTTATTTTGTATTCTCTTTTGATTGTCGCATCATCGAATCATCCCACAAGAAGAATCTTCTTTTCGACGGTGCAAAAGTACGATGATTTTTCCATTCCCACAAGAGGAAACTTCTTCGTGGGTTACTTACCAAGAGGTAACTATTGCTGATTATCAAAGGCAAAGATTTTGGCGATTTAAGTTAGTTTAACGATGAAAGTTGTAGTATATCGAGAAAGTTAGTTACTTTTGCATACTATTAATGAGAATGAAGCGATTACGAGATGCAAGAGAAAGCAAGCAACCATCAAGTTTCCCAAAAGAAGCAAGTAATAATCGAAGGAAAGTTCTCACAAGAAACAAATAAATACAAGAACATAAAATAATGACGAAAAGTCAGATAACAGACAAGATTTTCCAAGACTGCCCTATCCGCAACGTCTTGGCACATATTTGCGGCAAATGGTCCTTGCTGGTCATCTACGTGATGCACCAGAGCGACAGCATCCGCTTCAACGCCCTCAACCGAGCCATCCCCGACATCTCTCAAAAGGTGTTGACCTCCACCCTCCGCTCGCTCGAATCGGACGGATTCATCACCCGACAAGTCTATGCCGAGGTTCCGCCAAGAGTGGAATACTCGCTCACCGACCGTGCTCGCTCGTTCATGCCCTTAGTGGAAAGCATGATAACGTGGGCGCAGGAGAACATGGCTGGGATTTTGAAAGATAGAAGCAAGATTAGGGCATAAACGCATAATAGCAAGGACATAAATGCATATATAGCAAGAGCATAAAATGCCGAACACGACAAATTATGCCCTTGATTTCCAAGTCTTTATTCCTCCTTAATCTTCCAATCGGCAATCGTGCGTTGCTTGCTATCGAAGCTGATGCCGACTTTCACCAATCGCTTGCCGTCGGCGTGATAAGGCAACATGTAGCCCTTCTCGTCTATCTGCGCCAAAGCTTCTTCGGCACTCTTATCCACTTTCAACTCGAATACGTAGATGGTGTCAGGCATGTGCATCACGGCATCAGCCCTGCCAATGGCACTTTTCACTTCCGTGTAGATATAGATGTTGAGGAAGCTGAACATCAGATAGAAGATGGTCTGAAAATGCTTCTCGCTATGGTTCTCCAAGTCGTATGGAATGGTCGCCATGTAGGTGCG
>CAVKXW010000160.1:0-7639 GCA_963660215.1 Bacteroidaceae bacterium | reverse complement strand
TCTGCAACATCCGTCTGAAGCAGCATACCCACGACCTCATCCAGCAGTTCATGGATACCGTGCAGACCATCGACCAGATAACCGAGTGCTACAACACCACGGGCGACTACGACTTCCAAATCAAGGTCTATGCCCACGACATGAAGGACTACCAGGACTTCATGCTCAACACCCTCGGCAACATTGACTGCATCGGAAGCCTCCACAGCATCATCGTCATCGGCGAAATCAAAGACTCGCATTATATCCCAGTGAATCGGTGCTTGGAGAAATAATCGGGAGTTCCTACTCCATCGGCAACTCCATCTCTGGAATCACAAGGTTTTCCACATCCTCCAACCTATCATTCTGAAAGAACATGCAATAATAAATAGGTAGATAAGCAATACCATTTTCTTGAAATACCCTTTGCTCATTACTGAGCACCACAGCCTCATGGATATGATATTCTGGAGTATCCAAAAACTTATCCAAGGCACTATGCACCGTGTAATCCTTGCCCGAATTAATCTCTAACGGCAGAACCGTAAGATGCTCGAAATCATCTATCAGATAATCCACCTCGCCCTTCTGCTTGTTGTCATAATAATGAAGCGTATAGCCATGGGCATGGAGTTCCTGAGCCACAACCGACTCATATACTGCGCCAAGATTCACGCTTCGCTCATCTCTCAACACAGCATTAATATTAGTACCATAGAGGATACTTGTCAACAAGCCAACATCGCTCATATACAACTTCAAGAGATTCTTACTCTCCGATTCTATCAAAGGAAAAGATGGATTGCTTATCGCCTGGACAGCCAACGCCACACCCGAATTCGTAAGATACTCAAACTCCTCGGCATAATCGCTAAATTGCTTGTGTGCCTTCAGCCCTTCTATATTCTTCACTATGATACGTTTCTTCTTGTTCTCCATGTTGGAAGGAATCATGTCATAGATTTTTCGTATCACGAGTTTCTTCGCTTCGTCATATTGCGAAGCATCTATCTTATAGAGCGCATGAATATCACGCTGGATGTCACGCACTTGCGCTATATTGCGATTTTCCTTAAACTTATTGATGGCATCAGGCATTCCACCCACCAGCAAATAGATTTTAAACTGTTGGAGCATATAATTGTGCATGGAATCATTCAGCGGCTCTTTTGCCTGAAACTTCTTTCTCATACCTTCTATCGCTTCCTTTCCACAGCCCATTGCCCACAAGAATTCCTCGAAATCAAGAGGATACATCTGTTGGATAGCTATACTCCCTATAGGCACGGAAGGGGTTTGCGACAATGCCACACCAAGCTGTGAGCCACTGGCGATATATCTATACTTGCCATCCTCATTGAGAAACTTGAGCATAGTCATCAGGTGAGGATAACTTTGAATTTCATCCAGAAACACCAAGGTGTCTTCCCTTGTTCCAAGATGATTGCCAGCGATGGCTCCCAACTGTAGATAGAAATCTTCCTTTGTCCTTACCATGGCGAAGATACCATCTCCCTCTTGGTCTGCCTTCAAGTTTAGCTCCACAAAATGCTTGAATAGTTTCTTACCCACATACCTGATTAGGTACGACTTACCTATCTGTCTTGCCCCATTGACAAGCAGAATCTTTCGAGGTTCATAAAAGAGGAAATCCTCTAGATATTTTGCAAATTTACGTTCTAACATAAGCATTATTTTAAATACGGATGCAAATATACTGAATTCCAAGCAATTACGCAAGTATTTAGGACATTTTCTTCCATTTTACCATTTAAAAATAGGAATTATTCCGTCATTTTGGGTACTATTTTGAGGAATTATTCTATCAATAGTACCACTAGAAACAGGAATTATTCCTCCATGACAATAGCAACCTGTTAATCGGTGCTTGGTGAAATAAGGCATCCGTGACACAAGAGAACATAACAGTAATTTGAGCTATTTTTGTTAGAATCAGCTCAAAACTGTGTTAAATATGCACAAAATCGGCTCAACGTGAGCCGATTATTGGCAAAAAATGAGTACTTTTGAGCCGATTAATAAATATGCAATATGACAATAGACATCGAAATATTACAATTTTTGCATTATCATCCATTATCCAACAGAACCGAGATAATGGATGGTCTTACGCAACCTCCAAGTGATAGCACGATGAAGAGATTGCTTTCCTCTGCCATCAAGGACGGAAATGTCGAGACAATTGGGCGTGGACCTGCCACGAAATATCGACTTACTCCGCAAGCCCACGTCACCATGCCATTAGACTTGGCTACTTATTTTGACAAGGACATTGACGAGCGTGAAGTACAAGAGACCTTCAACTTTGATTTGATTCGTGAAGTCTTGCCACAAGTTGAGATTTTCACCAAGGAAGAACTTGCCGTGTTAGAAGCTGCGCAAAAGGAATTTGAGAAGAACACTGAAGAAATGACCGATTTGGAATACCGCAAGGAAATGGAACGCCTTGGGGTAGATTTGTCTTGGAAGTCATCACAGATAGAAGGCAACACCTATTCCCTTTTGGAAACAGAGCGATTACTAAAGGACAAGCAGACGGCTGCAGGAAAAACTAAAGAAGAAGCTATCATGTTGCTCAACCATAAGGATGCCCTTGACTTTGTGCTTGATGTACCAGATTACCTAAAAGAATTGTCTGTACACAGAATAGAGGATATTCATTCCATACTGACAAAGGAGTTAGGCGTTGACAGGAACATTCGCCATCGTCGTGTTGGTATCACTGGTACCAATTATCGCCCTCTCGACAATGAATTTCAGATTCGTGAGGCATTGGAAGACACTTGCACTTTGGTCAATGGCAAGGAGAATATCTTTGAAAAAGCCTTATTGACATTAGTGTTGTTGTCTTATATTCAAGCCTTCGTTGATGGGAATAAGCGTACAGCAAGAATTACAAGCAATGCCATACTTATCGCCAATGGTTATTGCCCTATTTCTTTTCGTACAGTAGATTCCATTGACTATAAGAAAGCGATGCTCATGTTCTATGAGCAGAGCAACATCGCTGCTTTCAAGAAAATCTTCATCGAACAATTCTTGTTTGCAGTAAAAACGTATTTCTAATTATACGAAACCAAAAGTTCTGTGCCACGCCGTGGTATGTAAGTTCAACGATTTTGAATATAAGTTCAGAACTTTTGAACTTGCGTGCCACGGCGTGGCACAAAACTTTCTGCTAAGATTAAATTCTTTTTCTGTTAGCTTAGAAGAGAATTTATCTTAAGTTATTAGATAAACTATAAGAGGGAAGCTATAGATACAACAAGGCTCCAAGACTTTTTAAAATACTCCTTGCCCTCCATGAACTCTACATGGTCATCTTCTACCAAAACACGCAATCTTGGCTCAAAACTTACCTTTAAGAGCAACTTTTCACTTAAACAATCTTAAAATGCTACACTTTTCTTATTTTTATTTATTCATTTCGCCTTTATTTCATTTTATTTTCCTATTTTTGCAAACGGACTATAGAGCCAACTAAATGTCTTTACAAAAAGACAAGTTCATCTAAAGAACTCTTGATTGGCAACCTACGCCGTGCAAAGTATATACAATTCCAAACATGGTATTTCAATACAAAGCGGGCTTTGGGCGAGAAAATAGTCCAAGACATAATAATGGCGTTTATCTGACGCTGTGTTTAAGACGAGTCGAATCTTGCAAATTCAAAATCATAGTCTTGAACGTAGCCAACGATAGATGTCCCAGGTGTGATATATCTATCCGTGTAGATTTCCACATGCTTTTGCTGTACCCCAAAGGGAATTGCATCTGCATTATGAAATACTACAAGGATTATAGTATATTTCATATCGGCGTGGGCTCTAACGTTGTCTGTTCAACTATGATAGGCAATGCAAGAGCCTCGACTCGTGGAATGGACAACAGGACAGTTCACGCTTTTTTATGCCATTTTCGTTACTTTTTAACGCAAGACATAAAGACGATATGAACGCATTGCTTAGTGCGCATACCAACGATGGTCAACCTCGACCTCCTTACGCTGGACTTACCTCCAACGTCCTCCCCGAAGCCGAAAGCTCACAAACAGGGGTGTCCTCGGAATATGTACCAAAGGAAAATCACCATTGGTATGTATTACGAATCACTTATAACAGAACACAAAAAGCATACGGAATCATTTCTACAGCCAACGTACAGGCGTATATGCCGATGCATTATATAAATAAGGTGGTGATTGGGAAGAAGAAGCGAATTTTAGAGCCTCTTCTTCCCAATCTCTTTTTTGTATATACTACAAGAGAGCAAGCAAACGAGCTGGTAAAACAGAAGACAGACGAACCTTCTTTCATCAAGTTCTACCTTGATAAGACTCAACCATTGGAAGCTAACGGCAAACATCCACCTCTAACCATCCCATTCAACTCCATGCTCAACTTCATCAAAGCAACAAGTACTGACAACGAACATGTACGCATAGTGACAACCTCACAATGTCATTATAAAAGTGGAGACCTTGTCAGAGTTACAGATGGGGAATTCAAGGGAGTAGAAGGGAAGGTAGCCCGAATAGCAGGACAACAACGAGTGGTCGTGGAAATAGCTGGGCTATGCTTAATAGCCACTGCATATATCCCAACTGCATACATCAAATGTGTTAATAACTAGCCGAAAGGCATATTGTTTAATTTTAATTCAATTCATTTATGAAAAAGAATGGAAAGAACGAAGAGCTTCAGTCAAGACGAGAGTTCTTCAAGAAGGCAGCTAAGGGCGCATTGCCTATTCTTGCTGCTGTGGCTTTAGCTGGTGCTCCAGCTATCGTGAACGCTGCTACCGCAAAAGACCCTATGGGGTGCACTAAATACGGTTGTGGCACATGTACCAGTTCTTGCACAGGCTGTTGCCGTGGCGGATGCTCGACAACTTGCTCTGGCGGCTGCAAGTTCTACGCTTGCAAAGGTGTAGCAAAGAACTAATCTCATCAAAGGAGGAGATACGCAATAAAGAAAATCTTCTCAGAAGCATTTTTCTAGGTGTCTTCTCCTTTTACAAAACTATAACACATGAAAAAATTACCAATAAAAGACGGCGACAACGTATGGAAAGGTGGCAACTCGCAAGAAATAACCTTCATCGTTACCAAAGACTGTCAATTAGCTTGCAAGTATTGTTATCTTGTTGGAAAAAACATACAAGAAAGGATGCCATGGGATGTTGCCCAAAAAGCAATAGACTACATACTTGAACGTGAAAATGAATTTCCACAAGAATCTGTAGTTTGGGACTTTATTGGTGGAGAGCCTTTTCTTGAAATTGACCTAATTGACAAAATTTGCGACTACATTAAAGTAGAAATGTATCGTCGTTCACACCACTGGTTTGATTCTTATCGATTCAGCTTTGCTACAAATGGGCTTAACTATAACAGTCCCAAAGTCCAAAAATTTGTAAGAAAGAATATTGCACACCTTAGTATCGGTATTACCATCGACGGTACAAAGTTGCTTCATGACATGAATCGAGTTTACAAGAATTCAGAACGAGGCTCTTATGAAGATGTTGTCAAGAACATTCCTTTATGGTTAACACAATTTCCACAAGGTGCCACAAAAGTCACAATAGCAAGCAACAACATCCCTTATATCACAGACAGTGTACTTCATCTATTCAATTTAGGCATCCATGACGTTAATATCAACTGCGTGTTTGAAGATGTTTGGAAAGAAGGCGATGACTTGCTATTGGAAAAAGAATTGATAAAATTGGCTGATGCCATCATAGACAATTCTTTGTACGAGAACAACACATGTTCTTATTTTTGGGCCGAATTAGGTAAACCTTTAGATGTAGAAAAAGACAATATGAACTGGTGCGGTGCAGGTAAAATGCTCTCCATTGATGCCGCTGGTAACTTTTATCCTTGCACTCGCTTTGCACAATATTCGCTTCGTTCAAAGAAAGCATGGATCATAGGAAACGTAAATGATGGCATAGACAAAAACAAACTCCGCCCATTTCTTACACTTGACAGAAGCACACAAAGCAATCAAGACTGTATGAATTGTGAAGTTGCAAGTGGATGCGCTTGGTGCCAAGGAGAAAATTATGATGCAGCAGAAACACCTACTGCATATCAACGTGCCACAGCCATCTGTAAAATGCACAAAGCTCGTGTACGTGCCAACAACTACTATTGGAATAAACTCTATCGCAAACTTGAACTTGAAGGAACACGAGAGGAGTTTGAGAAGAATAGAAGAAAATCAAGCCAACCAAATTGCTAAGTCCTATGTTACAATACCTCATTATATTACTTGACAATACAGCTACATCTTATTGTCATTACGAGAACACCTACCATGAGCACAAACTCATTTCTATCGAAGACTTGAAACAAGGTATCTTTTACGGAATGAAGGAAAATCTTATGATCCAGTTTGTCTATCCAGACTACGAATTGCCACAAGAGTATAAGGATGTCATAAATACAATAGACCATAGCGACATTGTATCTTCTTTATGTGAAGACGAAGACCTACGCAAGAATGCAGATGTGATTATTTTTCACGACTGGACTGGCATACAGTTTTCCTCTTTTGATAATGAAGGAATCTATACCCTTAGAACAAGCAAAGAAGACCTGTTCGACAGATACAAACTTCTAAAAGTCATCATAAGAACTTCACGCCGTTTGAACATTGTCATAACGGACATAGAAGCATTCACAGAGGAAGACTTCAACAAATACAAAGAAGTATTGGAATACCTTAGTGGTATTCTCAAAACTTGCTATGCAGAAGGAAAGTCTCCGCAATTGAATCTCCTTACCGACCGTATAATGCTTGACAGCATGAACAACTGCAATGCAGGCACAGAAAATATAACTTTGGCACCGGATGGAAAGTTCTATGTTTGCCCAGCCTTTTACCTATCGGGAGAATGTGATGGAAATGAAAACTCATTGGCAGAAGTATGTCAAAAAGGTTATAGCATTGGTTCTCTAAAAGATGGATTGGACATCAAGAATCCTCAATTATACAAGCTTGACCATGCCCCTATTTGCCGTAATTGCGATGCATACCAATGCAAACGTTGTATTTATCTGAACCGCAAGACCACGCTTGAAGTGAATACTCCAAGCCATGAGCAATGCGTTGTTGCCCATTTGGAAAGAAATGTGTCACGCCAACTTTTGGCAGACATTCGTACCCTCGGAAGTTTTCTACCTAACAAGGAAATAAAAGAGATAAATTACCTTGATCCATTTGAGATTAGAAAAGAATGGCAAAATGAGAAATAACGTCCAAATCAGCAGGAGACTATTCTGCAAGCTTTCACTTGCGACATTACCTTTATTCGTTTTACCAACCACTGCGACAAATATCGTAACTAAAATAATTCAGCCAAAAACTTGTGAAGGTAATTGCGAATCATTTTGCCAATCTAGTTGTGTCAACAAATGTTCCAGAGGATGCACCTCGTCTTGCAAGGGTGGATGCACACAAAACTGTGCTTTCACTTGCAAAAACACATGTATAGAAAACTGCAAAGGAACATGTGACCATAGTTGCAAAGGATTATGTGCGGTTAGCTGTGGCGGTTCATGTCGCCAATCTTGCCAATATTCTACAAAATTATGAAGACGAATATTTTAAGCCTATTAGTCATC
>CAVKXW010000159.1:0-7677 GCA_963660215.1 Bacteroidaceae bacterium | reverse complement strand
TGTAATCGCTTATGAGGAAATTTGCGATTATTCGTCAGCATGACAGGGCGAACGCTTCAAAATGCGTTCGCCCTGATGAATTATTCAATAATGGCTGTCCAACCACCACCTGGGGCTAGATGTACCTGAAGCTTATCCCCAGCATTTACCTGTTGATAAGTATGCTTATAATCGGTAGCCTCACGGTCGGCATTGATGCCATCGGCAAAGATATTCGCCTTGCCTTGCTTGAAACCAGAGAGCTGGGAGAGGTCGATGGTGAGGTCGCGAGCCTGCCAGTTGGTCATGGCGGCTATATACCAACGTTTGTCCTTCTTCTTAGCTACAACAAGGTATTCACCGAGTTTTCCATCCAGTGGGATAACTTGTTGATAAGTGGTTGGTATCTGTGCGATGAAGTCGGTACACTCCTGGTTCTGTATGTACTTCGTAGGACTGTCGGCAAGCATCTGCAACGGTGCATCGAAGAGGGTGTACATAGCCATCTGATGCACTCTTGTGCCTTGGCTCATTGGATGGTCGTTGTTGCCAAAGAACTGCGAGCGAACGGCATTCACCATGGCACCCGGCGTATAGTCGAACGGACCAGGCAAGGCACGCAGATATGGTATGGTTACATCGTAGCGAGGCTGGTCGTGCATAGGTCCATCGCCCACTCTTGGTTCCCACTTCGAGTTTTCCAAGCCTTTCACACCCTCGAAGTTCACGATGTTAGGATAAGCAAATTGCACGCCGAATGGTCGCATGCCGTGCAGGTCGAGCAAGAGATGATGCTTGGCGGCACACGCTGCCACCTCATATACAGAGTTGATGGCCTTTTGGTCATCACGGTCGAAGAAGTCTACCTTGAATCCCTTCACGCCCATGTCGCCATAGTGCTTCATGATTTCCTCCATCTTCTCGTGTCCACGCTGCACCAAGTTGCGCCACGAAGACCAAAGGATAACGCCTACCCCATTCTGTTTGGCATAGTCGATGATGCCCTTCATATCCATCTTATCGCTGAAGATGAGCAAGTCCTCTGGGTCGCTCCATCCCTCGTCGATGATGATATACTCCAAGCCGTTCTTCTTGGCGAAGTCCACAAAGTACTTATAAGTATCGGTATTGATGCCCGCACGGAAGTCAACGCCCGTCAGATTGGTATTGTTCCACCAATCCCAAGCCACTTTTCCTGGCTTTATCCACTGCGTGTCTGAGGCAATTCTGCACTTCGGACCGAGTTCCTGGGCGATGCGATTGCCGATGAGCTGCTTGTCCTCGTCGGTTACGAGCACGATGCGCCAAGGCAACTTGTTCACCTTTTGGGCGATATAGTTGGCACGCTCTGTAGGCACGAGGTTCAGGCGATTGAATCCACCCACTTCTTCCTTCAAAGGATAAGGAGGAAAGGCAGCTTGTAGGGCATCCGCCTCATGGCTCAACAGATACATGCCCGGATAGTTCTCCACATCCGCCTCCATCACCACAGCCTTCTTGCCTTCTGGCAGACAAACAGCCAATGGCGTGATGGCAAGCGAGTCCTTATACATCTGCGACATCGGTGCCTCGTCGTAGTAAGACTCGAAGGAATAGCACCATCGCTCTCCCCCACGATTATCGTTCACGTAAGGCACGAAAGTCTGGTAGTCGCCAGCGAAGCGATATTCCGAGGTCTCGTTGATAACCTTATTGATAGGCTTCTTCGGGATGAAACGATAGGCAGCCGCATCGTCGTAAACTCTGAACTCGACATCATAACCATTGCATCTGAGGAGCAATCGCTGATAGGCGTTCCCATCGTTTTTCCAGTTATCAACAGAAGCCTTGCTCACTTTAGCCTTCACTCCAAATGTCTGTTTATCAGTCTGTAACGACAAGAGTGAAGGGCTTAACACAACTGTGTTTCCTTTTTTAATATCCCACTTGATGGAGTTATCCACATTGATGTTGACAACCAAATCATTGCTTGGAGAACTAATGGTGTATACTTTCGCCGAGAGCGGCAGGCAGCATAGAGCCAGTAACGGAGTGATTAATTTCTTGTTCATATCTTAGGTTTAATTTTATTAGTCGTAAATGAAAAAGTATCTGTTATTAAAAGAAAAGTCTATTCCGCTGTGTAGAACATATATTCTGCTGAGTGGAATATATATTCTGCACAGCGGAACGTCTATTCTACTCAGCAGAATAGAAACTTCAACTAAGCAAAAATACTTCTCTTACGAGAGGGAAAGCATTTTTTCTATAGGCTTGACAGCTTCCTTGGCGATGTCTGCATCCACCTCCACGGTAGGCCAACCAAACTTCAAGGCATTGTAAATCTTCTTGAGCGAGTTCATCTTCATATACTCGCACTCGTTGCAGCTGCAACCTACTCCACCCTCGCTCACCTCTGGTGGCACAGGATAGAAGATGACGTTAGGGCAATTGCGCTCCAACTCATGCAGGATACCAGCCTCCGTGGCGATGATATACTCCTTAATCTCTGGATGCTCCTCGGCATAATGCAGCATCGTGGCTGTGGAGCCCTTCACATCAGCTACGGCAAGCACAGGTGCCTTGCACTCCAGGTGAGCCATCACGACGGCATTAGGATGCTCCTGCTTCAACTTGACGATAGCCTCCACGGAGAATTTCTCGTGTACATGGCATCCACCGTTCCAAAGCAACATTTTTCTGCCTGTCACACTGTTGATGTAGTTTCCGAGGTTGTAGTCTGGACCGAAGATGAGCTTCTCGTCCTGTGGAAAACTGTCGATAACCTTCTTGGCGTTGCCACTGGTCACCACACAGTCGGTCAAGGCCTTCACGGCGGCAGTGGTGTTCACATAACTGATCACCTTGTAACCAGGGTGCTCCTCCTTGTATTTCTTCAAGTCCTCAGCCTTGCAGCTGTCGGCAAGCGAACAACCAGCGTTCAGGTCAGGGCAGAGCACGGTCTTGTCAGGGCTCAAGAGCTTGCAAGTCTCCGCCATGAAGTGTACGCCACACATCACCATCACCTTGGCATCGGTCTCGGCAGCCTTGCGAGCCAGCGCAAGCGAGTCGCCCACGAAGTCGGCGATGTCCTGAATCTCTCCCACCGTATAGTAGTGGGCGAGGATGATAGCATCCTTCTCCTTGCAGAGCTTTCTGATTTCCGCTTTCAAGTCCAAGGTCTCGTCGACGGGTTCATCCACATAACCTTTCTCAATCCATTCTTTTTTCACCATAACATAAATATTATATTACTTTATTCTTTAATTTTAAAAAGAGAATATAGGAATGATGATATGCCGTGGATAAGTGGATAAAAAAATGCATAAATCCTTGCGTATATCGTTATCCAAGTCTTGTCCTGAGTTATCAGCAGAGGGCTCTTATATCTTGTTCTTGGCTCATAATGCTTTAACGAGTTTATCAACATTTCCCCAATTCGGTGCAAAGTTAATAAGTTTATATCTTTTTTCGGTCAAAAAGTGCGAAAAAGTTTCTTAAAAGTTTATGAAAAGCCTGTGGATATCCCTATTTCCCTGTCCTCGGAATAGGGGCTGTGGATATTTACGAAGTTATTAAAAAGTTATTATAAGGGTTTTACAGACACTTATCCACGAATTTGTGGATAAAAGAAAAAGAGGCTATTTCTCCTCAATATGACATGGAGAAATAGCCCCTTCTAAGGATAGATTCACCTATTATTATAATAGTGAACTTTTACTTCTGTTTCAATACCGCTTCCACCTTTTCCACGACAATCTCTGGAGAGATGTTCTTCATACAGGCGAAGTCGCCTCTCATACAAGGCTTGTTGCCATAGATGCTGCAAGGACGGCAAGGCATGTCGAGCTGCACGGCATTGGCTGGGTCTTGGTGCCAACCTAGGAAACCTGCGTATGGATGGGTGGCTCCCCAGATGCTCACCACTGGGGTGTTGACCAAGGATGCCAAGTGCATATTGGCACTGTCCATGCTCACCATTACTCGGAGGTGGCTCATCAGGCAGAGTTCTTGCTGCAGACCATTGAGCTGGGCAGAGGCATTGACTACCTGTGGGTATTTCTCCGCCCACTCGTTCATCACAGGAGTCTCGTCCTTGCCACCGCCAAAGAGAAAGATATGGCTGTGTGGATAATCGTGGATAAGATGCTGGATAACTTTCTCCATCAACTGTACTGGATAGATTTTTCCCTGATGTGCAGCGAATGGGGCGATGCCTATCCATGGCTCTATCAGAGGGTTAGCATCTAGCGAGATACTGTTCTCCCCTACTCCGAACACCGATGCTGGAAGTGTGGATAAATCTCCCTTGCCCTCGCCATAGATAGAAGAAAAGTCCATCTTGATGGGATAACCCAGTTCGGCGAACACGTCGGCATAATTTTGGAAGGAAGTAGGTTGCTGCTTGAGGACTTTGCCCGATGCTGCCACCAACTTACGCTTGCCCTTGCGATGCTTGTCGATATGTGCCACCTTGAAGCTAGCCAGATTGAATCGCATACGCAGATAATCGGAACGGAGCACACTGTGCAGGTCGGCTATCGCCGTGAATTGCTTGGCGATAAGTCGGCGATAAAGCGCATTCAGTCCCTTGATACCCTTGTACTCCCCCTTGATGTCAGCCTCCATGAAGTTGACATTGGGAGCCAGATGGTCGAAGAACGGACGGGCGAACGGACGACTGAGCACCGTGACCCTGACGTGTGGATATTGTTTAGCCAAGGAATATACCACAGGTACCGCCATGGCAACATCGCCCATGGCTGAAAATCTCATCACTAGGATATGCTCAGTCTTCATTCTTTTTTTCTCTTATATATAATAAGGTATAGGGAAAGTTGCGGTGAACTCCCCTATTCCCTTATATTATTTCTGGTTGTAAAGTACAGGGTTGGTGGAAGGGTCGTTGTACATCTTCATCTGGCGATACACCTTCATATACTTTCTGCCCGCCTCGATGTCTTCCAGCAGTTGGTCGATGGCTGTGGATAGGTCTACCTGCTGTTCCAAGAGCACATCGAGCTTAGCCTGGCACTTAGCCTTGTGCTCGGCGGAAGCCTCAGGGCGCTCCACCTGCTCCTTCATGTGATAAATCTTGAGGGCGAGGATACTCAGGCGGTCTACCGCCCAAGCAGGACTCTCGGTGTTGATGCGAGCGTCTGCCTGTACCTTTACATCCTTGTATACATCACGGAAGTAAGAGTCTATCTGCTCCACGAGGTCTGTGCGATCCTGGTTGCTCTTGTCGATGCGACGTTTCAAGACGAGCGCCTCGGCAGGATCTATCTGAGGATCGCGGATGATGTCCTCGAAATGCCACTGCACGGTATCTATCCAGTTTTTGAGATAGAGACGGTTCTCGATAGTACCCTCCTCGTAAGGATTCTGGATAGGAGTGTCGATGTTGTCCTTGATATGATAATCGGCTATCGCCTGATTAAATATCTTATTGGCTTTTTCTGTAAATGTCATACGGTGTGAAATGTTTAATTAAATACCCTACAAAAGTAACAATTTTATCTTAAATCGCCAACAAAAAAGAGAAAAAAGGCAAAAAGAGTGCACAATTTAGGGGTGTTTGTGCACCAAAAGGTACTTTTTTAGCCAAAATATTTGTGTATATTAAAAAAAATGTGTTCCTTTGCACTCGAATTTTTAATTAGAAATTAATTTATAAACATTTTAAAAGTTACAATTATGTCAGAAATTGAAAGCAAAGTAAAGGCAATTATCGTTGATAAGCTCGGTGTTGATGAGGCAGAAGTTAAGCCAGAGGCAAGCTTCACAAACGATCTCGGTGCAGATTCATTGGATACAGTAGAGTTGATCATGGAGTTTGAGAAGGAGTTCTCTATCTCTATCCCAGACGATAAGGCTGAGAAGATTGCTACTGTAGGTGACGCTATCGCTTACATCGAGGAGAACGCTAAGTAATTTAGCCACTAAATCATAATAAATGGAATTAAAGAGAGTTGTTGTAACAGGTCTTGGTGCCGTAACTCCATTGGGAAATAATCCAGAGGATACCTGGAATAACCTTCTCGCTGGTAAGAGCGGTGCTGCGCCTATTACTCATTTCGATACAACCCTTTTCAAGACCAAGTTCGCTTGCGAGGTTAAGGACCTGAACGTCAACGATTGGATTGACCGTAAGGAAGCTCGCAAGCTCGACCGTTACACTCAGTTGGCTATGATTGCCGCTATGCAGGGTGTTAAGGACGCTAACATCGATCTTGAGAAGGAAGACTTGGACAATGTAGGTGTTGTCTTTGGTGTAGGTATCGGTGGTATCAAGACATTCGAGGATGAGGTGATGTACTACGGTACTCACGAGGAGAACGGTCCTAAGTTCAACCCATTCTTCATCCCTAAGATGATCGCTGATATCGCTTCAGGTCAGATTTCCATCCACTTCGGATTCCACGGACCTAACTACACTACCACATCTGCATGCGCATCTTCAAGCAACGCTTTGGCTGATGCCTTCAACTTGATTCGTCTTGGCAAGGCTAACATCATCGTGAGCGGTGGTGCCGAGGCTGCTATCTGCGCTTGTGGTGTAGGCGGTTTCAACGCTATGCACGCATTGTCTACACGTAATGACGACCCAGAGCATGCTTCACGTCCATTCAGCGCAAGCCGTGATGGATTTATCATGGGCGAGGGTGCCGGCTGCTTGATTCTTGAGGAGCTGGAGCACGCCAAGGCTCGTGGTGCGAAGATTTATGCAGAGATGGTAGGCGAGGGCGAGAGCGCTGATGCTTATCACATCACAGCTTCTCATCCTGAGGGTCTCGGTGCGAAGCTCGTTATGCAGCGCGCATTGGCAGACGCCAACCTCAAGCCAGAGGACATCGACTATATCAATGTCCATGGTACATCTACCCACGTAGGTGACATCTCTGAGGCTAAGGCTATCAAGGAAGTCTTCGGTGACGCTGCTTACAAGCTCAACATCAGTTCTACCAAGTCTATGACTGGTCACCTCCTCGGCGCTGCTGGTGCAGTAGAGGCTATGGCTTGTGTTCTTAGTGTGAAGAACGACATCGTTCCTCCTACTATCAACCACGAAGAGGGTGACGAGGATCCAGAGCTCGACTACAACTTGAACTTTACCTTCAACAAAGCTCAGAAGCGTGAGGTTCGTGCTGCATTGAGCAACACATTCGGATTCGGTGGTCACAACTGTTGTGTAGTATTCAAGAAGTATGCTGAATAATTTTATAGATAGAATAAAGCTCTCTTTCCGCAAGGACAAAGAGCTTTATTTTTCTTTGTACGAAATCCTTGGTTTTTATCCACACGACATCAGCTATTACAAGCTGGCGTTGATGCACAAGAGCATCATGCACCGCAACAACAAGGGCAAGCCTGTGAACAACGAGCGCCTTGAGTTTCTTGGCGATGCCGTACTGGATGCCGTGGTGGGCGACATCGTGTACCAGCACTTCCCAGGCAAGCGTGAGGGATTCCTTACGAATACCCGAAGCAAGCTCGTGCAGCGCGATACACTCAACAAGCTAGCCCAGGAGATGGGCATCAACCAGCTGATACTTTCCAATGGACACAGTTCTTCTCATAACAGTTATATGGGAGGAAATGCGTTTGAGGCCTTGGTGGGTGCCGTCTATTTGGACCGCGGTTACAATGCCTGCATGTACTTTATGCAGAAGCGCATTCTGGCGCAAATGATAAACATCGATAAGGTGGCTTACAAGG
>CAVKXW010000158.1:0-7699 GCA_963660215.1 Bacteroidaceae bacterium | reverse complement strand
GTAATATTTTAGAATTGTCAAACCATTATAAATAATAACGAACAATTATGTCAAATTTAGGCTTTGGTTTTTACCCTACTCACCCAGGTGAAGTTCTCAAAGATGAACTTGAAGAGCGTGGCATCTCCCAACGTAAATTCGCAGAAAGCATTGGGATGGGATACTCTGTCCTCAATGAAATATTAAATGGGCGTCGTCCTATCACTACAACTTCCGCTCTCATATTCGAGGCTGCATTGGATATTCCAGCAGACTCTCTCCTAAAAATGCAAATGAAATACAATATGCACACTGCCAAGAAGGACAATGCTTTAATCGAAAAGCTAAAGCATATCCGCCGTGTAGCAGCCGTATTATAATGAAGATTGCGTCCGCACTGTGGACGCAATCTTCGTTTTTGCTAAAAGCTATCTAAAAATGTTAGAGATAGCATAGAGGGGAATAATGTCGATTCGTTTGCCCTCTGGACTAAGAAATGTACCAAAATTTTCCAACGAACATCTAATTCCGTTCTCGATATGCTTCTGCGGATTGCTCATCAAGGAGTACATACTACTCATGGAACCTTTTGTACCTGATTTTACCTCGATAGGAACAATGCAGCTTCCTCTGGCTATGATATAATCAACTTCGGCACAAGTGCCTTTGCTCATGTTTTGCCAATAATAAAGTTGGTGGTGTTTCTGAGGCGAGGAATACTTGATAAGCTCCATACCAGCCATCATTTCCGCAATATGTCCTTTGCCTACCAGGTCAGTAGCGTTTTCAACCATGATTTCCTTGATAAATCCATTGGTGTCATCGTCGATGCCTAGTATAGCCAACAACACACCGCTGTCATGCAGTACGTATTTGACAACTCGCTCATTAATCTCCGCCCCTAGCGGAACACCATTGGCATCTGTATGATAAGTTGGGATGACAAGCCCAGCATCCTTCAGCATTTCCAAGGCAGCCTTAACTTCGGCTGAGCGATAATCGCCCTCTACACGACTATACACAAACTTGGCTCCAGCTTGATGCGCTACACTGATGAGTGTTTGGCGAAGAAGAGTTGGGTTCGCCTTTGAGCCATATTTGGCGAAGTCATCTTGATAGCCTTGGAGAATCTCGTTGATGATGTCGCTGCTATATCTATATGAGCCTGTCTCAGCGTATGTTGCTACAGCTTCGGGCATACCGCCTACCAACATATAACTACGGAAGGATTCCACTAACTTATTGTAGAAAGCCTTTTCCAAAGGACAATTCGGATTGCTATTCTGCTTGATTCTCAACAATCCTTTCTTACCTGTCGCCAACAGAAACTCATCGAAAGACATTGGATAGATGAAGAGTGAGCTAACCCTTCCTACACCAAAGGAAGACAAGTCTTTCAGTGCAAATTCCAACAAAGAACCTGCCGCTATGACATGTAGTTCCTGATAGTCTTCCTTGAAGAACCACAGGCTGTGAATAACATCTTCGCTCTTTTGGATTTCATCCAAGAACAAAAGGGTCTCGCCTGGGATAACAGGGATGTCAAAGAAATCGGAAAGTTTATTGGTAATGCTTCTCGCATCACGATTCCCTTTGAAGAACTCAATAACTTCTGGATTCCTTTCCACATTGACTTCAAGGAAATACTTGAAGTTCTTGCCAAAATTTCTAACAGTGCTCGACTTTCCTACCTGTCGGGCACCTCTTAGTAACAATGGTTTTCTGCGAGGGCTATCCTTCCAGTCCAAGAGAGCTTGGTCGATATTTCTTGCTAAATATTTTGCTTCCATATTTTTCCTTTCAACGATAAATCTGTGATAATCGCTGCAAAGTTACTGATTTATTGCGACATAAGCAAGAAAATCACATCATTTTTGCTAAAATACAGACCTATAAACAACTATTTTCTGCTAAAAGACAGACCAATAAGCAGGCATACTTTGCTAAAAGATAGACCTATAGCCAACCGATTTCTGCTAAAAGATAGAGCAATGGCTTACTTATTCACCGCCTTCGGTGTCCAATTCTTCAAGAATCGGAGGGTCTTCTCCTCGCTATACCCCTTGCCTTCCTCCAAGAAGCTGGAGTCTTGGATATGAAGCACTTTTCCTGTTTCATCCAATATCACGAAGACTGGGAAGCCGAAACGCTGAGGATTGTTCAGACGACTCATCAACTGGGCTGCCTTCTGCTGCGCCTCATCACCACCCGACTTGCGAGGATTGTAATTCACATGGATATACTCGAAGTTGTCGCTCATTGCCTTGTTGACCGCCGTGTCCTTCTCTGCGAAGTCAGCAAACTTCAAGCACCATGGGCACCAGTTGCCACCCACCTGACAAACCACAAACTTGCCATCAGCCTTCGCCTTCACCAAAGCCTCATCTATCTGAGCCATTGGGTCGATGGTCTCGTTATACACTCTCTTCAATGCCCCCTGGGCATTCGCCATCAGCACGACAAACATCATGCTGAAAGCCGTCATCAATATTCGTTTCATACTTAACACTTGATTTAATTTTGATGCAAAATTAGACTTTTTATTCGAAAACAGCAAGAAAATATCAAAAAAAAAATGTATCTTTGTAACCAAATTGTGCATTTCCGTATCAGAAGAGCATATCTACAATCGAAATAAACAAAATAATAGCATAATATGAGACTAAACAAGACATTACTAACTTTCGGTTTGGCGGCTGCCCTCTTGCAGATGCCAACCATGATGGATGCCCAGACTGCGGGCGGCAACCGACAGAATCCTCTCTTGCAGAAGAGCACACTCCCTTTCGGTGCTCCAGACTTCAACAAGATTCAGGAGAGCGACTATCTCCCTGCCATCGAGGCTGCCATCAAAAACCAGAGAGAGAACATTCAGAAAATCGTCAACAACAAGCAGAAGCCAAACTTCAAGAACACCATCCTCGCCTACGAGGAGAGTGGAGTGATGCTCGACCGAGTGACCAGCGTATTCTTCGGACTCACCAGTGCCCACAAGACTCCTGTCATCGCCGAGACACAAAAGAAGGTCTCCCCGATGCTCACCCAACTAAGCAACGAGATTTCATTCAACAAGCAACTATTCGAGCGCGTCAAGTATGTCTATGATAACGAATACAAGAAACTCAAGGGCGAGGACAAGCGACTCACCGAGGTCATCTACAAGGACTTCGTTCGCTCGGGTGCCCTCCTCTCAGAGGAAAAAATGGAGCGCATGAAGCAAATCAACTCTCGTCTATCCGAACTTCAACAGCAGTGGGGCAACCTCCTGCCTGCCGCCACCAACGCCGCCGTGGTTTGGGTAAACAACAAGGAAGAGCTCGCAGGTCTCAGCGATGCCGACATCGCCCAATGCAAGAAGGATGCCGAGAACCGTGGGGGCAAGGCACCATACTGCATCGTCATCGTGAACACCACCCAGCAAGCCATCCTCACCAACCTCGACAACCGTGAACTTCGTCGCAAGGTATATGAGGCTAGCATCCATCGTGCCGATGCCACCAACCCAGACTTCAACACCTTCCCTATCGTGACCGAGATAGCCAAGCTACGTGCGGAGAAGGGACAGTTGATGGGATACGACAACTACGCCGATTATTCTTTGGAAAAGACCATGGCGAAGAACTCGAAGAACGTCAACGACTTCTTGCAGCAACTCATCAAGGAGTATGCGCCTAAGGCTGAAGCCGAGACCCGTGACATCGAGGCATACGCCCAAAAGACACAGGGCAAGGACTTCAAGCTACAGCCATACGACCGCTTCTACTATTCGGCGAAGATGAAGAAAGAGATGCTCAACATCACCGACGACGAGGTGAAGCCATACTTCAACATCGACAGCGTACAGGTGAACGGTGTGTTCTATGCCGCCCATCGTGTATATGGCTTGAACTTCAAGCAGCGCAAGGACATCCCGACCTATCACCCAGACATGAAGGTGTTTGAGATTAGCGACAAGAACGGCAAACCTCTCGCCCTCTTCTATAGCGACTACTTCCGTCGCCCTACCAAGCGAGGCGGTGCCTGGATGAGCAGTTTCGCCAAGCAGAGCAAGCAGCGTGGACAGTTGCCTATCATCTACAATGTATGCAACTATGCCAAGGCACCGGAAGGTCAGCCATCGCTCATCACTTGGGACGAGGCTTGCACCCTCTTCCACGAGTTCGGTCATGCCCTGCACGGCATTCTCTCCAACTGCCAGTACAACACACTCTCGGGCACAGCCGTGGCTCGCGACTTTGTGGAGATGCCATCGCAGTTTAACGAGTCGTTCGCCTCCATCCCTGAGATATTCGATCACTTCGCTCGCCATACCGAGACGGGTGCTCCGATGCCAGCCGACCTGAAGGAGCGCATGTTGAAGAGCATCAACTTCCAGACTGCCTACGCCTTGGGCGAGAACCTGGCAGCCACCTGTCTCGACTTGGCTTGGCACGAGTTGACTCCAGAGGAGATTCCGTCAGCCTATATGGCAGGAGCCTTCGAGAAAGAAGCCCTCCACAACATCGGCTTGCTCGACAACCAGATACCTCCTCGCTACTCGACCTCATACTTCAACCACGTTTGGGGCGGCGGTTACGCCGCTGGCTACTACAGTTATCTTTGGACAGAGGTACTTGCCGTAAACATCGCCGACTACTTCGCCCAGCATGGTGCTCTCGACCCAGCCGTTGGCCAGGCATTCCGCGACAAGATTCTGAGCCGTGGCAACACCAATGACCAGATGGATATGTTCACCGACTTCACTGGCATGAAGAGCCCGGATGCCTCTGGATTGCTCAAGGCTAGAGGTTTGTAAGAACATCCTTCACCAACATATCAAACAATCGCCCAGTAATAACGGCAAAAGCCCTTAGCTTCAGCTATGCCTTTGCCTTTACTGGGCGATTTATGTATCTTCCTCCTTTATATAATAAGGTGTAATCCCCTATTTTACACATTCAAACTACTATAAAAGCAGAAAAGTATCATTTTTCCGTTAATTACTGTTTACAAATAGTTACACATCCTATTATTTTTATTATTTTTGTAAACAAAATAAAGCTAGTAACAATATGCCTAAGAAACAATTTTCGATACGACTGCACGAAGCAAGACTGATGATGGGACTCAGCATGGACAAACTCGTTGAGCGAACAGGCGGTGCCATCACCAAACAAAGTATATCCCGATACGAGAGAGGCATCATGCTCCCTAAACGTGATGCCATGATGGCTTTGGCAAACGCCCTATGCATCAGCGAAGCATATTTCGAGGGAACCAACATGAGCATAGACATGCCTATGCTTCGCTCCACTTCCAACGGCAAGCTATCCGATGCCGAACTGCAAGCAATAGAAGCCCAGCTCTCCTTTTGGACAGAGCAATACCTCGCCAAGGAACAGAAGGCAGGCATCACCTCTCATTTTGAGAACCCCAACAAGGGCACATCAGTCACCACCCTGGAAGATGCCATCCAAGCCGCCGACCTTCTTCGGGAGAGATGGCACTGCGGCGACGGACCGATAGCCAGCGTCATCAGACTGTTGGAGCGTAAAGGCATCAAGATCATGTCGGGCAAGTTGCCAGAAAACGTATTGGGTCTAAGCACCTGGGCAGACAAGAAGCATCCACTGATAGTGCTCGACTTCCAGCAAGCCAAAACTTCTGTAGAACGCTTGCGTTTCACGGCTTGCCATGAGCTAGCCCATCTTCTGCTCACGTTTCCAAAGGATTCAGAATTTGACATAGAGAAGCGATGCAACAAGTTTGCAAGCTACTTTCTCTTCCCGAAAGAAACCTTCACAACTGAAATGGGAGGCAGCAAGCGAGTTTTCCTGACGCTAGAGGAAATGATAGACCTCAAGGAACTTTACGGTGTTTCCATTGCCGCCCAAGTACACGAGGCCTGGGACTTGCAGATGATTACTCGTGAGCACTACGACTGGTGGTACGACGAGCGCATCAACAAGAATCGCAAGGAGATTGGTTGGGGCACCTACAAGTTTCCCGAGACCATCGGTAGGGAAAAAAGAATAGAATCGAGAATCAATAACAATGAAGAATAAGGAGGATTAGATACGATGAAAAGTGAAAGTCAAAATACAGAATACAAAGAGTCTTGGCGAGATGAATACCTCAAATGGGTTTGTGGCTTTGCCAATGCCCAAGGCGGTCGCATCTATATAGGTGTGAACGACAAGAAAGAAGTGATAGGTGTGCCTAATGCCAAGAAGCTATTGGAGGACATTCCCAACAAGATAGTCAATTACCTTGGCATCGTAGAAGATGTGAACCTTCTCGTGGAAGGTGACAAGGAATACATAGAAATAGTGGTGTCTCCAAGCAACATGCCTATTGCGTATAAAGGAACATACCATTATCGAAGTGGTTCCACGAAGCAAGAACTTAAAGGGCTCGCCTTACAGCAGTTCATCATGAACAAGATGGGGCATTCATGGGACGACATTCCTGTGTATGGTGCAACCATTGATGATATAGATCGTAAAGCCATTGATTATTTTTTGAGATGCAGTATATATGCTGGTCGCACAGATGAATCAGAGGCTAACGCTTCCACCGAAGATGTATTACGCAATCTTGGATTATATACAAGGGAAGGAGAACTCAAGAATGCCGCTATCCTGCTTTTCGGCAAACACGTAGAACAGTTTTTCCCATCTGCAGTATTCAAACTAGGTCGTTTTCACACTGACGAAAGTGATTTGATTCTCCAAGATGTTATTGATGGCAATCTCATTCAGATGGCAACCCATGTGGTGGAAGCATTGCGTGCTAAGTATCTGCTCTCTCCTATCCACTACGAAGGATTGCTGCGTATCGAACAGTTGGAGATACCAGAGAAGGCCCTAAGAGAGTTGATATACAATGCCATTGCACACAAAGACTATACAGGGCCAGCCATTCAGATGCGAGTGTATGATAGTAGCATCGAATTGTGGAACTACGGTTTATTACCAAAAGAACTGACTCCTGCAGATTTGTTAAAGAAGCATGCTTCTTACCCTCGTAACCATAACATAGCCAATGTCTTCTATAAAGCTGGCTTTGTGGAAACTTGGGGACGTGGCTTTAAGAAAATAACAGAAGAGTTTGAAAGAGAGAACTTGCCATTACCTGTTATTGAGGAGAATGGCGGTGGTGTGATAGCCACCATACAACGCAAATCTCTAGCTGAAATGATAAAAGAGCGAGACGCAAAGTATGGTGATAATCTTACGAGAAAAGTCACCAATACCGACATAAATGTCGGAAACATGTCGGAAACAAATGTCGGAAACAAATCTGTGATAAAACTCTCTGATCGTCAAAAGATTATCATTTCTATCATCAGGGCAAATCCACTTGCTACAGGTAAAGCCATGTCGGAAACCCTGTCGGTAACACAACGTACCATAGAACGAGACTTAGCTGTATTGCAAAAAGCTGGCATTATTCGACATGAAGGTAGAGTAAACGCTGGCGCATGGGTTATACTAGAAAATAAGAATAAGCAATAATAATATGGAACAGAACAAGAATGAAGCTATCGTCTTCGAAATGTTCGAAGAGGTAGCAACATAAAGCATTGCTCTGGCAAGACATGCCTATATCTATGAGGATATCGTTAGGTGCTACGAGGAGGCAAAAAGTATCGCTAAGCACGCTAAAGAAAATCTGAATGAAAAAGTTATAGGTATAAAAAGCAAAACTCCCACCGAAGCGGGAGTATAGGCTTTACACC
>CAVKXW010000157.1:0-7709 GCA_963660215.1 Bacteroidaceae bacterium | reverse complement strand
ATGATGCCATTAGCCATCAACTGCTTGGCTGCATACTGGTTGGCACTCGCCGAAGCCAGCTTGTGCTTACGGATAAAGGCGGCGGAAGCTATCTTCTCCACTTCTCCATCAGCAGCTATCGCATAAAGCAATGGCTTTTGCTTCTCTGGGATATTGGAAAGCATCTCTTGGAAAAGCGGTTCCTTGGAGTCCACGATATTGTTGATGGCTTGCAGAATAATGTCTTTCGTACATGCCTCGCCATCACTCATCAACGCAAAGACCTCATTAAAGGTACGCTGCATTCCATAGGTGTTGCCCCGAAACAACTGATACACCATGTTCACCATATCAGGTTCGATGGTTCTCTCGTAACGCTGCATCCAAGAAGACACGAAATCGAAATATACCTTTTCGTCTATCGCTTTCAGTTCCAAGATGTCAGCACTATTATAAAAAGGATGGGCGGCAGAGATAAACATCTCTTGCATGATGTGATATTCACTGCCAGCAAAGATAAACTGGCAGTTGGACATCGACTGAATATGTGTGCGAAGCAAAGCCTCCACATTCTTCTCTGGATACTTCGCTATCTGCTGAAACTCGTCGATGGTCACGATGCACGGACGGTCGGCATGTTCGAGATAGAAGAAGATTTCTTCCAAGGTTAACTCAGGGCGCACGATGTCGCCGAGACTCAAGTCGAAGGTTGGCGTGTTGGAGATAGGGTCGAAGCCAAACTGCCCACTGATAGACCTTAAGGTGTGGATAAAAGCTGTCATCATCTTCTTGCTCTTCGGCAACACTGTCTCATATATCTTGCGCCCCAAGAGATAAGTAAACTCCTTCAAGCTTGTGGTGTGCAGTATGTCGATGAAGAATGTGTAGTACTCATCCTTATCAAACTCGAAGTCATAGCAATAGCGCACCAACCCAGTCTTCCCCATTCTTCGAGGGGAAATCAGCACCAGATTGTTGCCATTGCCAATAGACTTTTCGATAGCTTTCGACTCCACGACTCTGTCGCAGAAGTACTCTTTTTCTATCTTACCAGTTACCACAAAGGGATTTCTCACTCTTGCCATATCTTCCTAATTGCTTTATTTTCAGCACAAAGATAAGCACTTTCATATAATTATACAAATTCTATAATAGAATTTATATAATCTTAACTCAACTATATGCCATATTCCCTTTTCAGCCACAGCTCGAAGACGGGGTCAACGAAAGAGAACTCATTCATTCGCTTTTCCAGCAAATCTTTCTCTACCAGAACTTTCTTGTTGCGAGTAATGCTTTGGGGTTGCCCCAGTCCGAATTGCTCTACCGTTTCCTTGGCATTGAGATGGGTTGCACCAGAAGCTATCGCTCGCAACATACCGACTTGGGTAGCTGTAAGCGAATCCATCTCTGTCAAGAACAAGTCCTCGTTAGTATCTAATACAAGTTGCAGTTGCTCATCCAATACTTCTTGGGTAACCAACTTCTCGGTATGCGACCACAAGAAGAAACAATATTGCTGAACATACCAGGAATTGTACTGCACTCGTTCGCAAACCATCTCTGCCTGTTCTGTGGTAATCAACTTGCCTGTCTTCTCAAAATTTGACACAATATAAGGAATCCAATACTCCTTGGAAATCCGTTTCAAGTTCATCAACTGCCCGAACTTGAAGAATGGACTCGTCACCTTATTAAATATGTCCTTCATCATGTGCATCTTGCTGCCATATAAGCAATAAGTGGTATGATGCTGCAACTGCCACTCGGCACGTAGCATAGCCTCCAAGTTTTTCCATTTTGGCAAATTGGCTAGTTGCTGGAACTCATCGATACAAACGATAATCTTAATTCCCTTTGCCTCAGCTATTCTTTCAGGTAATTGCAGAATGTGCTCCGGGCTGTCCTTCACAGGATTCACTTTTAGATTCACCTCCACACTGTTCATCGGGTCGGAAGCAATGGTAATGCTAGGAGTGAAACGATTGATGAACTTCACTAGGTCGCTGAGTTTTTGCTCCAACGAGGAAGACACCCCTTGGATAACAACAGAAGCAAACTTATTGTAAAATTCCTCTTCTGTATGAATCTTTGAGGCATCCATAAAGCACACTTTTGTTTTGGAGTCTTCTTGCATCAATTCATCCATGGAAGTCTTCACCAAGGAAGATTTTCCCCATCTTCTTGGCGAAACCAATATGACATTGATACCATGACGGAGAAAGTTTTTCAACTCCCTTCGGTCTTCCACTCTGTCTATAAAGCTCTCTCGCTCAGCGAGTCTGCCATACATAAAAGGTATTTCCATCGTACTTCATCACTAGTTCGGAAGCAAAGATACAAAAATTATAAATACTCTTATAATAAATACATTTATAATTATTGTTGTTTAACAAAAAAAATGAGAATCGCCTTGGAACTATTACAGTTTCCAAGGCGATGCGGAGAGAGATTGTATGTGTTGAAAAACTTACTCAGCCTGAATGCCGAAATACTCATTGAGTTCGGCGATTGCCGCGCCATCGGTATTCTGCAAGTTCTTGACGAGCTTGCCTTTCTCCAGCAGCAAGATGCGAGAGGAGATGTCTGCCACAAAGTTGAGATTATGGCTGGAGATGATGACCGTGGTGCCCTGCTCCTTGCAGATGCGCTGAATCATGTGGGCGATGCTCATCTGCGAGGAAGGGTCGAGATAGTTGAAAGGCTCGTCGAGGAGAAGTACCTTTGGGTTGACAATCATCGCTCCAATGATGCCCACCTTCTGGCGATTGCCCTGCGAGAAGTCACGGAGATATTTTTTCGTGCCCATGATTTCATCGTGCATAAAGCCCTCGAACGCAGCCAAACGCTCCTTCAAGGTCTCGTCGTCAATCTGATAGACAGAAGCTATGAAATCGAAGTATTCCTCTGGAGTGAGAAAGTCGATGAGGAACTTGCCGTCGATATAGCTTCCTGTATATTCCTTCCACGCCTCGCTCTCGTTCACCTTCAACCCATTGCTCTCCACAAAGCCATCGTCAGCCTTGATGAGGTCGAGGATGAGACGGAGCAAGGTTGTCTTACCTGCGCCATTGTTACCTACAAGACCGATGAGTTCACCCGATGCGATGCCGAGGTCTGCGATGTCGAGTACGGTATTGCCATTATATATCTTCTTGAGATTCTGTATTTTGATATCCATCTTTATTCAATGTTAAGTGTTAAATGTTGAATGTTCCTTAGTTCTCCATGAACTTCTCCATGCGCTTATACCTATTCTTATAGAATATCGCCGCTATCTTGCTGATAAACCATCTGTGGAGAACCACAGCGATGATGGAAAGGGCGATGCACGTGATGCACCAAGCCGTTTCGCCAAAGAAATAATAGACGGCAGCCGCACCTCCCAATGGTATCAGGAAGACAACGCCGAAGAGATTAATCTTCATATTGGCACCCTGCATACTGAACATCGAACTGCTGAATATCTCCAAGCGAGAGGAGAAGAGGCACGTAGGCAAGTTGAAGAGATTGACAAACACCGCCAAGCCCAAACCACAGACAAGCACCCATACACTGATGCCTGCATCAAGGAAGAGGAATGGTATGGTAAGCAACAAGGCACAAGCGCTCACCAGCACATTGAAGTAGAAGCAGTTCTGAAGCATCTGCTCTATCTTGACAGGTTTCGTCATCAATCCTTGGAAGAAGTTAGCCTCCACGCCAAAAGTCCATTGCGAGAGGCATACCGATGGCAAGAGAATCGCTCCCACCACATACAGTACAGCCATTCCATCTTGGTTCATCGCCCCATCTGTTTCCATCGGCGTAAGCGCAAAGAGATAAGCATCGAAGAGGAAGATGGCAGTTATCATGATAACCATGTTGCGAATACGTTTGGCTCTCATAGTCCCGATATACTGCAAACTGAAGAGCGAGATATGGTTGAAGCCACGGAATCGGCTCACCTTACGCTTCTGCTCATTGTATATCTTCAGATGATAGAGATAAACCGTGAGACCAGCGAATACGGCGAATGCCAAGACAAAGAGTCCTGCCCATATCATCCACACAGGGAACACGCTGCCCACTATCATATATCCTATCAATATGGCATACATTCCCAGCCAGCCCAGCACCAAAGGCCACTTGAGCATAAACTCCGTAGCCTTGCGCCAGCAAGTGATATAGATACCATCTATATAGGAGAAGGCAAGGAAGAGCAAGAAGCTGACGATAACCTGACCTGCCGTAGGCAAGAGGAAGATGAAGACAGGGAGCATCAGCACTGGCAGCACATAGTTCCAGAAGCTCACGAGGTTAGTGGTCAAGAGAAATCGGTTCCAGATTTTCTCTGGCACAGGGCGAGACTTCACATAGTCGTCCATCGCCGTGATGTCTCGTTTCATCACCATCTTCATGATGATGTCGAGGATGAGCATACCGATGGCGATGCCTGCGCCAAGCGTTGCCGGCATATCCTCGGCATCCATATCGCCCCCATTCTTGGTGTAGCCATGATAGAAGCTCACTCCCATCACCACATAGAGGAAGAGGAGGTAACAGCCCACGATGGCATCACGCTTGTGGAAGTTGCGTCGCTGCTGGAGCCACCATAACTTTAATAGTAATTTCAACATAATTATCATTAATTATTGGTTTCTGGCGACAAAGGTAAACAAAAATATCCAAAAATCCTTTTAATCTGACGGAAATAACCTAAAAATAACAATCATATAACACAATTCAAAAAACTTTTTGTATCTTTGCAAACAGAATCGTCATGGCGGTTACGGTAATCGCCATGACGATAAGATAAGGTATGATCATTTCTAATCTAGCTTGAAGACTAGCGGAGCCATATAAGAGACATCGACAGGCTTGCCATCCTGCGTACCAGGTTTCCACTTAGGCATAGACTTAACTACTCTTACAGCCTCATCGTCCAATGCTTTGAAACCAGAAGATTGCGCCACAGAAACCTCTTCTATGCTTCCATCTTTCTTTACCAAGAAGCGAACCACGCATTTCCCTTGGTTCTTGGCAGCCTTTGCAGACTCTGGGTACTTCACGTTCTTGCCTAGATAACTCATCATAGCATTAAATCCGCCAGGGAATTCTGGCATAGTCTCCACCACCTTTGCTGTCTTCTTGCGAGTAGAAGTTTTCTTGGTAGGAAGCGTCTTCTTTACCTGCGACTGAAGGTGCACATCTTCGGCTGGTGTTGTTACCGCCTCTGTAGCGAACACACTCACTGCGAGCATTGCCACTGGGATGACTGCCAAAGCCTTCAGCATCATCCATCTACTTGATTTTTTGTGATTCATCATAATAATTCTACTTTTTAGTGAACCTCGATTCAAGTTGTTGGCAAATAGCTGCAGACGATTGCCGACCGCCTTGAATACTAGGAATTTCTGATATTGTATTGCATCGATGCCTTTGTTTATGACAGCCTCATCCGCCTCATATTCATGAATGGCTTTCAGTTCCTTGCCCAAGAGCCAAACGAACGGATTGAACCACTGTATGATAGTTGCTATAGCTAACACTACCAAGTCCCAATAATGTAGCAGACGAATGTGCTCTTGCTCATGCGCAAGAATAAAGTGGCGATTCTGCTCATAGTCATCCACGCTCATCACGATGGTATGAAAGAAGCAGAAAGGACTCACCTTACCTCTTAGCAGAACTATTGTATTACCCTTGCCATCTGACATCCGAATACCATCTCTAAGCCCATAAAGTAACCGACAGGTTTGCACTAGCAACACCAAGGCTACCAGAATAGCTCCACCTATATATAAATAGGTTATGATAGTAGCCCAATTCCAACCAGCACTCATGCTTGTTCCATGGGCAGAAACTACAACAGTAAAATCAGCAGGCAATTCTATGACTCGCCTCCCTATCATTTGTCCTGGCAACGTTTCTCTACCAGACACTGGTATATGTAGCAAGGGAACGAATAGGGAGAAGAGCATAGATCCAACGGCTAGCAAGCGATTGAAGCGATGAAACGTCTCCTTATCATAGATGGGCATCATACAGACATATAGCAATGCCAAGATGATGGCAGACTTAATGGCATAAGTTAATATCATACGAATATCTCCTATAGATTTCTTTTCTTATTTGTTTTTCTTATCAATGAGTTCCAGTATCTCCTCCAATTCTTTGTCGGATAGCTCTTCCTCTTTCGCAAAGAACGAGATAAGTGCATGAAGACTTCCCCCGAAGAAGGAATCCTTCACTTCCTTCATCGCCATCCGAGTATACTCAGCCCTTGGCACCAGTGGATAATAAACGTAGGTCTTTCCACCGCCATCTTGCTTATGGGAATCGACGAACTTCTTGTTTGTCAAGATTTTCATAAAGGTGGCTATCGTGGAGTAAGCAGGATGTGGCTCAGGATATTTGTCTATGATTTCATGGGTAGTCATTCCTTTGCCATTATCCCACAAGATGTTCATAATTTGCATCTCTGCTCGGGTCAGCGTCTTAAACTCATGATTTCTTCCCATATCTGTTTTAAATTTCTTACTTTATCTAAACTTTTAAATTTTGATGCAAAGATAGGAGAAATCAAGCTTGTTTGGTGCTTTCTGCCTCATAAATCTAAAACTTTAGATACGGATTTAACCTTTATTATTAGATATTCGCTTGCTTGACCCTACACAAGGAAAATAAAAAGCAGCATCTCCTTCCCGAAGATGCTGCCCATTTCTAAACTAACTAACATTAACTTGTTGTATCAACTATTCTATTCATTAAAACCTAATGTCTATTCGTCTGTCTTCACCAACTGGATGTTGCCGTCCTCATCATAGAAGAGAGGGACAACCTTCAGACTGCGAAGCCAAGTGGTGTCATGGGATGGCACGCAGTCGTGATGGAAGAGATACCACTGTCCCTTGTACTCCACGATGCTATGATGAGTTGTCCAACCTACCACAGGTTCTAGGATAACACCCTTATAGGTAAAAGGACCATATGGATTATCGCCTACCGCATAACAGAGGAGATGGGTATCGCCAGTAGAGTAGCTAAAGTAGTACTTGCCCTGGTACTTGTGCATCCAACTAGCCTCGAAGAAGCGATGTGGGTCATCGGCAGGGAGCACCTTTCCTTCCTCATCCACGATAACGACAGGCTTTGGCATCTCGGCAAACTGCTGCACATCATCGTTCATCATTGCCACACGAGATGGCAGTGGATCCTCCTTGCCCTCTGGCAGATGCTCGCACTTGAGAGCCTTGTTGTCCTTGTACCACTGGAGCTGTCCACCCCAGATACCACCGAAGTAGCAGTATATCTTGCCATCATCATCCTTGAACACGCATGGGTCGATGCTATACGACTTGCGGATAGGGTCGGCATTAGGAACGAATGGGCCTTCTGGCTTATCAGCCACAGCCACACCGAGATGGAACACACCATTGTAATCCTTGGCAGAGAAGATGAGATAGTACTTGCCATCTTTCTCCACCACATCGTTGTCCCACATCTGCTTCTCTGCCCAAGGCACATCCTTCACGTCGAGGATAACGCCATGGTCGGTTACCTCGCCCTCCATCACATCATCCATAGAGAGTACGTGATAATCCTTCATCTGGAAGTGACCACCATCGTCGTCGAAGCACTCACCGCTGTCCCAGTCATGGGATGGGTAAACATATAAGCGACCGTTAAACACATTGGCAGATGGGTCTGCCATATAATCCTTTGGGAACAAATATCTTGCTTTCATC